>JAYTDO010000040.1:0-2065 GCA_043735935.1 Chthoniobacteraceae bacterium
AGCAGTCGGGGCAAGGGCGTTACCGCCTCCGTCGGCGCCACCGTTGGCGACGCGATTGATGAATCCCGGCGGGACCTTGTATTGTTTGGTGATCATCACCTCGGTGTTCACGCTCTGCGGAACCACGGAAACGGCATACGGCTCGACCTTAAACTTGAGGTTTGCGAGGCCGGTGACGTATTTCAACGCTTCGACGAGCGGGATGTTGGTGAGAGATACCGTGATCCGCGCGTCGTTGGGATTCAGCGAATTGCCGAATGCCGCGGGTGCGGCTGCAGGGGCTGCGCCCGGAAGCGGGTCGAGGCCCGGGATCGAAGGTGCGGCAGCTTCTGGTGCCGGCGGTAGTCCGCCTCCTCCTCCACTGCCGGCGTCAAGCTTGAGGACGATGTTGACGCCGCGGCGTGTCGGATCGGTTTCCTTTACGTCGAGATCGGCGCTTTTCTTCTTAAGGAAATCAACCGCTTCACGGATCGTCGCGTCCTTGAATTCAAGGCGCGGGATGATGATGCCGCTGAGTTTTGCATTGATCTTGGCTGTACCGGCGGCGTCGGTCGTGTTATCGATGATGGTCGTATCGGTTCCTAAACCGAATTTGCGAACCGGATTAACCCACGCCATGTCGGTGTGCCAGACGGCGCGGGAGCGTGTCTCTTCGTAGCCGCTGACGGCGTAATTATCACGCTGGAGGTTGATTTTCTCCTCCATCTTCCTGGCGGAAATGTTGTAGGCGTCGATGTTCAAGACCTGTTCGCAGCGCTTGAATGCGAGGTCGTAGCGAGCGCTGTCATAGAAACCCTGAGCTTCCAACAGCATCTTTTTCACTTCTTCGACGTTGCCACGGAAGCGCGGTCCGATCGTCCGGTTGTAATATCCGGGCGTCTCGAGGCGTGAGAGTAGGACAACCGCGCCTTTGCAGCGGGGATTGTATTTTTCGTCGAGCACCTGTTTACAAAGATTTTCAGCATCCGCATACCGGCCTTCGGCGATGCGCTGCTCAGCGAGCTTGATGCTGGCGTCGCAGAATCCGTTCAGCGCTTTGTTGTAGAGCCCACGGCTGTTGTCGGCGTTCGGCACGCGGTCGACGGCGAACTTGTACTGAACGACGGCGGTCTCGTAGTCCTTTTCACTGTAGGCTTTCGTGGCGGTCTCGACTGAGGCCTGACCGAGCACGACGTCGTTATGCCGGCGTGCTAATTCCCGCGCAACCTCACTTTCAGGAGCGGCAAAGGTGGTCTGTGGCAGCAGCAGCGTCGGCGCGAAGGCGGCGAGGCTGAGCATCGAGGCGATGGTCGAGGCGAGTGGGGGCTTGGTCATTGGTAAGCTTCGTTAAGGATGGTGAGCAGGCTGGTTTGGTAAAATGCGGATATGCGATCGTAAAAAACGGCCGCTGCGCTCCGCTCGGCGCTGAGCAGGAAGGCGGCGACTATTTCTTTGGAAGCGGCGGGACGGTGTATTTTTCTCCGCCGGGGAGCTGTATTACCGCTTCCGTTTCTTTGATGTCAATGAGTTTGTATTTCTCCTGGATATCCGGCTTGAGAACGAATTCCTGAAGCTTCTTAACGCGAATATCCTGCGGTTGCTTCGGGTCGGGCCAGAGATAGGAGAAGAGGGCGAATGAGTCGGGAGAATCGGTCACCTTGGTATAAATAAGAACGATCGTGTCGCCGGTTTCTTCGTGTTGGACCGTCAGCTCGGACACTTCCTCCTCTTCACCGATGCTCTCATTCTTTTTCCATTTCGGCTCGAATTTGATGAGTTTGAATTTCGTGTTCGGCACCTTTTCACCCAGTTTGAGGAACACACTGGGTTGCCGTAGATCGACCGTGTTGATCTGAAAATTCATTGCTTCCGGCTTGTCGCGCTTTGGATCGCCGTCGTAGGCGTTAAAGAGGAGGCGGAAGGGCACCTTGATATACTGTTTCAGGAACAGCTTTGTATGGTAGGGAGGATGAGATTCCTTTTTTTGCGGGTCCGTGGAGTCCTTGTCCCCGTTGGCGTCGCTCAGATCCGCGCCGAGGTATTCGTCTAGGTTGGAAAACCCGTCGTGATCGGGATCTTCATCGAC
>JAYTDO010000041.1:0-3189 GCA_043735935.1 Chthoniobacteraceae bacterium
GAACTACGCCGAATTCGCGACGTTTTTGACTTCGCTGGCAGCGAACGTGGAACACCATTTCCAGTCGCGGCGACTAGGGAACCTGGTCGTCGAGACCCAGCGGTTGCAGCACGTTCTTAAATTCACCAGCGATCTGGCTGGGTCGCTCGATCCACTCGAAGTCGCGCGGCTCGCCTCGAACTACGGCCGGGATCTGATCGGATGTGAGCGGTGTTCGGTCCTTCTGCTGGAAGGGGACCGCTGGCGGGTGATGTCGATTTCCGGACAGGAAATCGTCGAGAAAAAGAGTGCGATGGTGAAGGCGATGAGCGCGTTCGTGGGCGCCCACGCGGCGCCGGAGTTGGTGCTCGTCAGCAAGAAGGAACTCCTCGCGCGCGCGGAAGCTGCCAACCAGCAGAATGGCTCCGACCTCGCCCCGGCGGTACGGCGGACGGACGAAATCGACCTGGCATATTTTGATCTTTCCCACGTCGTCAGCGGGGCGGTCGCTCCGATGCTCGATGACGATAAGCAACTCGTCGGCGCGTACTTTGCCGAAAGCACGACGGAAGGTTTCTTCGAGGGCGCAGCCGGATCGAAGGAGCCCGCGTCCACCACACGACTGACCGAGTGGCTGGCGACGCACACCGGTAAATCACTGGCGGCGGCGGAAGACTACCACTCGCTGCCATTCCTGACCCTCACCAAACAACTCCGCGATACGCGGCGGGCGCTCACGGGCCATCGTCGCAGGAGGACGCTTTTTCGCCTCGCGGTCTTCCTCACGATCGTCACGGTGATTTTCCTCTATCCGAAAATGGACCGGGTGGATGGCGACTGTGCGCTCACGCCGATGAACCGTTCGGCGATCGTCACGGAGATCCCCGGTCGCGTCGAGCGGGTGCTGGTGCGCGAGGGAGATCATGTCAAGAAAGGCGATCCGGTCGCGCACCTCGATACCAGCAAGCTCGAGACGGAGCTCGAAACGAATGCTCAGGAGCGACGCCGGATGAATGCCGAGGCTGAGCGGTATCGGGGACTGGGCGACGAAGCGGCGGCGAACGTCGCCTTCCTTCAGGCGCGCGTGGCGGAGGAAAATGAGAAAAAGATTCGCGCGGACATCGCGTCGGCGACATTGCGCTCGCGCATCGACGGCGTGGTGGTGACCAAAGATCTCGAATTGCACGTCGGCGAGTACCTCCAGCCCGGCACCGGGTTCGCGGAAGTCGCCGCCTTGGACGAATGGGAGGCGCAGATCGACCTCGATGAAAAGAAGGTCGGCATCGTCGAGAAGGAATTCGGCAAGGGCAAACCGGTCGACGTCAGCTTTATCCTCTACAGCCAGAGCGCGCATACTTTTCACGCCCAACTCTCGCGGCATGAGCAGATCAGTTCGCAGGCGATGGCACGGGAGAAAGAAAACGTCTTCATCGTTACGTTTAAAAACATCGATGTCCCCGAGGCGCTGAAGCCTGCATTGCGGCCTGGCCTGACCGGGCGTGGCAAGATCGAACTCGGACGACGCCCGCTCATCGTCCTTTGGGTCACGCGCGTCTGGGCGTGGTTCCAGATGCGAATGATCGGGTAAATCTTCCTTTATGAAATTTCGCTCCACCTTCTTCGCCTCACTCCTGCTCGCGCTTGCCGTCGTCCACGCCGAAGACAAGCAGGGTCTCATCATTCCATTCAAGCAGGTCAGTGTGTCGTCACCGGTGCTGCAGGAGGTCATCAATGCGGTGCTCGTCGAGGAGGGCGATGAAGTGAAGGAAGGGCAGCCGCTCGTGCAACTGCGTTCCGATCGCGAGGCTCTCGAAGTCGAGCGCACCCAGAAGCTGATCGAGCTTTCCACCTTTAAGTCCCAAGGCACAGAGGCCCTGTTCAAGGATAAGATGGGCAGCAAGGAGAAGTGGCTCGAAGAGACCGCTCAGCTCGAACTGGCAAAAATCCTGCATCGCATCGCTGCACTGGCACTGAAGGAAAAGACCGTCGTCGCGCCGCTAAGCGGCGTCGTCGTGAAGAAATACAAGGAAGCCGGCGAGTCGGTCGATCGCGCCGAGAAGCTCATGGACATCGTCAGCTTCGATCAGGTCTACGCACAGTTTTATCTCGACCCATCGATCCTCGGCACCATCAAGGAAGGCCAGGAAGTGCGCGTCAAAGTCCCGGTGATCAACAACGCCGAATTCACCGGGAAAGTTTCCTTCGTCGACCCGCGGATCGAGGCAGGCAGCGGCATGTTCCGCATCAAGGTGCTCATCGACAACAAGGCCCACACCATCAAGGCCGGCATGCGTGCGAACGCCGACTTTGCCAAGGCCAAGTAGCGCGGAAGAATCCCCTAGTCACATTGCCAATGGCCGCCGCCGCCGTCCATCCAGAGCCAGTCAGCGGGCCGCCTCCTGCGGAGCAGGAGAATATCGTCCTGCCGGCGTTGCGCGGGGATTTGGTCGTCACCCAGCAGCCCTTCGAGGGGCGCAGCTACTACGTGGTGAAGGATCCCGTCTCCCTTCAGTATTTCCGCATGACGGCGGAGGACTATTTCCTTGCGACGTTATTCGACGGCAAACGTACCTTCGGCGCCATCCGCGAGCTTTACGTCAAACGTCACCCGCACGTCCTCCTCGAGTATTCGAGGGAGGAACTCAACGAACGCGTCCTGCGGTTTGCCAATGACCTCGCGTTGCTCCAGTTCCTGACGGTGCAAGGGCAACGTCTCAAGCTGCGCTACGACGCGGTGAAGAAGAAAAAGGCGTCGAAATCCTTCCTCTACAACCTCGCCAATCGGGTCTTCTTCTTTCGGTTTTCCCTTTTGGATCCGGACCGGATCTTTGGGAAAATGGCGCGTCCCATGTGGTGGATCTGGACCCGCCCGGCCGCGTACGTTTCCTGCACGCTGATCGCGATCGCAGTCGTCGTCTTCCTGCGGAATTACAACCACGTCGCTGCCGCACTGGGAAACCTCTTCTCCTTTCACAACGTGGTCCTCATGTGGGCGAGCACCTTCGTCATCAAATCCATCCACGAGTTGGGCCATGGCCTGACCTGCAAACATTACGGAGGTGAAGTCCACGAAGTCGGCGTGATGGCCCTCGTCTTCACGCCCTACTTCTTCGTGAATGTCAGCGACTCGTGGGTCATGCCGAATCGCTACCACCGCATGCTCGTCTCCGCCGCGGGCATCTACGTCGAGCTAATCTTCGCCGCCTTCGC
>JAYTDO010000042.1:0-6936 GCA_043735935.1 Chthoniobacteraceae bacterium
ATAATTTCACGCAATCGTAAATAACTGGTGCCCAAGGCCGGTCCATCCGGGGCATCGCCGGGTTAAAATCGGATTGCAATGGCCTGCCGTTGGATTGCAAAGGGGGTTCAGAACGGTTCTGCGTCGTGATGGGTCCGGGAGTTCCGGCCCCGCAAATCGAATCCTGGTGCGTTGTCATGCCTTCTCGACCTCCTCGTCGGTGTACCAGCGGTGCACCTCGTCCATGCCGTCGAATTTGATGCCAAGCCCCGGCGTGCTAATCTCGGCAATTGTGCCCGCCTTGTCCCCGGTCATTTCGTCGTGCTGCTTGCCCGGCCTGACCCTGACACGATCTTTGATGTTATAGATCGTTTGGCTGCTGGTTGCTTTCGCCTCTTCACGGCGTGCAAATTCCTCATAGCTCAAGTGCCGGGTGGGGCGTGCCGCTCCGCGCGCGCCGCTCTTCTCGGGGAAAATCGCAAACGTAAAACATCGGCAATTGATCACGTTCCCCGCCGATCCGCTCGGATCTCCAGGGTGCATCAGCTCCTCGCCGGCCACGATGAATGGTTCGTCGATCGGCACGCCCTCGTCCTGGTAATCCAGTTCGGCCTGGAGATGTTCAGGCCGCACGCCTTCGAGGTTCGTCGCCTGCCAGCCCTTGCGTTCCGCGCCCGCTTCCTTCATGCCCTCGAACCGCCCGGCGTTCGTCGCGATGTTTGTTTCCGTCGTCGCGATGGTCTCGGCCCGCGCATCCGTCGCGCCGGAATAAACTTCTTTCACGCGCGCCACGATCTCCGCGTGCGTGTCCCCGTCCTTGAGCGCCTGAGCCAGCGAATCCTTCAGCTTCGAGAAGGTCGTGGAATTGATCTGCTTGATCTCATTGGATCGCTTCGCGAGAAACTCGATGGCCTTTTGCGGCGGGATTGCGAAGTCATCCGCGTTCAGCCCCAGCTCCTGCCACACCTGCGCCCCGCCGAACAGCAGATCGCCCTTGAGCAGCGGCGTCATCTTCTTCCACAACTTCTCGTTTTCCGCGAGCAGATCGAAAATATCCTCCACCGCTTTGGTTTCTGAGCCTGCAACCTTCAACTTGTCCCCTTCAACCTTGTCGATGTTCGCCAGCACCCGTTCCTGTTGCCCCACGAAAAAATTCCGCAACGTCGTCCTCTTCCGCTTCACGCTGCCCGCGATGCTCGCCGCATAGGCGCCGGACGATCCGCACTGATGGATCGTTTTCACGATCTCCTTTTCCCCTTCTCCCCTTTTCCCCTCTGCGGCTTTCAGGACCGCCAGCGCCGCCCGCAATTCCTTCACCGGCACGGTGTCCCCCGGAGGCACGGTGCTGTCCGCCGCTGGCGCGTCCGGCACGTCCGGCATTCCATCCGCATCCACCGGCTGGAGGCTGAACGGCAGATACGCCCTGTCCCCATGCGCCAGCATCGGCAGGCCGAGATCAAAAACTTTGTTCGCCGTATTCAACGGCACACCCGCGTTGAACGCCTTCAACGCCACATCCCACCGCGCCCGTTGCGCCGCCTGCATCACCGGCGTCCCTTTAATATGGAACTCCCCACGCAACCGAGGATCAATGCGTTCGATCAGCCGGTTCAACGCCGCCTCAATCCGTGCGCACAACGGCGCGATCCGGTTCTCGATGAAATTCAATCGCGCCATGTCGCCCACGCTGCGGTTCGCATCCTCGGTGAACCCGAGCAACTCCTGCGGCACCTTGAAGACCGCGCAGATTTCCTGCCGCTTGAATTTCCGGTTCTCCAAAAATTGCATGTCTGCGCTGGAGACCGTAGGCCGGTCCACCTTCGCGCCGCCCCAGAGGAAGAGCGGGCGATCCGCCGTGCCCGCCGCGCGCTTGCGTTCCTTCAACGCCATCGAGATCGCGAGCCGCTGCGTTTCGTCCGGCTGCTGATCCGTCGTCACGATCACGCCGGTGTCGGCGTTGTTCATCATCAGCCCCTTCTCGAACTGCGCGCTCGCGTAGTCGGACGAGGCCGAGAGCATCGCCACCCGGAGCGGAGCCAGGCCGCGCCAGAAATCGTAAGGATGCGTGAGCTTGATGTGGATGATCTCCTCCGGCAGAAACACCGCCGTGCCCAGCGGCGACTGCGCGCCCGCGCCCGTGTATTGCCAGAGAGCGAGGCGGTTTCCATCGATGACGTGCCGGAACGAATCCGGCGGAAGAATAAGCAGCGTCGCGGGTTTCACGCGGGAACCGCTCCCCAGCGCCGCGCCTTGTTTGTCCAGGGGAAGGATGAACGCCTCGCCTTTCAACATCAGCCACGACACCAGCAGATCCCAGAACGCGAATCGGTCCAGTTGCGGATGCGGATGCGCGAAGAGATCGAACTCCGGGCCGCCCGTCTGCACCTTCTCATTATCCTCATCGCCCGAGATGAGTCGGAAAGGAATTTGAGAGACGCTCTCCGAAAGCAACGTGACGCACGAATAAACCCACGTCGATTGTTCCAGCGCGGAGACCATCGTCGCTCCGCCGCGCGTGCCGTCATCACCGCGCAACCATTGCGCCGGGTTGATGGACTTCGCCGCGCCGCCGAGGTTCAAGCTGAACTTGCCGAGTTGAAGGGAGAAGTTCATCGGTTGGGTAGCATCGACCAGGCCAGCGCGACGACGGTGATCAGCGCGCCGAACGCGCCGCAGAACATGATGATATCGTATCCGCTCATTTCAGCTTTTTCGCAATCCATTCAGCAACGTGCGCGAAGAGCGAGCCGAGCGTTTTTGGTTTTGGAGCTTGGTCTTCACGTTTCATTCAGTTGATCACCATCGCCCCCATGCTCACCTTGCTCGCGCTCGCGTGCAGCGCCAGAGCCTTCGACCAAAATCGATCGCAGTGCGAATCCTCGCTCTCGCCGATGAAACGGATGTTGCCGCTCGCCGTCGTCTCCTTTTTGATCCCGCGCAAATCGGCGCGCAATTTCGGGTCGGCGGTGTAACGCAGCCGCTTGTCCTCGTGCGCCGCGCGCAACGGGAAGGCCAGTTCCTCCTTTACCGGCCCAGTGAATGTCACCGGCTCGACCTTCCACCCAAATTCCTGGCGCGCCTCTTCAGCCATTTGCATTCCAAGGCCTGACGCATCCATGCAGATCCGCCGCACCTGCGGCAGCCTGATGATGCGGTAAAGCTCCTCCCGCATCTCGGCGAAAGTCCGGTTCTGCATTTCGATCCGGACGCGCTCCCAAAGCACGTCGCCAACTTTCTCTTCGACATCGATCACGCACAGATGCTGCTTGCGCGCCACATCCACCCCGACGTAGAGCGGGTTCTTGCAGTCGAGCAGATAATCAAACCCCTTCTTCGCGGTCGCGTCCTCGCAACCCGTGATCATCTCCCACGTGATGAACGCCGCCGAGTCATCGTCCGGCTGGCACATGTATTCCTGGAGAAATGATTCTGTGCTCGTGCAACCGGCCTTGATGAAATCGAAGTAAGCCGCCTCATCCATCTGCTGCCGCGCATCGTTCAGCGGAAGTTTCTTCTGCAGCTTGTAGAGGAACCCGTCGTCCAGCGCGTTCTGGAGCGTGACGGTGTGCAGGCTGAACCCCTTCGGATTCCCCTCGTGCTTGATCTCGTTGACCAGCGTGTTGAAATAATTGCCCGTGCCCCGGTGCGTGCTGAAGATGGAGAGCGCCCCGCCCCAGGTGATGCCGGGATACGCGATGCTGTAGAGACGCCGGGGATCTTTATGCAGCGCGAACTCGTCCAGCGTGCGACCGCCGCGCTTGCCCGCCTGCGCGTCCGGGTTGCTGCTCATGGAATGCGCCCGCTTGCCGTTCGCGAATTCCAGCACCAGCGCCGAGCCGCCCTTCTCGTCAATCACCTGCTCGCCGAGATCCTTCGCCGCGATCTGATAGATGCCCGCAAACCCTTTGCAATCGTCCAGAAAGAGCCGTGCCTGAATCTCATCGCGTGAGCTGATCCAGTGGTCGAGCTTCGCCGTGTCAGCGGAAACCTCGTCCACGATTTTGCACGCCTCGCTCCAGCTCCAGCCGATCTGCCGGCTCTTCTCCGCGATGATGAGCCGGGAACGATCTTCAAACCAATCAGCCTGATAGGCCAGCAGCAGCGGCTCGCGCCCGTCCGTCTTCGGCGCAGGGAACACGCGGCACTTGCCCGAGAAATCTGCGGCGACATAAGCCGGGCGCACGCTGGAGAATCTCTTGGCGCGTTTCATAGCAGGGCCGCTGCCTCCCGGATTTGTTCACGCGTCTCCGCGCTCACGCCGCCCGTCTTCACCGCCGCATCCGTGATCGCGATGATCTTCTTCTTCTGCTCGGCCACGGCATCCTTGTACTTCTGCATCTCCACGTTGCTCTTCGAGAGCTTGCCCAGCGCGTTCACCACGTCCGCGTAATTTTCCGGCTTCTCATCCAGGAGATCCTTCAACCGCTGCGGATCGAAGTCCGTGAGCACCTCGTAAATTTGGGACGCGGCCAGGTGCAGGTTGGCCTCATGCAACTTGGAGCCGTCATTCTCCTTCACGATCTGAAACGCAAACTCGCGCTTCGCCGCCATGTCTTCGAGCCGGGCCTGTTCCTTCAGCCAGTCCTGGTGCCCGCCGTCCTTCCAGTTCGTGAGATTCTGCTCGTTGAGATCGGTAGGGACGGGTTCCACCCCGTCCGTGATCTTTCCGATGAACGCGATGATCTGCACGTAAGGCGCGCCATCGCGGATCATTTCGTTGACCGTCGTTCGCACCGCGAACGGCAGCCGGGCGATCTTTCCTGTGCGCCGGTTGTTCATCGGTTCGGTCTCCCTCTCCCCTCAACGGGGAGAGGGCCGGAGTGAGGGGTGAGAGTGTTCATGCCGCGTACGTCTGCTCGTAATGCCGCTGCCCATTGGCCGTGATGCGCCACAGCTTCGCCGCCGTGCCCGGCGCGTTCACGGCCACCAGCAGCCCGTCATCCGCGAGAAATTGCTGCGCATCTGCGATGTCGCTGCGCGAGATCGGCATCTGCTGTTTGCGACACTCGCGCTCGATCTGCGCCGCCGCCAGCGGCACCTGCCGCAGCGCGTAATGCTGAAATAAAACCTCCCTGCGGATATCGTCCGATGTCATTTCGTTTTCCCTTCCATGCGGCCCCGGATGAACGCCACGTCCCCGGCCACTCCATTGATCTTCTCGTGCAGCTCGCCGAGATTCCGCTGCCGATCTATTTGCAGACTCTCGAACTTCTCATCCACATCCGCGCGCAGTTCGGTGATCTTCAGGTCCGTCGCCCTCACGTCCTTCTTCGTCGCGAACTCCGCGTCGATGCTTGGCTTGCGCACGAAGAGACCCTTGGCCAGTGCCGCGATGGACAGCAGCGCCGCGCACGCCCAAAGCCACTGCTCCACCGTGCCCTCACGCGGCTGCGGAATCTGCCCGAGAAGAAACATCATGGAGGTCATTCGATCTTCTTCACCGCGCTCCGCAACGAGGCCAGCCCACCGAAGCCGAGGATGCCCAGGATGCGCTCATCCACCGTCCACCAGCCCACGCTCGCGCCGAACAAATAGGCCACCGCCAGCCCCGTCACGATGTAGGTCTTCCGCCCGTCGATGAGTTGGAGAAGTGCTTTCATCTTTTTACGTTTTACGTTTCCGCCCCGTTCAAAAAGCGATGTTGCCACCCACCCGAAACAGCGCGTGCCCCATCGTCGCGAAGTCCTGCGTCCAGCGACCATCCGCGAAGAGGCCGAAGCGTTTCGCCGCGCGCCACTCAATGCCCGCGCCCGCGTTCATCCGGTTCTCATCGATCTGGAGGTTGCGCGTGTAGCCGAGCAAAATATAAGGGGCGAAGCCGGATCGCCCCAATGGCAGGTAGCCCTTGAAATTCATGCCGGCTTCGGTGAAGGCATCCGCCCAATGTGAATCGTCGAGATGCTCACTCAGCGTCTCCGCCTCGATCGCGAAGTTGTCTGCGACGAAATAAGATGCGGCCAGACCCGCCCCGAGCTTCCCGTTGAAGTGTCCGAGTTCATGCACCCGATAGGAGACGAAGGGGGAGACGGCAAAAGTTCCGGCGGCGTAGAAACTCTCAGGTGCATCGGAACGGTCGGCGATCTGCGCGGCCAGAGGAATCTCGGGAGCGGCGTTTGCTGGCGAGGCGGCGTGCGAATCGAGCGAAGAAAACAATCCCGCGCACAGCGCGAGAATCGAGAGAAGGCTTTTGGTTGAGGTGTTCATGGTCATGGTTTTCGTTTCACGTTTTACGTTTTAGAAAAGGCGTCCGCCTTCGCTGCGGAGTGGGGAAGATTCCGCAGCGCAGAGCGCCGTAAGCGATGTGAGAAATACCATCGAAGCCCGCGACTCCAAGCCAAAGTAATTGACAGAAACCGGCCCCGGCCCCGTCCGCGATTGCGTGAATAAGTCACCGCGCCCGCATGGCTATTGGTCCAAACGATTGCGTGAAATTGTGAATAGACCTGTTCATAAGTCGCCTCCAGATTGCGTGAAACGTGAAGCGTAAAAACGAAAAAGCCCCGTGCAACGACGTTGCACGGGGCCGGTAGGGACGCGTTCCACCGCGTCCGTGGATCAGACTTCGCCGACCTTCACCTCCCCATCCGCGATCCGGCGGATGAGCGTGCGCCAGCTCGGCTGCTTGTCCGCCGTCGTCCGGGCGACGGACTTCGTTTTCCGGGCCAGTTTTTCCAGCGCGGCCCACTGGTCGCCGCTAAGTTTGAGAGATTCGCGTTTCATGCGTTTTTAGTTCAGATCGATTTTTTCGCGCACCCCGGAGCCCCATTCAATCGGCAGGGGCAGGCCGTTGAAAAATTCCTCCAGCCCGCCTTCGATGACGATGCCGCGCCGGGCGCATTCATCCTCGGCCACCATCACCATCACCTCCAGCGGCGGGGTGAATCCTTCCTCGACGTGGAAGTTCTCGCGTGTGATCTGCTCTGCCCGGCGCTGCACCGCGAGCGCGAAGTCGGACAT
>JAYTDO010000043.1:0-3998 GCA_043735935.1 Chthoniobacteraceae bacterium
TGCACGACACCGACGGCGACGGGCGCGCGGACAAAAAGGACATCATCCTCACCGGCTTCGGTGTGCAGGACTCGCATCTTTTCCCGCATCAATTCACACGCGCGCCGGGCGGCTGGATTTGGATGGCGCAGGGCGCGTTCAACTACGGCACGGTGAAGACGACGACAGGGAAGGAAACGAAGTTCGACCAGACGCGCATGGCGAAGTTCCGACCAGACGGATCGGACTTCGACATCACCAGCAACGGCCCGTGCAACATCTGGGGCCTCGTGCTCGACGGCGAGGGCCAGGCGTGGATTCAGGAGGCGAACGATTTCGGCTATCCCGTCATGCCCTTCCACGAATACGCGAACTATCCCGGCTGCTCGGATTCGCAGTGGAAAAGCTACGCGCCCGAGTTTCCCGGCACGCCAGGAATGCCGATGGGCGGCACCGGGCTGAGCGGGCTGGCGCTTTCGGATAAAACCGGCGCGTGGCCCGAGGCCTATGCGGACGTGATGTTCGTCGCCAACCCGATCACGCGGAAAATCCAGGCGATCAAGATTACGCCCGACGGGCCGCGGTTTTCTTATCGGCTGCTCGGCGATTTCGTGCAATCGAGCGACGAATGGTTCCGCCCGGTGTCGATCCACTTCGGTCCCGATGGCTGCCTCTACATCGTCGATTGGTATAACAAGATCATCTCGCACAACGAGGTGCCGCGAAATCATCCCGACCGCGACAAAACCCGCGGCCGCATCTGGCGCGTGAAGGCGACGGCGCAGACGCCATTCGCGATGACCGATTTTACGAAGGCGACCGGGGATGAACTCATTGCCAAGCTCGGCGGGCCATCGCTGACGCAGAGTCATCTCGCGTGGCAGGCGATTGGGGATCGGCTACCGACTTCCTCGGAGTTACGCGAAGCGCTTCACAAAATCGTCGAGGACGAGAAACAAAGTTCTGCACGCCGTATCCAGGCGATGTGGGCATTGCGCGAAAGCAGGGACAATTGGGGGCTGAGCGATTCATTGTTCACTTCGACGAACCCTCTTATCCGCCGGGAAGCATTTTCATTCGTAGAGAGCTTTGCGACCGATTGGATGTCAGATCCGAAAACACAAAGATTTGCTGGCCCATCTCGAAGCGTAGCGGGTCTTTCTCTCATGGGACTTTCGCAGCCAGTGGATACGGACCCGCGCGTGCGACAGGAAGGGATTCGAGTATTGGGGCGATTACTTGCTTTTAGCGCCAAGGAACAGCCTTCCGCATCAATCGGGTTCGTTCAGCTTCTGACGGCTGCTATCCAGCCGCCGCTCGCCGAGCCAACGGCTCCAGCAACTCGCAACGGCAAACCCATCAAAGTCCGCGACGCTTACGAGCGCGAATTCGAGCGGTATCTCGTGCGGATGTTTCTCGAACGGCATCCCGATGCGGTCGCGAAATTTCTCGATGGGCCCGACGCGCAAAAACTTCCCGTCGAATCCCGCCTCCTCGCCTCGCTCGCGTTGGAGCCGAAGGCGAGCGCCGCGCGCGTGGCGCAGCTTTTGCCGAAACTCACGCGCGCGCCTGGGCAGGAGGAAGTGCTGCGACTCGCGCAGTTCCTCGATGAACCCGGCGTCGGCGATGCGCTGACGGCGGCGCTCGCAAACCCCGACACGCGCAACGCGGTGCTCGAAGCGTTGCTGGCCACTCGCACGCGCCTCGACGCGGTGAAACTCACGCCGTTGCTTACCGATGCGGCGAAGAAACTCTTCGCGGGCGATGACGCCGCGCGGGGTCTCTCTCTGCGGATCGCGGCGGGATTCCAACTCACCGCGCTCGAGCCCGATTTGCTGGCCGTGCTCACCAGCGCCGCTTCGAGCGAAAGGCAGCTCGCCGCACTCCGCGCCCTGCGCGAGATGGGCAGCGGGCAGGCCGATCTTTTCGCGAAACTCGTGAAGGAATCCAAGGACGCGCTCGTGCGCGACGAGGCGCTCAACGCACTCGCCGCATCGAAGAGCGAACACGCCGGGAAACTCGTGATTGGCATGTGGCCAACCCTTTCCGCAGGCCAACGCCGCAGCGCGCTCGACCGCCTCACGACCTCGAAGCCCGGCGCGCAATCCGTCGTCGCCGCCGTGCAGGCGGGCGCGATCGCGAAGTCCGATCTCGACGGCCCGACCATCGACAAACTTCAGACGATCCTCGGTGCCGATGCCGGGCTCGCCGCATTGATGAACGACCTCGCGTCGCTCTTCCGCCCGGTGCTCGCGCTCGACGGGAGCGACAACGCGTGGAGCGAAACCGGCGTCACTCTGGACGGGCCGTTCACCGTCGAGACTTGGGTGATGTTGAACCCGCAAGGGCGCGCCATCGGCAACACCGACGGCATCCTCGGCACTCCCGGCAAACTCGACATGAATTTCTACGGCTCGGTCTTCCGCGTGTGGGTCGGCGGGACGGTGAACGATGCGATCGTCGCGAAGAAGCCGATCCTGCCAAACCTCTGGACGCATATCGCCGTCACGCGCGACGAAACTGGCGCGTTCAAGATCTATCAGGACGGCTCGCTCGATCAGGACCAGGGAAAGCAGGTGGCGCAAAAATTCGAAAATGTCCGCATCGGGTGGACGGGCGCGGCCAAAGGAACCGCGGGCGCGCTGAGCGAATTCCGCATCTGGAATCGCGCACGCTCGCTGGACGAAATCCGGAATGATTTTGACCACAGCTACGAAGGCCAACCGAAGCCGGTCGGGCTCATATTTTACGCGCCCGGCGCCGGTCCGTGGGGCGGCTTGCAGGCGGGCGCGAAGATCGCCAAGACGAGCGATTTTCCCCCGATCTTGACTAACGACGAGGCCAAGTCGCTGGATGCGAAATTTACGAAATACCGCGCGCTCGCGGACAAGCCCGGCGATCCGGCCAAGGGCAAGGCGGTGACGCTCATCTGCCAGGCATGCCATTTGATCCAGGGTCAGGGCGGCAATCTCGCGCCGAACCTTTCCGGCGCGGGCGCGATGGGCGTCGAAGGTCTGCTGCGCAATATCATCACGCCGAATGCGGCGATGGAAAACGGCTACCGGCTGTTCCGGGTGGAACTGCAGAAGGGTGATTTGATCGAGGGGTTTTTCGTCAGCGAGGACAAGGACGCGGTGATCCTCCGCGCGCCCGGCGCGCAGGACCAGCGCATCGCGAAGAAAGACATCCGCGAGACGAAGTTTTTGCGCCGCTCGATCATGCCCGAAGGCCTCCTCGACGCTTTGACGCCGGAGCAGGTGAGCGATCTGTTCGCGTATTTGAAGACGCTGAAATAGCCAGACGCGACCCGGCTCGCGCATTGACTTGCCATCGCAAAGTGCCGACTCTCGCCGGCGCTCGATGACGACTCCGCTTTCCAATTCACTTCCGATGATCCCGGCTTTTGCCGTATGGGTCGTCGCGTTTGCGCGCATGGAAGGCGGTCGCCACGCCACCATCACGAAGCGCAATCTTCAGCCCAACGCAGGGTTGTTATCCGATGCCTGATTAGTCCCGAAACTACAGACCGAAGAAGCAGCCCTGCTCACCGAAAGGTGGCAGGGTTTTTTGTTTCCCAGCGGTCGACCCACACCATGTCCGCCATCACTCCACCGCAGTCCCTCATCGCCGACCTCCGCTTATTGCCGAGGCCGTTCTGGGTGCTTTTTACCGGGACGTTCATCAATCGTTTCGGAACGTTCGTCTGGCCATTCCTCACGATCTACCTGACGCGCCAGGGCCACTCGCTCTCCGAGGCGGGCTTCGCCGTCAGCGCGTTCGGGGTCGGGGCGTTGTGCGGCAGCACGCTCGGCGGCTGGCTGGCCGATCACATCGGCCGGCGAAACACGATCGTACTCGGGACTTTCGCCGCGGCCGGTGCGGTGATGCTCCTCTACTGCGCGACCGCCTTTCCCGCGATCCTGCTCACCAGCGCGCTGCTCGGCCTTGCGAATGGAACGTATCAGCCCGCCGCGGGCGCGTTGCTCGCGGATATCGTGCCCCCTGCTCAACGGGTGCGC
>JAYTDO010000044.1:0-5405 GCA_043735935.1 Chthoniobacteraceae bacterium
GCTAAACTCGCGATGCGCCTCTGTAATAGCTTTACGAGACGGCTCCAAGTGACACATTGGTGACCAGAAATCCAAACTTATGGAATCGGTCTCCGAAAAGCCCAAAGCCAAGCGGTCCAAGTGGCCGCAAGTGTCACGCCGCAAGAATCCCGGTGGAAGCGTGAGCTTCTCCGTGGACATGGGGCGTGTGAATGGAAAGCGGGAGCGCAAGTTTTTCAAGACGCGGTCTGAGGCCGATACTTACGCGGAACAGCAGCGGACGGCGAGGGAGAACATGGGCACGGCGGCCTTCTCTATCGACGATGCGCTCCGGCACGACGCCATCACAGCGAAGCAAGTCCTCGCCCCTTTCAAGACGACGCTGACGGAAGCGGCGAAATACTTCGTCAAACATGCCCGGCCCAAGGGCGGCTCCAAGACGATGTTCGACTTGGTGACGGAGATTCTCGATGCCAAGAAGAAGCTCGGGCGACGCCCATCGACGTTGGCCGACTACAAGTTCGTCTTCAATCGGTTCAACCGCAGCTACGGCGAGCGATTGGCGCACGACATTCATCAGCAGGACGTTGAGCACTGGCTGGACGGCAACACGAAATCGCTGGCGACGCGGCGCATTTACATGAAGTTCCTCAACACGCTGTTCGCCTATGCGCTGAAGCGTGGCTACATGGCGGTCAATCCGCTGGATGCACTGGAGCTTCCGCAGGTGCTCCTCAAGCCTCCGGCCATTTTCACGATCGAGCAGACGGTTTCGTTCCTGCGCGCGATCGTGGAGCAACCGGAACTCGAACTGCGGGCCTACGTTTCCATCGGCCTGTTCGCAGGACTTCGACCGACGGAAATGACGCGGCTTGAATGGTCGCACGTTCGGCTCGATCAGCGGGTCATCCTCGTCAACGCAGACGCGAGCAAGACCTCGCAGAAACGGTTCGTGGACATCTCCGACAACCTGCTCGCGTGGCTGACGCCCATCGTGAAGGAATCCGGCCCGCTCGCTCCGCGCAGCCTGTCGGTCCGGGTGCGCGAGGCATGGCGCAAGACGAAGGAATATGAGCACGGGAAGATCGAAAAATGGCCGCAGGACGGGATGCGCCACAGCTACGCCAGCTACCACCTGGCGCAGCACAAGAACGCCCCGCTCACGTCGCTGCAAATGGGGCACACCAGCCCGCAGATGCTTTTCAATCACTACCGGAATCTCGTCCTTGCGGCGGACGCGGAACGCTACTGGACCATCACACCTCACACGGTCGAACAGCAGATGGAAGCGGCCAGGGCATCAGCAGGTCTCCCGAACACCTCTCCCGCACCCTCTCTTTAGATTGGTTTCCGCATACCTCCACGACAGACTTTCAATAATGCAGTTCCTTCGAGGCACCATCATCGTGCGCCATGACGCGACTTATCCCCAAGGCGCTCTCGTGGTATCCGGCTACAGCGAAACTGGAGAACTGCTTGCTTACCCGAAAGGTGGCGGAGCCGAGTTTCGGATTCCGGCGTCTGACATCACCAAGTTCTCCGCTGTAACGGAGGGTGAGCAGACGCCGATTTACCGGCGGAGTAATTTCGCGCTCGAAGGGATTGAGGAGACATTTTCCGGATGGTCGAACGGCGAACCGTGGAATGGCTGGGCGATGCCCAAGTTTGCGTTCGACGAAGCTCAACGAATCATCGCCGCGTTGAATCTCGCGGACGGTCGCTTCGACGCTCCTTCGGATGCTTTCATCACCACGATGTCCGACGATCACGAAGTCTGGCCGGCAGAGGTCATTGAGCTTCCCGACGGAGGAAGTCTAAAGGCGTATGGTGTGGGTGCCGGCTCGTGGATTTGGGAAGAGTGCGACGAGGAGGACGCCGAATGAGTTTGAGCTTCTACTACGAATTCACCGCGGTTGCCGACACGCCTCCGGCAAAACTCGAAGAGTTTCTTCGCGAGGTTGAGGACGCGGCGAAGTCTCTCGGATTCGAGCCGACCACGGTCTTGAACGTGCCATTCGACACGCCGGAGCGGCGCCAGTTCGCGCGCCGCCTTGGTGCGAGTTTCCCCCTTCAGGACGAACGCCTCAAAGGCATCGCGATACCCGCGCCGGAACAACTCCGTGATCACGATCCTGTTTCGGGTGAGTGCCGATTGATTCCTGAACGTGGTGTCGTCCTCGTCGTGACCGATGAACAGGGCTGCGAAGCATCCTTCGGTTTCTTCAAGTTCCCCGAACACGTCATCGACATCCACGGCGCGGTCCTCGCCGATACCGGTCTCGAAGGCCGTTGGTGGTTTCGTGATTTTGTCGATTCGCCCGATCCCCGATTCCGCAACATCGTGAACCGTTTTGAGAGGGCAGGCTACGCGGAGAACGTGAGAGACGAGTTTGTTTGATTTTGAAGCAGCCCGCTACGGCATCGGAGCTACTCGATCCTTCCATTTGGCGACAAAGAGCGGCTTAGCGTTGGAGTTGCAGTCCGCCAGAAATAGATCGCCTCGGATGATCCAAAAAACTGCCAATTGGCGAAACTCGCGTCCCAACCATACCGCGATCTCTAGGTTGCTGATGGCGAACCCCCATCCTGCTTCGGCGTGCGACATCTCCTTCGATCCTCCAGTCACACGGAAAGGCGTGCAGCCCAGAGCCGTCAGTCGCTTCTCAAGCCTCGCGTCCGCGTCCCGGTTTGCTGCGGGCGATACGACGACCCCATCAGGATTATGTGCCGTCACAACCGCGAAGCGTTCCGGCCATCCTGCGTCCTGCTTGTCCGCGATGAAGTAAGTTCTCGAAAACTCCGGCGGCAGTTTCGGTCCCTGAACATCTTGTCGGCGAACTGGAAAGACTCGGATGATCTTCGCCAATACCGCCATCTCATCGCGCCGTAGGCTGTGCGCCCAGATTCGCAGCACGGACCACCCCTGGTCCCGAAGCTCCCGCGTAACCATGCGCTGCAGCGAACGGGCGTGGCTGTCACGGCCCGTGCTTCCGCCGCCGCCTTTCCATCCGCCATGCACGGGCGCGCCAGCCGCGCCCGTCGCTGAGCTTGGGGTCGTTAGGCGACTGATCACGCTTTCACTTCTACTACCCACCTATGGCCGACTGGAGAACGGTAATCGCTCAACTCAACGCGCTAATTTCCCATTGTGCGGCTCGCCCTCAACGCGTCTTGGCGATAGATCCTGAAACCTCTGTCGCCGAGACTACCAAACGCCTTCAAGAACTGGAAGCGCAGGCCGACCAGAAACTTGATTCCCTCTGCTCCCAATTTGCAAGAACGGGGTTTCTGCCAGATTCCGATCCTATTGGATCGTTTTTCTTGCTACGTCGAGCGATCTACGCACGGAATTTTTCTAGCGTTTGCATGCACCCACGCAACACAAGTCCCGATGCGATAGCTGACATTTCCAGCGTTCCTCAGCCAGAGATTCTGGAGTGGCTTCTGATTCGGGTTTGGGAGCCACTTGGACGACAGTCATTGGCGTTCGAGATTGCCAGTCAGAGCGGAGATACTCCGAGCCGCTTGTAGCAATATGCAACCAACGTCGCCTAACTTGGGCGGCCCTCGCAACCCATGAAAAAGCTCCTACTCACCCTTTTTGCCTGCACGATCTTGGCAGGTTGCGATTCAGTTAAAACCACTACGCCGACCAGTAAAGTCATTTACGAGTTTATCTATTACAAGAGTTTTTACACCGATATGAGTCGCACAGGATGGTTTTCCGAGACGTTCAGTTTGGACGCCCCTCTGCCTTGGAGGGACCATTCGGTTAAGTTTTCGGGCCTCCGCACCGGGCAAGTCACGCACACCGTCAAAGACCAGCTTCACCATTACGTTACACAGATTACATTCACTATCGCAGATTCCACCAAAGGGTTAGAGGTCGCAGGTGAGATTCGGTATTACCGAGGTCTCGTTGATGAGCATATGTATTGGGAGAGCGAGCCGTGGAAGCAAACCGGAGCCAAGAAGATAGGCAAGTGGTGAGATTCGCTCTTCAATGCTTCAATTGAACTCAACGTCGCCTAATGCGCTGCAGCGAACGGCTCCGGCTGTTACGCTGGTTGCTCACTCCGCTGCCGCCTTTCCGGCACCGGCAGGAGCTGCGCCCGCGCCGCCTATCGTTTTGGGTCGCTAGACCATTGACAACACTTTCCGTGATCCCCGGACCCAACCACATCCTGAAAACCCCGTCCGGCGCTCACGTCAAAATCCACTCCCTCCTGTCCGGCAACAATTGCAGGTCGCACTTGTGGACCGACGGGAAGCTCGAAGCCCCGATGTTGCTCGATGAGCCCTGGCTGCGGCGAGTCCCCCGCACCGACGAGCTTTTCTGGACTGACGAGTGCGAGAAGATCGGCAAGGAGGAACTGGGGTCGTCGTCGATGATCGGATGGGTCTGGGCCAAAGTGCGGGGACGTGACGCGGTTGCCACCAAGAACTATTGGGGCGTACCGTTCGCCAGGACGCCCGGCATCGACGACTACCACCGTGCTTTCACGATCGGTGTCGCCACCACTTCCGCAAAGGAACGCCACGTCCGGATGCGGTTCTGGTGGGCGGCGAACGATCCGGTGCGGCATGGAAAAGCCCCGGCTCCGTCGTCTCCCGAGTTCCACGAAAACCTCCTTCGGTTCCGCACGATCCTCGACACCAGCGAGCCCGACCAGCGACTGATGGCCGCGGAAGTCTCCCGCCAACTACGGGACTTTTCAGCGGCGGCCGCCTTGCTGGATTTTCATTTCCCGAAAAACATAGCGTGCATCGTTGACTTCATCGGGAAGCTGGCGAGTGAAGGAGACGCTACAGTCCGCGAAGTGCCCCAGTCCGAGAATCCGACCATCTACCTCGACTCAGAATTCGACAACACTCTCGACACATCCGAGATTCAGGATGCGTTTCAGCAGCTCGGTATTGGCGTCACGGTCCGCCGCGGCCGAATCGACCGCGCCACGGGACGGAAGGAAATTTTCATCGTGGGCACCGGGCAACAACTCGAAGCGGCATCAGCATATTGCCGGGCGCAAGAACCCCCGATTGACATCACCTACAACAAGCTCCCGTCTTAAACGAGCAGATTCCCGGCGGCACTAATCTATAGCAACCCTCAATGACGCCTATGCGCTGCAGCAAACGGGCGCGGCTGTCGCTGAGCTTGGGGTCGTGGCTCCTGCGCGCTCCTTGACTCGAAAGGCCCGGAAACCTAGCTTCCCGCCATGAACTACCGCGAGCGCATCACCATTGATCCGCGCATCCGCAGCGGGAAGCCCTGCATCCGCGGCACGCGCATCACCGTGGCCGATGTGTTCGATTATCTCGGCGGGGGCATGACCATTCCCGAGGTGCTGGATGATTTCCCCGACCTCACCGCCGACGACATTCAGGCGTGCTTTGCGTTCGCCGCGGACCGTGACCGCCGCCTG
>JAYTDO010000045.1:0-20599 GCA_043735935.1 Chthoniobacteraceae bacterium
CGCGTGGCGCGCAGAATCCGGATTTCCGCGGGCAGATTCGCATTCAATGCCGGAGCCCATCTGCCGGGCGCCAGGGTCGGGAGCGGTAAATCGACGTGAGCGACCTGGCCGAGCGCATGCACGCCCGCGTCGGTCCGGCCCGCACCGTGCACAGTCACCCGCGTTCCCGTGATCTTCACGAACGCCGCCTCGATAAAATCCTGCACCGCGTCGCCGCTCGCCTGGCTTTGCCAGCCGCGAAAGGGGCGACCATCGTAGGCGATAAGCAGCTTCAGGCGCAGGACAGCCACGATCGCTAGCCGAGCATTGCCTGCCCATCGAGCCAGCCTTGCAGGATGAGCCGTGCCGCCACTTGGTCGATGACGTTGCGGCTGTCCTTCACATTTCGACCGCTCTCGTGGAGTGCTCGTTGGGCGGCCACGGATGTGAGGCGTTCATCCCACAGCTTTACCTCGCACTCGACGCGCGCCCGGAGCCGGTCGGCGAAGGCGCGCACTTTTTCGGACGCCGGGCCGTACGTGCCGTTCATATTGCGGGGCAGCCCGAGGACGATCATCCCGATCTTGTCCCGTTCCACGACCTCGGCGATGCGTTGAATCGGGTCGGGCACTTCCTTTAAATGAATCGTCTCGAGAGGATGGGCGAGCATTCCGAGTTCGTCCGAGATCGCGAGCCCGATTCGAGCCTCGCCGTGGTCGATGCCGAGTGCCCTTTTCATTGCGCCTCCGGCGGCACCATCGCCACCAACTGTTTGATGCGTTCCGCCTCGTGCCGGTTGCAGACGAGGATCGCATCTTCGGTGTCGATCACGATCAGATCGCTCACTCCCATTAGCGCCACGCGTTTTGCCGACGAACTATAAACGATGTTGTTCGTCGCCTCGATCGCCGTCAGCGGCGCATTCGCGTGGTTCCCAGCGTCGTCGCTATCGAGATACCGCGCCACTGCCGTCCAGCTCCCGACGTCATCCCAATCGAACGCCGATTCGACCACGAGTACACGGGCCGCCTTTTCCATGATCGCGTAGTCGATGGAAATCTTCGGGAGATGTGGAAAATGATCGCGCAGCAGCATCGCAAAATCCTGGCCTGCGTGGATGCGGCCGACGAAGTCGCCGAGCTCGGGGGCGTATCGTTGGAGTGCGCCGACGATGGCCCGGATCGACCAGATGAACATGCCTGCGTTCCAGCGAAAATTGCCCTGACGAAGAAACGTCTCCGCAAGTTCCGCATCGGGCTTTTCCCGAAACCTTGTGACACGCGCGACGCCCGGTTCACATCCATCGAACGTTTCGCCCACTTCGATGTAGCCGAAGCCGGGGCAAGCCCACGTGGGTTTAATGCCAATGGTCACGAGATCGCCGGTCTTCTCCGCCGCCCGCACGGCGGTGAGCAGGCTGCGCTGGAATGCCTCCGCATCCTTGATGAGATGGTCGGCCGGCAGCACGACCATCGTCGCATTTTCCGCGCGTCGCGCGATCCAGCCGACACCGAGCGCGATCGCTGCGGCCGTGTCGCGTTTGGCGGGCTCCGCGACGATGTTTTCCGCGGGCAGGCGCGGGCACAATGCCCGCACTCCCTGCTCCTGATCGGCGTTCGTGAGCACCAGGATTTGCTCCGGCGGCACTAACCCGTCCAGGCGTCTTAGCGTCGCCTCCAGCAGCGTCTCTTTGGAGAAAAGGGAGAGCAACTGCTTCGGGCGGGACTTCCGGCTCAAAGGCCAGAAGCGTTCGCCGCTACCGCCGGCGAGGATGAGGACGTAAAGGGGATTTGCAGACATGGACGGGGTGAAACCCCTAACGACGATGATGGGGCATCTGCTGGGTATGGCAGGCGCGCCGCGGATTCGAGTTTATTTTTCATTCCCGGTGCCGTAGTGCTATTACCGCTATGGCTTCATCGAAGAATTCCGATCCCCTGCAGACCAGCCTGATCACCATCACGCAGACCGCCGTCGGTTGCGGACTCGGCCTGTTGCTTGCCGGTAAACTCGGTCGGCCCGCACAAAAGACGACCGCAGCCACGCTGCTTTCGGTCGGCGCATTGCTCGCCCTTCCGGTCGTCGTTGCCGCCGTATTGGTGCGTCTTAACGGGCCCGGCTCGGAACGCGGCGAACGGCGTCGGTTGGATACCATCCGGACGGATGCCGGTTATCCGGACGACGCCGAAGTTTTCTAAGCCGCGCGTGACGATCCGCAGGTGGGGGTACGGTCGATGCTAAAGACATCGGGTATGAAACGCTCCCCCTCGCATCGACCGAAAGTCGACTTTCATTCCCTCGGCTTCCAAACCTCCGTCGAACTCGCCGCCGGCGGCGTCTTCACCGCGCTCCTGCTGCGCTGGCTGATGTAGCCCTCGGTCGGAATTCGCAATCCGCCATTGCCCGCCGGTGCGCCCGCCGCTAGAGAGCGCGGCGCATGTTACACGAACTTCTTCAAACTTGGCTCGGTTGGGTGGAACACTGGGGTTACCTCGGGGTGGTGATTCTCATGGCGATGGAGAGTTCGATCTTTCCCGTCCCGAGCGAAGTCGTCATCCCGCCCGCAGCCATCCTCGCGGCGTCCGGTGGCAGCATGACGATCACCGGCGTGATCCTTGCCGGGACGTTCGGCTCGTGGCTCGGCAGCGCGATCACCTATTGGGTCGCCCTTCTCGTCGGCCGCCCGGTCGTCGTGCGGTGGGGAAAGTATTTTTTCGTTCCCCCGGACAAACTGGAGCGCGCGGAGCGTTTCATGCACCGCTACGAATCCGGCGGCATCTTCTTCGCCCGTCTCCTTCCTGTCATCCGGCACCTCATCTCGATTCCCGCCGGGATCATCCGCATGGGCTTTTTGAAATTCAGCCTTCTCACCACGATCGGCGCGGCCATCTGGTGCAGTGTGCTTGCCTGGCTCGGCGGAAAGGTGGGCCGCCAACTCGGTGAGAATCCGCTGCAGAATCCCGACGCCCTCGTCCACGCGGTCAAACACGAATCCCTCTGGATCGTCGCCGTCGTCGTCTTGATCTGCGTCCTTTATTTCGCCGCGATGAAAATCACGGGCAAAACGAGCGAGCCCGTCGCGTAGAAGCCGCGGGTCAGTCCCCGGTGCCGAGAATGGCGTGGATGGCGTGGACGATTTCTTCGACTTCGACCGCCTTCATGCAGCGAAAATCGATCGGACACTCGCGCAGGAAACACGGGCTGCACGCGACATGATGCCGGATCACGCGGTGCCCGGTCCCGAGCGGGCCTGTGAGCGCCGGTTCGGTGCTGCCGAAGATCGCGACCGTCGGCACTCCAAAGTGCGCGGCGAGATGCATCGTGCCAGTATCATTCGTGAGCAGCAGACGGCAGGCGCGAAGTTCTTCGACGAGTTGAGCGAGCGTCGTCTGACCGATGAGGTTCCGATATTTTCCCGAAAATCCTTCGAGGATCTGCTCGCCGATCGCGCTGTCCTTGGCAACGCCCACCAAGATCCACTCGACGTCACACTCGGCGCTGACGCGGAGCATGGTTTGCGTGAAACGCTCGGGCAGCCAGCGTTTGGCGGGGCCGTATTCGGCACCCGGACAAAGCGCGATACGGATCGGAAGGGGTGCGATCTTTGGAGTAATGGCGAAAGGAGCGGCGGTCGCCTCGGGCTCCGCCCCGATGAATTCCGCGAGCCTGAGGTAATGGTAGACTTGGTGACGGGGCGGCGGCGGAGCCTCCCCTTTCCGGCGTTTCTTCGGCTGCCAGACTTGGCTCAGGAGCCAACGACGGCGATGGCCCGGGTAGCCGACGCGGCGGGGGATGCCCGCAAGCCATGCTTCCAGGCCGGTGCGTGGGCTGTTTGGAAAAATCACAGCGGCCTCAAATCGGCCGCGCAGTTTCTTCGCGACGGCGAAGACGCCTTCCCCTCGTTCGATCGCGATGACCTGATCGACCTCGGGCATTGCACGCCAGAAATCCGCGAGTTTCGCCGGTGCTAGGACGGTCACGTGGCAGTCGGGTCGACCGCGTTTGATCGCGAGCACCGCGGGCGCGCACATGGCGGCATCGCCTAGCCAATTCGGACTGCGGATGACGATCCGGAAGAGTTGAAGGTCGGTCGACTCTCCATCTGGCACGAAGACCCCGCGTTTATACGTCGCGAGGAGGAATTTCGGCTGCGGGAGTTTCCAGCGATTGTGCACCCAAAACCAGTCGGCGGGCGCGCGTCGGATTTGGGACTCGAGGATTTGGTTGAGGCGAGCGGTCGTCGCGTCCGTGGTCGTCGCGGGTGCGACTGGAGCGCCGATGACGCAGCGCCAGCGAGCCACGCCATCGGTATGCACGGCGGCGGGGATCAGCAGGGCGCCGGCGCGCTGCGCCAGCGTGGCGGCGAGGGTGCTCGTGCTGGCGAGGCGGTTGAAAAGCGGGCACCACAAGCCGCCGTCGCCTGCGTGCTGGTCGATGAGGACGCCGACGGCACCGCCGTCACGAAGGAATTTTCCCGCCGCGATAAATCCTTCCTTTCGTTCGAAAAGAGCGAGGCCGAGCCGGGCGCGATCCCGGCGGACTTCGGCGTCGATGTGTGGATTTCCGAGCGCCTGATAGATGGTGCCGACCTTGCAGGGGAAGGCGATGGGCGAGAGTTGCGCGAACATCTCCCAATTGCCGAGATGGCTGATGACCATGAGGAATCCATTGCCGCCGGCGGCGCCGGTCCGCAGGTGTTCGATGCCTTCGATGGAGACGACGCTCTCGATTTCCGCCCGGGAGAGAGTGGGGAGCTTGATGCTGGCGAAAAGATTTGCGCCGAGGGTGGCGAAGTGGCGCCGGGCGAGTTCGCGCAGTTCGCCGGGTTTTTTTTCCGTCCCGAAAGCGATCCCTAGATTTCTCAATACGAGTCGGCGATACGGCCCGGCGATGTAGTAGGCCAGCGTGCCGAGTGCCCAGCCGATCCGGAATACGGCGCGCAGCGGCAGCAGGCCGATGGCGCGGGCGATGGTGCGGTAGATCGCGAAGACGGCGCGGTCCATCTACCGCGGCTTTTTCCAGTACATCGCCTTGATGGGATGTTCGTCGGTCAGATTGGCCTCGATGCCACCGAGCTTGTCGGCGTCGTAGAATTGGATGCCGACGTAGTAGTAGAGCGGGCAGATGGCGACTTCATCGGTCACGAGGAGTTTTTCCGCTTCGCGAAAAAGGGCGAAGCGCTTTTCGCGATCCAACTCGGCTCCGGCGGCCGCGATGAGTCCGTCGAATTTCTTGTTGCTCCAGCCCGTCCGGTTGTTGCCGTCGTCGGTGACGAAGCAGCCGAGGAAGGTATTGGCGTCCTTGTAGTCGCCGACCCACGAAGAGCGGCAGAAGTCGTAATCGAGATTGGTGAGCGAGGAGAGATACACTTTCCACTCCTGCTGCTGAAGCTGGACCGTGATCCCGAGATGGTCGCGCCACATGCCCTGGAGTTCGACCCCAAGGTCGCGATCGAGATCGCTGTCGCCTTTGTAGAGGTAATAAACGATCGGGAAACCTTTACCGTCCGGGAAGCCGGCGTCGGCTAGGAGTTGTTTGGCGCGGGCGACATCGCGCATGAGGCCGGGCGGGGGATAGTAGCCGGCCGTGTTTGGAGGTGTAAAACTGTCGGCGGGCAACTCGCCTGCGCGCGTGATCTTGTCGCAGAGGAGTTGCTTGTCGATGGCCAGCGAGAGCGCGAGGCGCACCCGGACGTCGGTAAACGGTTTCCGCGTCACGTTGAAGCGGATGAAGTAGTTCCCGAGGAAGGGTGCGGCGTGGTAGTCGGGGCGTTTCTTGAGTTCGTTGAGCAGCGGCGTCGGCGCCAGCCCCTTGTCCATCATCACGTCGGCAAAGCCGGTGGAGTAAAAGTTGAACGCGGTCATCGGTTTGCCGCTCGGGACGATGTCGATGGTCTTGGTTTTGATGTTGGCGGCGTTCCAGTAGCGCGGATTTTTCTCGATCCGAATTCGGTCGAAGAGCCGCCATTCCTTCAGGACGAAGGCGCCGTTGCCGATGCAGCGACCGGGTTTCATGAAGGTCTCGCCGCGTTTCTCATACGCCTCCACGCTCGGCATGTGGACGGGTAGGAGCGTCGAAAATGCCGTGAGATCGATGAAGAACGGCGTCGGGTTATCGAGCGTGACGACGAGGGTGAAGGGGTCCGGCGCGGTGACTCCGACTTCGGCGAAGTTCTTGATCGTCCCCTCGTTGAAGGGGCGAGCATTGTGGATGTAGTAGAACTGCCCCGCATATTCCGACGCGGTCTCCGGTTTTAGAGTCCGCTCCCATGAGAGGATGAAATCCCGGGAGGTGACGGGATCACCGTTGCTCCACTGGGCATCCTTGCGCAGGTGAAAGGTGTAGACGCGGCCGTCGGGCGAGATGTCCCAACGCTCCGCGACTCCGGGCTGCGGCGTGCCGGTTTGGTCAAATGCGGTGAGACCTTCGAAGAGGGTGTAGGCGATGCGACCGTCGGGCTGGCCCGTGAGCAGCGCGGGATCGATCGTTTCGGGTTCCGCGCCGTTGAGGACGACGAGTTCCGCTCGATCCATCGCACGGTTGCAGCCCGAGCAGGCTGCGAGCGCGAGGGCGAAAAGGACGGTGAGTGCGGGTCGGTTCACGATGAGCGGCGACATTGCACAAAAGACGTGCCGCTTCCAAGGGCTTCCGCTGCGACGTGCGCGCGGGAGACTACTTGGCGGGTTCCGCGGGCTTCGGTTCCGCAGGCGCGGGCTCTGCCGGCTTGGCGTCGGCGGGAGCGGGAGCCGCTGGTGCGGCAGGCGCGTCGGCCTTCGGCGCTTCCCCGGCGGGTTTCGCATCGCCGGAGGGCTGAGCCGGAAGTTTCGCTGGATCGGAGGCGGCGCCGCCGGCTGGTGGCGTTCCGAGTTCGATCTTGAGCGGTTCCTTGCCGTCCAGAGACGGAATCGGGCCTGCGGCGGGTTCGGACGGCGTGGGTGTGGCCGGAATCACCGTCGGCGCACTGAGTTTTTCCTGCAACGCGCTGCGACCGCTGCCCTGCCGGACGTACAGGACGGAGAGCGTGATCGTGAGCGTGAAAAAGAAGAAGCCGAGCCAGCGGGTGATCGTCTGGAGGACATTGGTGGTCTGCGCACCAAAAAGCTGGTCGGTCGCGCCGCCGCCGAAAGCCGCGCCAAGACCCTCGTTCTTCGGACGTTGCATGAGGACGAGGAGGACGATCAGCAGTGACACGATAACGTGGATCACCAGCAGAATATTGATGACAATCTTAACCATGAGGGCGGCGAATATGGGGGGCATGTGGCCCCCTGTAAAACGAAACTTTCCCCAAAGCAGCGGACCGAGCGGGGGGAATAAAAACGGGAGGCGAAGCTGGGAAACGCTTCGACTCCCGGGGTGGGTTGGGAAATGGGACGCCTTCTTAGAATTCGGAGAGCGGCTGCGAGGCGCGGAAGGAAACCTGTGCCGTCTTGGTGGTGGCGATGGCTCCGAGACGTTGATCAAGCGCGATGGCGGCGCCGAGTGCGGCGCGGCCGAGTTCGGTGTCGCGGCCGAGTTCGCCAGCGAGTTGATTCAGAACGTTGACGGCGTCGGGGCGCTGAGTGTCGGCGAGGGCCTGGATGGCGGAGAGCCGCAGGACGGTGTTGGTCTTGGTTTCCCGGGCCCATTTCGGGAGCATTTCCATCGCTATCTGTGGGTAGAAGCGGGCGATTCCGTAAAGCGCGTAGTGGCGCGTGCTCGGTTCGCCTGAGAGCAGTTCGTGTTTCCAATACGCCCACTCGGTCTCCGCAGTGATGCCATAATATCGCATCGCGGTGGCGCGGCAGGTCGGGTCGATCATGGCTTCGATGCGGAGCTGCGGGTCGATGGTCATCGCGAGGGCCGAATCGGCGATTCCCATGTCGCGCAATCCGGTGAGCGCGTTGATGATGTCGAAAGTCTCGACGCGGAAAGCGTCCGTATTAAAGCGGCTTTTGAGTTCGGTCGTGGTCGATTCGAACTTTGAGACGCTGCTGAGCGGGAGATTTTCCGTCAGCGCGAGGACTGCGGTCTGGATGGCGGCCGGGGAGAGTTCGAGATGCTCCTGGGCGTAGGTCAGGAAAAGTTCGATCCGGGGAACGTGGTTGTAGGTGAGCGCGTAGTTCGACTCGGCGATCTTGTTTCCCGAGCGGGTCGCCGCAGTCTGCAAGGTCGCCCGGACGCTCTTGCCGGGTTCGATCTGGATTTCGATCGGCCGGACGACGACGACGGCGCTGCGCCCCGATTCCAGGACGGTGCCGATATCCGCCTTCAATTTGATGAGCGCCTTCGATTTATTGGTCACCGTCGCTTCGACGATGTCCCGACCGTTCCCTTTGAATTCCGCTTTGACGTCGCCTTGCTCGATGGCGGCCAGCAGTTCCGAGGATTGGGCCGCCGTGGGTTCGGCGATCGGGGCGGACTGCGGCGTGGCATCCGCGTGTGAACTCATGGCGGAAGCTGCCGCGAGCGCGATAATCGCCGCTTTTCCTAGCGAAGGAGATTCCACGATCGGCTGGCCGGACCGCGGCCATAAGGTAAATCCGCTCACAGCGACCACGGGAAGGAGGACGGCGCAGAGGGCTTTGGCGTTCATAAGTACTTTCACTTAAAGCAGCCCACGGGCCAGTTTCGCAAAATTTCTTGTCGCCGGTGCACTCGCTGGCAACCTGCCTTTCATGAATCGCTACTCCGATTTCGTCGACCGGGTTTTCCTGCGTGAAGCCGTGCTTGAAAAGCTGATCCCTTCCGAGCCGCTCGACGTGGAACTGATCTTGCGGGTCCGCGGGGCGACGGACGAATCGATCGCGGGAAAACAGACCATCACCGATTTCGCGATGTTTGCTCTTGTTCGTGGGGGACTCTTTTACGCGCTGGACGCGATGGATGATGCCCACGCGATATTTCAAGATGCGAATGGGGATGTCGGTTCGTACTGGCACGGCATGATGCACCGCCGGGAGGGAGATTTTGAGAATGCGCGGTATTGGTTCCGGCGCGCGGGAGTGCTGCCGATATTCGGCGCGATGCACGGGGCGGCGTGCGAGCATTCGAGCCTGATGGCGCGCCAGTCGAGTTGGGACCCCTACGTTTTCACGGGCCAGTGCGAGCAGGCCCGTTTTGGCGACACGGATTCCCTCAAGGAACTCTCGGCGCTGCAACGGGTCGAGTTCGACGCGCTCTTCGACTATTGCTGGCGGCAGAGTTCGCGTCCGTAGACCCGGGCCACGCTGGGTGGCTCACGATGATTTGCAGCGCGGCATTCAGCAGGGAAATCCCAGGCTCCATGCGGTGCCACGGCGACGCGCCGGACGGGTGCGGCAGGGGCACGACGTCGAACGAGTGGCCGCAAAAAGTGACCGGGATTCGTCTGCCGATGACGTCAGTGAGCTTTTCGAAAACCACAAACTGCTGGATCGCGAGTTTCCCGATGGGGATGACGAGCTCCGGTTTGAGAATCTGAATCTCTTCCTCCAGCCACCGCGAGCAGGTTGCGATTTCGCCCGCATCCGGCACTCGGTCCCCATTGGCGGCGTTCCTGCCCGGAAAACATCGGCACACCGCCGCCATGTAGATGGATGCGCGGTACTCGGCTTCGCTCATCCCGCAGGCGCGCTGAAACCATCCGAAGAGCGTTTTGCCTGCCGTCCATGCGAAGGGCTTCCCCACCACCGGCTCCTTGATTCCCGGAGCTTGTCCGACCGCGATCACCCTGCTGACGACCGGCCCGCCTGACACCGCGGGCCGCTGCATCTTCGGGCAAAGCTCGCACGCACGGAGGCGCCGGACGAGGCCATCCAGCTTCGTTTGGGTACTCACTTTGCCCCGAGCAAGGTGCCCGGTGCGACGATCGTCCCTAGCAAAAAATCCCGCGCGGCCATTCGTTTTTTCCCCTCCAACTGCACTTCCCGGAGCAACACTCCGCCTTGCGCGGCGGCGACGAGCAAACCGTGCTTGTCCGCTCGCACGACTGTCCCTGCGGGGCCGATGTCTCTGCTGTGTTTGATGCAGCCGAAAACTTTGAGCTTTCGCGGACCGTCGGCGGTCGGGATGAAGGTGAACGCCCCCGGCCAGGGATTCATCGCCCGGATCCTGCGGTCGATCGCCTCCGGCGTTGTGCGCCAGTCGATCTCTCCATTTTCCCGAGTCAGCTTTGCGGCATAGGTCGCGCTTTCCCGAACCTGCGGGGCACGCGGCGCGCGGCCCTGCTTGAGCAGCGTCAGCGATTCGTGCAATGCCACGGGCGCGAGCTTCGCCAATCGATCGTGCACGGTCCCCGTCGTATCGCGCCTGCCGATGCCCGTGGATTTCACGAGCAAAATGTCACCGGTGTCCAGGCCTTCATCCATATACATGACCGTGATGCCCGTGTCCTTGTCACCGCCCTCGACGGCGGCATGGATGGGCGCGGCGCCTCGATGTCGCGGAAGCAGCGAAGCGTGAAGATTCAGGCAAGCCACCGTCGGAACGCGGAGGATTTCGCCCGGCAAAATCTGGCCATACGCCATCACGACGATCACGTCCGGATGAAGGTAGCGGAGCTGATCGACTGCGGTTCGATCGCGGATTTTCGTCGGTTGGAAAATCGGCACGTGTTGCCGCATGGCGAGCAGTTTGATCGGGGACGCCTGCAGATCCTGGTGGCGTCCCACGGGTTTGTCGGGCTGCGTCACGACCGCAAGCACATGGTGCTCTTTCGACTCAAAAAGATACTCGAGCGTGGGCTCCCCGATGTCGCCGGTGCCGATGAATAGGACCCGCATCTGTGCTAAAATCGAGCGACCAGACCCGGCGTCACTTGGTGCTGCCGAGGATCGACTCCAGAATGTCGAAAGTGACTTTGACCGGACTCTGCTCGGCGTTGATCTCCTGGGTCACGTCCGGACCGTAAAAATCGAGAATCGGCTTCGATTCGGCCTCATATGTGTCCAGGCGCTTTCGGATGACTTCCTCGTTCGCGTCGTCGAAGCGGTTGTCCTTTAGCGCGCGCTTTTTCAGCCGCACGATGAGCTGCGTGCGATCCGGGCAGGAAAGGTGAAAGACCTTCTTCACGTCGATGATGTCGCGCATGATCGTCGCTTGGCTCACATTGCGCGGGATACCATCGAGGATCAGCGAGTCGATATCTGGTTTGAATGAGTGGTCCCGCACCACATCCGCGATGCGCGCGTGCCAAAGCTTGACGGTGATGTCGTCCGGGACGAGTTGCCCGCGGCTGGCGAACTCGAGAAACTTCTGACCGAGTACGGTCCTCGTATCCAGCGACCGGAAGACATCCCCGCACGCGCAGTGAAAGAACCGCGGGATGGCGCCGAGGATTTTTCCCTGCGTGCCTTTGCCGCTGCCTGGTGCGCCGAAAATAAGGTAGGTCCGGTATTTCATGGCCAAAATCTAAGAAAGGTGCCCACTAAACGGATCTCGCTCGCCCGGCGCAAGGTGGAAGTGCGCTGCGGCGCGATGCGACTTGTCCGGGCCACGGGCTCCGGCGACTCTACCCGTCCCGATGTCCGCCGAATCCCGACCGCACGATCCCTACGCCGCCTTTCGTGTGCAGGCGTATCGCGGCTATTCGCTCGGCTACTTCGTCTCGGTCATCGGACGGCAGATGGTCGCCGTGGCCGTCGGTTACGAGATTTTCCAACGGACCCGCTCCGCGACGGCCTTGGGAATGATGGGGCTCTTCGGAGCGCTGCCGGTGATCCTGCTCGCCCTGCCCGCTGGCCAGGTCGCCGACCGCTGCAATCGAAAACGCGTCCTGCTCGTGACGCAGTCCGTCGTCATTTTGTGCTCGCTCGCGCTCTCGGCGCTCGCCTTCGCGCATGAACGCGTCCCCGCGTGGGCCTCGCTCGTCGCCGCCAGCCGTGCGTTGCTCTGGGTTGCCTCCTGTTTTGGTGAAACTTCGGGAGTCACTTTCGATCCGTCCATTCCACTGATCCTGCTCGTGCTCGCGATGACCGCCACCGCGCGCGCCTTCGGGTGGGCGGCCCGTCCGGCCTTTGTCTCGAATCTCGTGCCGCGCGAAGTACTCAGCAACGCGGTGATGTGGAATGGCAGCATCTTCCAGGTCTCATCCGTCTTCGGACCGGCGCTTGGTGGCCTCGCGATTCATCATTTCGGCAGCACCGCCGCGTATTTAATCGATGCCGCGTGCGGCCTCGTTTTCATCGCCGCGATCGCTCCCATCGTCCACCGCCAGGAGCGTCCGCACGCCGACCTCCATCCACTTCAGGACTTGTTTTCCGGGCTGCGCTTCGTCTGGCGCACGAAAACCATTCTCGCCACCATCACGCTCGACCTTTTCGCCGTCCTCCTCGGTGGAGCCACCGCGCTCCTGCCGATGTTCGCGGATCAAATCCTCCACGTAGGGCCATCCGGTCTTGGCTGGCTTCGCGCCGCTCCTTCCGTCGGCGCTGTCGCCATGGGTTTGACGCTCGCGTTCCTGCCACCGATGCGCCGCGCCGGCGCTGCGCTGCTTTGGTCGGTCATCTGTTTTGGCGTCGCGACGGTCGTCTTTGGAATGTCGCACTCGTTCTGGCTTTCGATGGTCGCCCTCGCCATCACCGGCGCGCTCGACAACGTTTCGGTCGTCGTTCGCCATACGCTCGTGCAGCTTCTCACACCCGACTCGATGCGCGGCCGCGTCTCGGCCGTGAACAACGTGTTCATCGGCTCATCGAACGAACTCGGCGCGCTCGAGTCCGGCCTCACGGCGGCATATTTCGGCCCCGTCCTCTCCGTCATCGGTGGTGGCATCGGCACCGTCATCGTCGTCATCGCCGTCGTGTTGATTTGGCCAGAAGTGCGGCGCATCGGCGCTCTGCACGAATCAAACCCCAGCTAACACCGCATCGACGCTCAAGGCCGAAAGGTCGCCACCCGGCGCCGCGATCACGGTCACCCCTGCATTCGCCGGAGCCCAGACTGTCGGGTCGGTCGGCCCGAAAAGCAGAGTGCATGGCGCCCCGACCGCCGCGGCGATATGCGAGATTCCGCTATCGTGCCCGACGAAACGAGTCGCGCGCTCCAGCAGCGCAGCGAGCTCGGGCAGGGGGAGATCCCGCGCAACGAGGACGGCAGCATCGCTCCACCCCTTGACGAGAGCGTCGAGCCGTTCGTAATCCGCTTCGCCTCCAACAAGCAAAAGTTGTGGTCTCGGATCGCGCGCCATCAGTGCCTTGCCAAACTCAGCCCATTTTTCGATCGGCCAATTCTTGAGCCCGCTGCCGCTTCCGGGATGCAGCGCGATCAAGGGACGTTCGTCGCATTCGGCGAGAAAACGCGTGGCAAAGTCTCGATCGTCGGCCTTCGGATGCAGCGTTGCGGCGGGCGATTCGAGATAAAGCGCGAGTCTTTCGAGCGGCCGGGCGAGTTGCTGTGCTGCGTGCGCCGAGTCGTCGATTTTGACGAACGCTTGAAGGATATGTTTTGCCCCCGTGCGGCGGAGGCTGTTTTCAAAATGATGCTCCGGATCAAAGAGGTAGCTGACGATTTGCTGAAAGCTCGCGAAGTATTCAACGAGGTCTGGCGCGAGTTCGGAGCGGGGGACGAAGAACCCCGCCATCGCTCCGTATTCGATCGAACGCGAGGCGTCGGCATAAAACCGGCCTTCGCCGAGTGCCACGATATGCCGGTAGCCGAGGATTTCGAGATGCGCCTCGGGAAAGGCTTCCCTCAGAAGCTTGATCGCGGGGAGCGTGACGACAAAATCGCCGATTGCACCACCACGAATGACGAGGATGCGCGCGGCCACGAACGGAGAAAATCAGCCCGCCCGAAGCGGGGCCAGGGTCAGTAGGAGCCGCCGCCGCCGCCCGTTCCCTGCGGAGTGAAGCTGCCCAGGGGTCCCTGGCCTTCCCATTTTTCGGGGCGGTTCCACGGGATGCTGCTCACGCGGTTCGGATCCTTCGGTTCGTCGCTCGCGCAGCCCGGGAGAAATCCCAAGGATCCGAGCAACAGCGCGAGCGCAAAAATTCGCTTTCCCATGAGACCCGGAGGTCGCGTTATTGGGGGCGGCCTTCGTAGACGACCGTGTCGCCCGGTTGCACGCTCATGCCGCGCGGGGTGGTGCCGGGGATGATGTCCGCGATGGCGGTGCCGGGCTCGACCGTGGTCACTTTCACCTTGGCGACCATCTGGCCGGCACGGCTCACCACCATCTGCACGCTCGGCTTCAGGCCCTGCTTGTCGCCGATGCTCAGGACGACAAAATTCCAGCCGGGATTGTAAGCGAGGATCGAGCCGGTCAGTCCGTTCTTTACGAAATTCTTCTTGTAGGCTTCGACCTGCTGTTCGGTGCCGACGAGCTTGTCGTCCTTTTCCTTGAGCTTGTCGTTGAGGGTTACCAGCACCTGCTTGGCTTCGGCGAGTTCGGTTTCAAGTCTCGACTTGGACTCGGAGAGTTCCTTGATCTTGGCCGCGAGTTCCTCGGGCTTGATGCCGGTCAGGACGCCGCTGAGTTTGTCGAGTTCGGCTTGAATCATCCCGATCTGCTTGGTCTTCTCCTCCACGTCCATCGTCGCCTTGCTGAGGTCCGAGGTGAGCTTGTCGATCTCGCCCTTTTTCGTCGCGATGTCCTTTTCTTTGTCCTCGATCGTGGCTTTTGCGGCGGTCAGGTCTTCCTCCGTTTTTTTCAGCGTCGTCTTCGTCTTGTTCAAGTCCGCCGTCGTCGCCGTGAGGCGGTTGGTGGTGTCCTTCAGGTTCCCCTGCAGCGCATCGACTTTTTGCTTGGTCGCGAAGCCGAGGTATGCGGTTCCTGCGGTGACGAGCGCAGCGATGATCAATAGAATTTTAGCCATGAAAAAGTGGGGAGTCGGTAATTATGTCTCTAAGCTCTGGAGGTAAACGCAAGGTTGGTGTGCAGCACCGATTGCGGCGGTCTTTTAAGCCGTGATGTTTTTTCAATGCAAGCGGTTTCGCGCATTTTTCCTACAAATCATTTGTCATCGCACGGGCGAGCTTCAATAGTGCGGCCTCCGTCAGGGACTGTGAACTGAAGGCAGACAAACCCCGCCAGGGCCGGAAGGCAGCAACGGTAGTCCGACCTTCCTTGTCGCAGCTCTCTGGCGGACTTTTTTTGCCAATGGGTGAGAATGCTACGATTCTACGACCCGTCCGTGGACGTGGGCGCGTTGGGAGCGCGTGCAAGGTCGCCGTTTTTTGTATTTGGAGTCCCGATGGAAATCCATTAACTGCGCGCCATGTTTCAGTCCGGCGCCCAATTTATGATCCTCGTCCTTCTCGCGGGCCTGGTCCTCATGCGCGAGTCGCACCAGGAACCGCTTCGCGGACTCGACGAGAATTTCGCGGACTTCCTCGCGATCAATGCCCGGCGCACCGAGGATCCTGCCCCGGTCACTCTCGTGGGAATCGATGAAAGCAGCCTGGAAGTCCGCCCGTGGCCTTGGGCGCCGCTCGATTTTGCGCTTTTTTTCCAGTCCGCGGAAATCTTCAACCCCGCCGCTCTCGCGACCGATGAAATCCTGAGCTGGAATACAAAGGGGATGAAGCCGGAGAACGCCCGGAAGCTGTTGCAATACCAGAAAATCCTTCGGGAACACGTGCTCCGTTCGTCCCGAGTCCTGCTCGGGGCGCGGTTGGGATGGCCGGAAGACCCGACGGTGCTCCCCGTCCCGCAAGAGGCGCCCATCATTCGCAACGTGACCGGCGACCTCGGTAGCCTCCCCGAATTTACCGCCATCGACGACCAGGCCGACGACGACTTCCGGCTTTCCAGCAGCACGGGCTTTGTGAATCTGCCCGGCGCCGCCCGCTACACACGCACCGTGCCGCTTCTCATGCGTTACCATGGGCAGGTTGTGCCCAGCTTTGTACTGCAGGCCATCCTGATGTGGGAAAAACTCACTCCCGACGACGTCGCTGTGGAAATCGGCCAGCAAATCGTCCTCTCAGAACGGGTGCAAATCCCGATCGACCGGCTCGGGCGGATGCGGGTCGACTTCGGCGCTCCGCGCGTCCGATGCGGATTCGACGAACTCGTCCTCGCCAGCGACCAAGTCGAGCACGGTCGTACGCCGATCGTGCCCGCCGAACGCCTCACGAATAAATTCGTCCTTCTCGCTCGCACGGACGCCGCCGCCCGCACGATTGAGATCGCGCCGACGCGTTTTGTTTCGCCGGGCGAATTGTTCGCCACAGCCATCGCGACCATCCAAAATCGATCCTTCATCAAGCGCATCCCGGACTGGTTTGACTTTGCGCTCATCGCCGCGGCGCTGCTCGTTGCCCGCAAATGCCGGCGCTGGAAAAAGGGATCCACCCTCGCCGTCATGGCCGTCTTCGTCGTCACCTACACGATGCTCGCGATCACCTATTTCGCCCAAAGCCTCATCTGGGTTCCCATCGTTCTCCCCGCCGGACTCGCGCTTTTCATCGTTCTGTTTCGTCTCGCGACTCCCGGCATCGAATCCGAGTGGGACCTGCCGCCGAAGGAATATCGCGACTAGGCTGGAAAGCCTCCGCGAAAGACATTGCCATCCGCCGGGGTGGTCTCCATTTTTCGCGGCACGTTCATGGCCCCGATCATTTTCACCAATCTCACAAGGGCCGTCGAAATCGGCGCGAACAGCTACTCCCTGCAAGTCGCAGGCAAGCGCCTGATCCTCGATACGGGCCTGCACCCGAAGATCGACGGGATGGACGCGGTCCCGAATCTGGACGTGCTGCCGGACGATTCCGCGGACGCGATCGTCGTTTCGCATGCTCACCAGGATCACCTCGGGTCGCTTCCGCTGTTCATGCGGCGGCAGCCGCGCGCCCGCGTTTTCATGAGCGAGGCGACGCGGCAGCTCAGCGACATCATGCTTCACAATTCCGTGAACGTGATGCTCAAGAAGCGAGAGGAGGGAGTGCCCGGCTACCCGCTTTTCACCCACCGGGAAGTCGATCAATCTGCGAAGCGCTGGCACGGCATCCCGCTCCGTCAGCGCTTCGATATCACGGGTGAGCGCCTGCGGGTGGATGAAGAGGCGGACGTCAGCTTCGAGTTTTTCGACGCGGGCCACATTCTCGGTTCCGTTGGTACCCTCATTCGCGGCGGCGGGAGGAAGATTTTCTACACGGGCGACGTTAATTTTGAAGGTCAGACCCTTATGCAGGGAGCGCGGTTTCCGGAGGAGCCGCTCGACGTGCTCATCATTGAGACGACGCGGGGCGATCGCGCGACGCCGGAGGGGTTCACGCGTGCTGACGAGGAAACGAGGCTGGTCGAGGCGATCCTCGATTGCTTCGAGCGCGGCGGGAGCGTGATGATGCCCCTTTTCGCCCTCGGAAAAACGCAGGAACTCCTCGCGATGTTCTACGAATACCGGCGGCGTGGCGTGCTGCGGCAGGACACACCGATCTATATCGGCGGCCTTGGCGCGAAGCTCACCGAAGTCCACGACAAGCTCGCCCACCAGACCGCGCGCCAGCGTCACGATTTGCAGCTCCTGGATACGGTGGCGCCGTTCGTCGTCGCGGGCCAGCAGGCGGCCGCGCTTCCGTTTAAACCCAAGCGGATCTACGCCCTCTCCAGCGGCATGATGAGCGCTAAAACCATCTCCAACAGCTTCTCCCGCCACGTCCTCAGCGATGAGCGCAATACGCTGGTCTTCGTCGGCTACGCGGACCCCGACTCACCCGCGGGAAAGATTCGCGCGGCGCAGCATGGAGACACCGTCCAGCTCAGCCCCGAGTTCCCGCCGCAGCCGTTGACGTGTCGCGTGGAAAAATTCAACTTCAGCGGCCACGCGTCCCGCGAAAGCCTGCGCGCCTACATTGGCCGGACGACCCCGAAGAAAGTCATCCTCGTCCACGGTGATACGGACGCGATCGGCTGGTTCAAGGAGTCGATCAACGCCGACCTTCCCGGAACGGAAGTCGTGATCCCGACGCCCGGCGTGCCGCTGGAAGTCTAGCTCCCGGGCGCTTCCGCCATTTTCGTGCATCGCTGGTTGCGGATAAGTGGAAACTAAATACACTGGTAGCGTTTCCTGAAACTTCTTCGTGTGAAAACCGCTTCCGTCCGAGCTCCAAAAGCCAAGTCTCCGCCTGAGGTGCGCCCCGTCCGGCGGATCATCTCGGGAGCCCGGACGCACTTTCTCTCCCACGGTTTTCGCGGCGTGACGATGGACGACCTGGCCGCCGAGCTGGCCATGAGCAAAAAGACGCTTTACGCGCATTTCCCGAGCAAGACCGCGCTGCTCGAGGCGGTGATCGCGGACAAGTTGGGCAGCGTCGAGGCAGGCCTCCAAGGGGTGATGGACGGTGCGGCGGCAGACTTTCCGGCGCGGCTCCATGCGATGCTCGAGTGCATGCGCGGGCAGGCGGACGAAATTCAGCCTGCGTTCATTCGGGACGTCCAGCGCGAGGTGCCCGAGTTGTTTGCGGTGGTCCGGGATGGGCGGCGAAAGCTGATCCAGCGTTACTTTGGACGGTTGCTCGATGAGGGGCGAAAGGCGGGGACGATCCGGCGCGACATCCCGACGACTTTGATGATCGAGATCCTCGTCGGTGCGGTCGACGCCGTCGTGAATCCCGCGAGATTGGGAGAGCTGGGGCTGACCCCCCGATCGGGATTCGCGCAGATTATTTCCGTCTTTCTCGAAGGTGCGCTCGTGCGCGGGAAGGCGGCGAGGCGATGAGAATGTGGAGCATTTTTGCTGCGCTGATCCTGCCCGCGTTTTTCGCGGGTTGTGATCGAGGTTCGTCGGATCGTTTGCAGGGTTACGCGGAGGGCGAATTCGTTTACGTTTCGTCGCCGCTCGCCGGAGCCATCGAGACGCTGGTCGTCCGGCGCGGCGACCAGGTGAAGGTGGGTGAACCGCTTTTCACGCTCGAACGCGGAGCCGAGACCGCGTTGCGGGATCTCTCGGTTCAGCGCCTTGCGGAAGGCCGGGCGAAACTTGCCGACGCGACCAAGGGAATGCGTCCGGTGGAAATCGACTCGATGGAGGCACAACTCGCGCAGGCGCGCGCGGCGCTTGTCCTTTCGGAAAAGGAATTTGCGCGCGAACAATCGCTCTTCCGTTCCGGTGCCGCCGCCGGGAGCGAACTTGACCGGGCCCGCTCGGCCATGGAGCAGGATCGTCAGCGTGTCTCGCAGATGGACGCGGAGTTGCAGGCTGCGCGGCTCGGCTCGCGCGGGGACCTGATCGCCGCAGCCGAGGCAAACGTCCGCGCCCTCCAAGCTGCCCTCGCCAAGGCCGAGTGGGACCTTTCCCAAAAGAGCCAGTCAGCGCCTCAGGCGGCGCTCGTTTTCGACACGATTTATCGTGCCGGTGAATGGGTGCCGGTGGGCAGGCCGGTCGTCTCGCTCCTGCCGCCGGCCAATATCAAGGTGCGCGCCTTCGTGTCGGAGGCGCGCATCGGTGCCGTTCATCCCGGCGATGTGGCGCGGGTCCGGGTCGATGGCGTCGCCGAGCCGTTTGGCGGGAAAGTCAGCTTCATTTCACCACAGGCCGAGTTCACTCCGCCTGTCATCTACAGCCAGGAAAGCCGGGGCAAACTCGTCTTCATGATCGAGATCACTTTCGATCCCGCGGTCGCCGCAAAGTTGCATCCGGGCCAGCCGGTCGATGTGGATCTCGCGCATTGAACCATGACTGAAAATCTCGCCATCGACGTGCGCGGGATCACCAAGCGGTTTGACGGGCGCACCGTCGTCAACGACATCGCACTTCAGGTTCGCACGGGTGAAATCTTCGGTTTTCTCGGCCCGAACGGCAGCGGCAAAACCACGTTCATCCGCATGCTCTGCGGCCTTCTACGCGCGGATGCCGGCAGCGGCACCTGCCTCGGCTTCGATGTGATCCGCGAGAGCGAGCAGATCAAGCGGCACGTCGGTTACATGACGCAGCGGTTCAGCTTTTGGGAAGACCTCAGCATTCAGGAAAATCTCGATTTCGTCGCCCGCATGTACGGCGTGAAAAATCGGACTGCAGCCGTCCGGGAAAGCATCGAGCGGCTCGGGCTCGGCGGTCGGCAGAATCAACTTGCCGGGCAGCTTTCCGGCGGCTGGAAACAGCGCCTCGCACTCGCCGCGTGCCTCATCCACCAACCGCGCCTTTTGTTGCTCGATGAACCCACCGCCGGCGTGGACCCGAAGGCGCGCCGCGATTTCTGGGAGCAGATCCACGGGCTCGCGGCCGAGGGGCTCACCTTCCTCATCACCACGCATTACATGGATGAAGCCGAGCGCTGCCATCGGCTCGCCTACATCTCCTACGGCGATCTGCTCACCCATGGCACCGTGGATGAAGTCATCGACCACGTCCGCCTCACGACGTGGTCCGTCACCGGTCCCGGCCTCATCGCGCTCGCCGAGCAACTCCGCGCGCAGCCCGGCGTCCAGCAGGCGGTTGCTTTTGGAAATATGCTCCACGTCAGCAGCGACGATGCGGCGGCGCTCGATCGGGCGATAGCGCCCTTTCGCACACCGACCCACCAGTGGCGACTCATCCGTTCCAGCCTCGAAGACGCCTTCATCCACCTCATGCGAAACTCGGAGGATAACTTTCGCGAATGAGCCGCCGCCCGCCATTCTCCTTCGCGCGCCTTTGGGCGATCATCGTGAAGGAATTCACCCAGATGCGCCGGGACCGGCTCACGTTTGCGATGATGCTCGGCATCCCGCTCATCCAAC
>JAYTDO010000046.1:0-1854 GCA_043735935.1 Chthoniobacteraceae bacterium
CGTTCAGCCGAAGGTCGGCGGCAAGAACATCAATTGCATCCTCGTGTGGCTTGATGGCGGGCCGTCGCACTACGAGACGTTCGATCCGAAGCCGGACGCGCCTTCGGAGATTCGCGGCGATTTCAAAGCCATTCCCACCAAGGTGCCCGGCATCCAGTTCAGCGAATGCGTGCCGAAGCTCGCCGGTGTCGCCGACAAGCTCACCATCGTCCGCTCCATCTGGCACAAGGATCCCAACCACGGCGGCGGCAATCATTACATGATGACCGGCATGCCCACGCCGACGCCCGTGGCCTGCGGCGCCTTCGTGACCTTTCATCCCTCCTTCGGCTCAATGGTGTCGTACGACCGGGGACTGCGCCACGGCATGCCCGCCTACATGTCGATGCCGCAGGTGTCGCGCTCGGGCGGTCCGAATTTCCTCGGTGGCCAGCACGCGCCGTTCGTCATCGACGGCAATCCGAACGGCGACGGCTTCAAGGTGCGTGACGTCGTCCTGCCTCCGGCCATCAGCGAAGGCCGCGCCGACAACCGGCAGGCGTTGCGCAAGGCGCTCGACCAGATGCAGCGCCATACGGAGAAGCTGGCGGACGATCCGGCGGTGACCTTCGACAAGTTTTACGAGCAGGGCATCGACCTCGTGGCCTCGCCGCAGGCGCAGCAGGCGTTCGACATCGCGCGCGAGTCGGCGAAGGTGCGCGATGCCTACGGACGAAATGATCTCGGCCAGCGGATGCTGATGGCGCGGCGGCTGGTCGAGGTGGGCGTGAGTTTCGTCACGGTGTATTACGGCGGCTGGGATAATCACACGAAGATCTTCGAGACGTTCCGGGGCGACTTCATGAAGAAGTTTGATCAAGGTCTCGCGGCGATGATCAGCGACCTCGATGAACGCGGGTTGCTCGACAACACGATGGTCATCGCGCTCGGTGAATTCGGACGCACGCCGAAGGTGAACAAGGATGCCGGACGTGATCATTGGCCGGGCGCGATGTCGGTGCTCATGGCCGGCGCCGGAATCCCGCGCGGACAGGTCGTGGGCGCGACGGATGCGCGCGGATACTACGCCTCGGAGAACGTCCATTCGCCGGAAGATTTCGCGGCGTCGCTCTACACGAAGATGGGCATCGATCCGCAGCAGGTGCTGCACACGAACACGGGCCGCCCGATTCAACTGGTCAACAACGGACGCCTAATCAAGGAGCTGTTCGCGTGATGGTCGGACGGAGGCTTTTTGGAAAACTTCTGATCGGGAGCCATGTCCAGCAAGCCGTCGTCGTCGCCGCTCTCTGCGCGATCTCTGTACTGCGACTTTCCGCCGAGGCTCCAACGGTCGAACACCTTTTCCCCGCTGGCTTGACGCGTGGTTCGACGAATGTCGTCACCATCGCCGGGAAGTTTGAACCCTGGCCGCCGAAAGTCTGGCTGAGTTGCACGGGTGTTGTCTTCACAGCCGAAACGAACAAGGGCAAGTTCCGGGTCGAGACGGCGGCGGATGCTCCGGTCGGTGCGCACTGGCTTCGCGTGTTCAATGCCGATGGGCCAAGCCTGCCGCGCATCTTTGTCGTCTCACGCGGGACGGAAGTTCTCGAAGCCGAGCCGAACGACCATTTCACGAACGCGCAGCCCGTCACCCCGCTACCCATGACGGTGAATGGACGGCTCGATAAATCCGGCGATGTAGATTCCTTCGCCGTCACGCTCAATGCCGGGCAGTGGCTCGACGCGCGGCTCGACGCCTACACGCTGGCTTCCAAGGTGGACGCGTTGCTGCGTCTTGTTTCTCCGGATGGCGTGCAACAGACGTGGAATCATGATTTCGACACGCTCGATCCGCGTCTCATCTGGCGGGCG
>JAYTDO010000047.1:0-2332 GCA_043735935.1 Chthoniobacteraceae bacterium
CCAGCACCGTCTCGCCCTTCGTGTCCCGTCCGAGTGTCCCACCCGCACCGAAAACCTCGTCGCTCGCCGATACCGTTTCCCAGCCGAGATCGGCGAAAAGGCGAACCGCTGGGGTCTCCACCAGGTCCGCCTCGTTCCAGCCGTCGGGCATCGCCTAGTCTTTCAGCGGGCGGAAATCGCCGCCCGTCATCGGCTGGAATCCTTCGTCGAAGCGACCACCCAATTCGACCAGCACCCGCTGGTTGCCCGGCGCGGGCGGCGGGTTGAGCCGCACCACCGATGCTTCGAGATCGTGCGGCGCATGGGCCAGCGTCGCGAGCATATCGCCGAGCAGGTAGCGGGGTGCCCAACCGAGCATGTGGTAATCGTCTGCCGTCTGGAGCTGAATCGCTGCGCCCGTGGCCGGGTTGTTCAGTTCGAGACATACCCGGAGCGGATCGCCGGCTTGCAGACTCTCCAGCCGCGTCTGCGCCGCCGTGCTGACATGCCGCCAGCCATGCAGGAAAAAACGGCACGAAAAACTTCCGTCGCGGTGTCGCCGAATCTTCGGGAAAACCTCCAGATTGTCCGTCTGCCGAGTGCCGCCGCTGACCGCGAGGATTTCCATCGGATCGGTTTCGTCCGAGGCAAGGCCGAGGCGTTCGATGTATTCGCGATAGTCGTCACGACCCGGCTGAATGAGCCGATTGCGAAACACCGGGAACAAGTCCGCTGACTCGTAGGTGCGCCCCAATTCCGGGAAGGCTTCCAGCGGCGCAAAGCCGGCCTCCTGTGCCGCCCGGCGGGCACCTTCGGTGTAATTGAAGCGGTAGAACGATTTGTCCGGCTCGGCGTCCAGTTGGCCAATCGGATACCATGCCCGCGTCACCGGGCGCTGTCCCGGATTGGGGCGGGTGTGCTGCCACGCGAGGAAGAGGGTTTTCATAGGGATGACGAAAGGATGTGCTGCGTGCATCGGAGCAAGGCGAGTGCAAACTCTCGATGCTCCGTGAAAATTGTCTGCTCCGGCACGCGCCGCAAGATACCTTCAACTATGGAAAAATCCAGCGTGCGCACCCGCTCCAGCCAAGGCTGAAAGTAGCCTGGCCAGCGCCGCACCGCGACCATCGCGAGCCGCAACGGATTCGCTCCGCGCTTGTCCCCGCGGAGGAAGATTCCGCCGTGGCCGCGTTGCGCATACCACGCCACTCGGTCGATCTGCTTGTCGTCCATCCACTGCGCCAGCGTCGCCGCAGGTTCATTGCGGGCGAGGGATGAGGCGTGATCGTAGCTTGGTGCCACCTCCTGAAACAGGCTCCCGTCACCCCGACGCGATCGGAGCAGCGCCCAATTTTCGTGATGCCGGTCCGTGTTCAGGATCAGCGCGTCGAGCATCACAAAACCCGCAAGTCGCTGAAAAGCCGCCTCGCGCTGTGCCGCGTCGGGAATGACGCGAGCAACGGCATCGAGAATGTTTTCCAAGGTGTGATCCGCCTGTCGGAATCTCTTGGTGCGATCATAGCCGAGCACCACACCCGGAAGGAGGTCGCTGCCGTGAACCAGCTCAACTCCCGGCACCGACAATTCGGCAAACTGGCGGCTGACGCACCCGACCTCGCCATCCAGCGTCGCCAATTCCACGCGAGCGGCGGGAAGCCCGATGGCCACCGCAATTTCCGCAGCCACTTTTTCTGCCCACGCTTCGCCCGTGGGCACGCCGTCGTTGACCCGCGTATATTTGAAAAGCCACGGCTCCGCATCGTCGCCCACGCGCACCCAGCCTTTGCGTTTGCTTCCCATTTCTTCGGGCGCGAGCACGTCCGCTGCGTGCAAAGTCAGGATCGGGTATGGTTCAGGGAGCGGCATCCCCGGGCCTCAACGGTGAAGACATTCATTCTGGCAGCCCATCTTCACGGATTCCGAGGCTTACGCCTTGGGTGGATCGGGATTCAGCACCGTGCTCATCACCTTCTGCCCGCCGTCGATGAACCAGGAGGCGTCGAAGCCATCCACCAGTTTGATGGCCTTGGTCGAAATCTTCCCCGCTGTGCGGAGCTGTTCGCAGTAGCGGTAGAGGGTTCGGGCATCTTCCGTCAGCAAATGGCTGATGTTTTCCACCGCCGCTTGCGCGAGGATTTTGATGTCTTCCTTCACGACCGCGCGCGGGTCTTCCGCCTTCCGCAATTCTTTGAAGTCCAGCGCCGCGGCCTGGATCGCGTGCGTCAGGTTAAACGGCAGGACTCGAAAGCTGCGCAGTGGCAAATCCGTGATCGGCTGTCGCACGGCAAACTCCGCCGCCACCAAACTCGAAAGGTAAATCGGGATGCTGTTCTCCAGCAGGTAGCGGTAATAC
>JAYTDO010000048.1:0-1862 GCA_043735935.1 Chthoniobacteraceae bacterium
TCGGCGGCGGCATCCGCGCGGTCGAGGACATGAGCGTGATGCTGAAAAGCGGGGCCGACAAAATCAGCATCAACTCCAGCGCCATCGCCACGCCCGAACTGATCAGCGCCGGAGCCGAGCGGTTTGGGAGCCAGTGCATCGTCGTCAGCATTGATGCGAAAAAAACCGCGCCCGACCGCTGGGAGGTCTTCGTGCAGGGCGGGCGCAAACCCACCGGTCTCGACGCCGTGGAATGGGCCGTCCGCGCCGTCGCCCTCGGAGCCGGCGAGATCGTGCTGAACAGCATCGACGCCGACGGCACGAAAGCCGGCTACGACCTCGTCATCACGCGCCGCATCAGCGAGGCGGTGGGCGTCCCCATCGTGGCCAGCGGCGGCGCAGGCACGCTCGGCCATATGGCGGAGGTTCTAGCCGAGGGGAAAGCCGACGCCGTCCTCGCGGCGAGCATTTTTCACTTCGGCGAGTACACCGTCGGCGATGTGAAGCGCTACCTCGCGGAACACGGCGTCGCGGTGCGCCTGCCGGAGACGGTCGGCTGAGAGGGTGAACCGAAACTACAAAGCGGGTCATCCTGAGCGGAGTTTCGCCGTGGAAAGGTGGGGGCGAAACGGAGTCGAAGGACCCCGGCGGTTCGTTCACGTGCAGCACGTCATCGGACCGCCGGGGTCCTTCGACTGCGCTGCGCCCGCCCTTCCGCCTCCGCTTCGCTCAGGATGACATCCTTTGGAGTTTCGGGACGCCCTCTGAGAGGCGTTGGTGGATGGCGTCGTTCCGCGCGCCATGCGCAAGACTCGTGCGCCAGCGCCCCGGTTTTTCCTTGAGTCACACAGCCTTTGCGCCGACACACGGCGGCTTATGTCCGACTCCGTTTCCTTTCAATCCGGCCTCGATAAATCCGTCTCCGGGCTCAAAGCTCTGGTGCAGACGCACTTGAAATTCAGCCTCGCGCGCGATGCCCAAACCGCGAGCAAACGCGACTGGTGGCTGGCCACCTCGAAGGCGGTGCAAAGCGTCATTATCGAGCGCATGATCGCCACGCAGGGCGTGCATCATCGGAAAAATGTGAAGCGCGTGTATTACCTCTCGCTGGAGTTTCTGATGGGCCGGCTTTTTTCCAACAGCCTCTACAGCGCGGGCCTCTTCGAGGAGATGGAGCATGCGCTCAATGAGATGGGTTTCGACGTGGAGGCTCTGCGGCTGGAGGAGTACGACATGGCGCTCGGCAACGGCGGCCTCGGGCGGCTGGCGGCGTGCTTTCTCGACTCGCTCGCCACGCTCGACCTGCCGGCCATCGGCTACGGCATCCATTACCAGTACGGGCTCTTCAAGCAGGAGTTCCGCAACGGCCATCAGGTCGAGTTGCCGGACGAGTGGATGAAATTCGGCACGCCGTGGGAGATCATCCGCCCCGAGCACACCACCGAGGTCGAAATCTACGGCCATGTGGAAAACATTTTCGACGACCGCGGCAGCTACCTGCCGAAGTGGACGGGAGCGAAGAAACTCATCGGCATCCCCTACGACATCCCGATCCCCGGCTACGGCACCAACACCGTGAACTACCTGCGGCTCTGGGAGTGCAAAGCGAGCGCGGAGTTTGACTTCGACGCCTTCAACCGCGGCGGCTACGCGGAGGCCGTGCATGAGAAAACGGCCAGCGAGACGATCTCGAAAGTGCTCTACCCGAATGACAACAACGACCTCGGCAAAGAGCTGCGGCTCGTGCAGCAGTACTTCCTCGTGGCCTGCTCGCTGCACGACATGTTCCGCCGCTTTCGCAAAGACAACGAGGCCTGGGAGGACTTTCCGGAGAAGGTGGTCGTGCAGCTCAACGACACGCATCCCGCCATCGCCATCGTCGA
>JAYTDO010000049.1:0-20633 GCA_043735935.1 Chthoniobacteraceae bacterium
GGTTTGCGCGGTAGCCGCAGACGAGGTCGGCGCCCTTCTCGATTTCCGCGAGGAGCGTCGGAATATCAGCGGGATCATTTTGGAGATCGCCATCGAGCAGCACGATCACATCGCCTTTCGCCGCGTGGATTCCCGCATACATCGCCGCGCTCTGGCCGGTGTTTTTCGCAAACTCGATCACCCTCACCCCCGGACCGCGGGTGATCTTTTCCAAGGTGCCATCGGTTGAAAAGTCGTCCACGAGGATGAGTTCGTGATCGATCCCCGCGAGGGCGGCGGAGAGTTCCTGTTGTAGCGGCTGGATGTTGTCCTGCTCGTTGAAGAGCGGGATGACGACGGAGATCATCCGTCGTTATTAACGGACATCGGCGAGCCGCGGGAAGGATTTATGACGGCTTGCGAGAGATTCCTTCCGGCGAGGCTACTCGCCGAGCAGTCGCGCGTTCGGAGCCTGAAGAGCAGTGAACATTTGCTCGACCATCCCGCACATCGCTTTCACTCCGGCGGCCCCGGCCTGCCCTTTTTCGGGAGTCGGTCCGAGAAAATTCCCGGCGCGGCTGACGGCGACCATCCACGGGATGCGACCTTTGACCATGGAGGCGATGAACGGATCCTCCATCGCGTCGAAACGCACGATCGGGCCGGGCCATCCGTATTTTCGCACATGCGCCTGGGCGGACGTGAGGCTGTGATCGTTCGCGACGAGGATGAGTTCGAACTCGGGGTGCTGCGCCTTGGTGCGGCGGTACCAATCGAGCACTTCGGGAGTCAAATCGCGGCAGGCGGCGCAATAATTCGCTGAAACATAAAACGCGATGATCCTGACATCGCGCAGGCCGCTGGCCGAATAGGGAATGAACTCCGAGCCCTGAAGGCTCAGCAGCTTGCCGTCGAGTTGTTCCTGCACGAAATTGCGGCGCGCGATGCTGACGGCGAGTTGCTCGTCCCGCTCTCGGCGCTGTTGAAGGAGCGTCGCTTCATTCTGCTCGCGCTGCATCGCTGCTGCGCGTTGCGCCGAGGCCGCCGCCGCCGCTGCCGCGTCTTCCTGCGGCGTGCGTTGGTATTCGGGGCCCTTGAGCTTTGTGATCAACGAATCCGGCACGCCGCCGTCGCGGAGGAGCTTTTCGGACGGTGGATTGATGGCCGAGGCGAGGCGGCGAATCCGCGCTTCGGTCAAAATCTCCGTCTCGCTAAAGCCGCTGCGCGCCATTAGCGCCACGTCCTTGAACGTAAGGGGTGGTGCGACGGCCCGGACGGGCGCGGCGGCCAGCAGCGCGGCGAGGAGGATGAAACGAAACATGCCTGCTCGGTAGCAGGCCGCGCGCCCATCGCTAGAGCGGCATGCTGCGATACCGCCGGCACGCAAAGACCCGCAACTGTCGTAGCGGCATCCCGCGCCGCGTCTGGTCGATGCACGCGATCATTTCCACCTGCTCGAAGCCGCCCTTGATCGACGACGGCGCCTTTTCCTCCGCTCGATCGGTGATGTAGAGCGCGGTGCGACCGAGGAAGGGATTCACGCCGCCCTCGGTGAAGTATTCGTCGCGTTTGATCTCCGGTGCCGCCTGCGGATCGACGAACTCGTCGTAGCGATGCCAAAAGCTGAACTGATCCTGAATCTGCTGCGACTCGGGGATGTAGACCGGCGGATGCCCCGGGCCCTCAGGACGTTTTGCTTTCATGTAAAAGGCGAGGCTCGATGCCACCTCATGTTCGTTCGCGATCAAGAAAACCGGCTCTCCCAGCGCAGCCTCGAAGTCCGCCCGGAGCGCTTCGATCCGCTCGGTCGCCGTGCGCCAGCCGCGCATGCGAGCGCCCGGGTCCAGCCGGTAGGACCACGGGATGCCGAGCGCCCGGATGCCGTCCAGATTCACGATGAGCAGGCTGGAGCCGATCCCCACGGCGAGCGCAGCGACGCAAAACCGGCGCGCGAATGCCGACGTCTGCGCGCGCTCGTGCCACAGGGCGACGGCGAGGACGCCGAGGCTGATCGCGCCGGGGGCGGTCCAGTTCGCCTCCCCGGCCTGCTTGAGCGCGAGCCAGAAATAGAGCGCGAAAATCGGCACCGCGAAGGCGAGGAGAAACCGGGGTTTCCACTGCTGTCCCGAGCGCCGGAGAGCCCACCAAGCCGCCGTCAACATTCCCCCGAAAATCAGCGGCGAATAGACTCCGAAATGAACGCCCAAAAACGAAAAGAACTCCGCGGGATCGATGTGAAAGCTCTTATGTAGCCCACCCCGCGCGGTCAGGTGGGAGATGGTCACCCACTCGTGCTGTGCGTTCCAGATGATCGGCGGCAGCGTGAAAAGCAGCACGACTCCGAGCATCGTCCAGAATCCCGGGCGACGGAATTCACGGCGGTATTTCGGCGTCACCGCAAGGAGCAGTACGATCGAGACGAGTTCGAGGGCGTTCGTGTATTTCGAGAGGAAACCGAGCCCGATCGCGACTCCGGTGAGCGGCCACCATTTTGAAAACTCCGGGCTCCGCTCCAGCGCCAGCCAGCACGAATAAAGCGCGGCGGTCCAAAAGAAAATCGACAGCGGGTCGATCGTCATGATGAGGCTGCCGACATTGAAGATCGGGATCGAATTGATCATGACCGCGGTCCAGATCCCGACGGACTCGCCATAGAGTCGCCGGCCGAACGAATAGAGGAGCAGGCTGGTTCCCAGCCCGAGGAGCGGACTGAGGACGCGAACGCCGAATTCGTTCATCCCGAATAGATGGGTGCCGATCCAGATCGCCGTGGCCACTCCCGGCCCTTTGCTGAAGTAGCTGATGTCCATCCGCTCGCTCCACATCGTGTAGTAGCTTTCGTCGGGAAAGAGCTCGAGCTGCGCGATGTAGCACAGGCGCACGAGCGTGAGGGCGCCGAGGAATACGAACAGGCGAATGCGGGGCGTCATGATGCTAGCAGGCTCGGGTGGCGCGAGTGCAGCGACGGGGAGATGCGGTGGCCTTGTGATCGCCAGAGCCGTTCGACGAGCGCCACGAGCAAAAGCGTGGTGCCGCCCGCGAGCACGAGCGAGGTGAGCACGTCGCTCGGCCAGTGTGCGCCCGTGTAAATGCGTGAATAACCGACGAGCGCCGGGAGCAGGAATATCCACGCGGCGCGGCGGCCGAAAAAAACCACCGTCACGATCGCCGCCGCGAATGTATTCATCGTGTGCGAGGACGGAAAGGCGCGGCCTTCGATTTCACCAATCTGCACGCGCGAGCGTTTGACGACCGCGGGTTTTACGAGCGCCAGCAGCCGGGGCGAAGCCTTCGCGAGATCGACCTGGCGCACATCGTTGAGCGCCTGAAACGGCCGCGGTCGGCTGACGAGTTGCTTGAGGGGTTTTGAAATCAGGCCGTCCGTCACCCCGACGATGAGAGCGGCTGTGAGGATGAATGCGCGCATGCGGAAACCGCCCTTCACGAGTAGCCAGATCACCAGAACCAGGATCACGGGACCGAAGGCGTCGAAGCTCGACATGGCGGCCATGAACCAGTCCAGCGCGGCATTCGTCCATTGCCGATTGATGAGAAAAAGTAGCTTTTGATCCATGCCTGGGTGGCGGAGTGTCGCGCACGTTATGACCACGGCCCCTCATGTAAAGATGCGATTGATCGCGCTGCTCTCGCTCATCGGCAGTCCGTTGATTCATGCGGAGGAAACGCCGGATGCGGAGGCGATTCTAAAGACCGTCCGCATCGCGCAATCCGCCCAGAACCGGACTCTGACGGGCCAGCTTCGCACCGGCGCGAAGAAGATTCCGTTCACGCTCAAGATGGACGGCTCGGCAATTCGTTGGGATTTCACCGATCCGCCACAGGCCCTCGTGCTGCGTCTTGGAGAGAAGGATTCGACCCTCGAAGAAGTCGGAGCGAGCGGCCCGAGGAAGGTCGCGGGCGCGCGTTTCGACGACAAGGTGCGCGACAGCGACGTGAGCTACGAGGACCTCGCCATGCGTTTTCTCTACTGGCCGAATCCGGAGGTCGATGGCGAGCAGACGATGCTGCTGACGCGCTGCTGGATCATCCGCGTCCATCCGCCGAGCGCGAACGCTTCGCAGTATGGCAAGGTGAAGCTCTGGATCTCGAAGGTCGATGGCGCGCTGCTTCAGGCCGAGGCGTTTAATCGCGAGGACAAGCTCGCGCGCCGTTTCAAGGTGCTCAGCGGCCAGAAGACCGAGGACGGCTTGTGGATGCTGAAGCAAATGCGCATCGAAGCCACCGGCGGTGGGCGCAGCAGCGACCTGACGCCGACCTACCTCGAGATCGAAAGGCCGAAGTCGTAACGGCGCGCTTACTCGATCCGCTCCGCCAGGATCGTCGGCGGGGTCGTCGTGGCGGATTCCCATACCACGATCGCTCCGCCCTTCGGCAGCGGAGCCGCGCTGGCGGCCATCGCTTTTTCGGCGAAGCGCACCGGCGACGATGCTCCGCGCTGAATCATCAAACCGCCGTCGCTTTCCCAAAAGATGAGGGGCGCGCCGTTGGCTGTGATCACGACCGGCTGCACGCCGCTTCGGCTGAGGAGCTGTTCCTCCGCAGGCGTGTGGCTCAAAAAGACCGTCTTCTCGCGCCGCCAAACCGCGAGCGCCTTTCGGTCTGAACCGATGGCGATGGCGCCGCCGTCCATGGGACACCCGTCGAGCTTCCATGTGCCCGTCCCGACCTTTCGGGCGTCGGTGAACGTGCGTCCCTGATCCGAGCTGGTGGTCAGGTAAAGGTCACGCGAGCCGCCGAGCCAGTTCCGCCACATCAGCGCCACGCTCCCGCGCCCATCGACCGCGGCCGATGGGTGGCAACATTCGCAAATATGTCCGTCCGGCGAGGAATAGACGAGGCGGTCTTGATCCCACGTCACGCCGCCGTCCCGAGATCCCGCTCCCCAAAGCGCCGTGCCCGGCACGCGCAGATCGAGCCATGTGGCGAAGACGAAACCCCGGCCGTCGCCGGCCATGGCGTGCAGTCCTTCCCGGGCCGATCGGTCCACCGTGTTCAGGTTTGCGCCTGTCTTCCACGTCGCGCCGCCATCGGCGGAGGTCCACGAGTGAAGGTTGCCGTCCGTATGCGAGATGGCGGTCACCGCGACGGTGGAGTCCGTCGCCGCGATCCGCGGCCCGCGTCGCATGCGCAGCGCGAGCTTATCGAGGTCTGCGATCTTGACCGGCGGCGAAAAGATCCGGCCGTCTGCCGAGACGGTATGGAAGACGGAGGACCCCTTTCCAAACGCGACATGCACATGTCCATTCGGAGCGACGGCGACCTGAGGCTGGAGGCCGCCCCGCAGTTCAGTGGAGATCACTTCTACAGGCTGGCCGAGACCCATCGTGGAGGTGATGAGCAGGCTGCAAAGTGCAACGGTGGTTTTCATAAGCGGACTCTGCATCGACGCATGGCCCAGCGTCGAGCATCGCGGGGGCGGCTCCGGCCCGTCGGAAAAATCTGAGCTTGGCGATCGTGGCGAGTTCCGGCAGGAAGGAGCAGTTGGTGGTGAGTCGATTCCCGAAGTCCTGCCCGATGCAAAGCCGAGTTTTTCAGATTGTGGTGCGTATTCTGGCGCTGTCACTGGTCTATTTTGTGACGGGTCGGCTAGGATTGATGCTGCCGGCGTACGGGTCTCACATCACTCTCGTTTGGCTGCCGACGGGAATCGCCGTGGCGGCCCTGGTCCGGTGTTCGTTTTCCTGCTGGCCGGGCGTTTTTCTCGGATCGTTGGCGGTGAACCTTGCGGTGGGCAGCCTGTGGACCGAGTCGATCGGGATTTCGACGGGAAACACGATCGGTCCGCTGCTCGCGGCGTGGTTGCTCCGGCGGACTGGGTTCCACTCCACATTCGATCGGAATCGCGACATCCTGCTTTTGGCCGGAGCAGCGGCGGCAGGAATGCTCGTCTCGTCGACCAGCGGCGTGCTGGTTCTTTCCGTCGGTGGGTGGATTCCGTTTGGTCGGCACGAAGCGTGGCTTACCTGGTGGGCAGGCGATACGATGGGTGTCGTCTCGGCTGCGCCGTTATTCCTCTCATTCGGGCGCGAGGAATGGCGCGCGATCGTTTCCCGTCGAGGCGAGTTTCTTGCCTGGATCGGCGCGACCGCGCTCATCGTCGGCGGCGTATTCGTTGTAAACCGGACCGGCGAGCATCCCGCGTTGGCGCTGGCGTTTCTGCCGCTGCCACTCGTGGCGTGGGCGGCCCTCCGATTCGGGGCAGTCGGCACCTCGTTCGGAATCATCTTTTTGTCGATCGGCGCGGCGTATGGGACGTCCACGGGACGCGGGCCGTTTTTTCGGCCAAACCCTTTCGAGCAAATCATTCTGGTTTGGCTGTTCATGCTGACGAGCGCCGTGCTGGGCTGGCTGATCACTGCGCTCCACGCGGCGCGGCTGAAGGCGAACGCGATTCAGCGCGTGCTCGAGCGGGCGCTGAGCGATGTGTCGCTCGGCGTTTTGCTCACCGGCCTGGATCGAAACATCACCTACGCGAACCTCGGCTTCACCCGGCTGACGGGTTATAGTGAGGCGGAGTTGATCGGCCAAAGCTGCCGCATTTTGCACGGGCCGAAAACCGATCCGGCGACGGCGGAGAGACTCAAGGCGGCAGTTTATAGCGACGGCCACTTCGATGGAGAAATCCTGAATTATCGCAAGGACGGTGTCCCGTTTTGGAACGCTCTGCTCATTTCGCCCGTCCACAACGAGCAGAACCAAATGACCGGATTCCTCGGCATTCAGCGAAACATCACCAAACGTCGCGAGGCCGAGATGGCGCTTCAGCACAGTGAAGAACATTTGCGTTCGATCGTGGATCTCGAGCCCGAGTGCGTGATGCTGCTATCGGCGGACGGGCGGCTGATGGAATTGAACCCGGCCGGCCTTTCGATGATCGAGGCCTCAGCGTTCGAGGAGGTGCGCGGGCACGCAATGGGGACGTTTATCGCTCCGGAGGATCGGGGCGCGTTCGAGGAGATGTTCGAGCGGGTCATGCGCGGGGAGGCAGCGCGGGGTGAGTTGACCATCGTGGGACGAAATGGTTCGCGGCGAAAGGGGGAGACGCACGCGGTGCCGTATCGAAACGGGGATCGGAGTATCCTGGGGATGCTCGGCATCACTCGTGACATCACCGAACGCAAGGCGGTGGAGGCGCGGAGTGAAAGCGAGCGGGCGTTGCTGGAATTGATGGCGAGCGGCGCCCCGCTCGGTGTCGTATTGGAGCGGTTGGTTCTCGGGTTCGAAAAATTGTTTCCCGGATCCATCTGCTCGATCCTTCTTTTGGATTCGGATGGAAAACGAGTCCGCCACGGAGCGGCTCCGAGTCTGCCGGAGGCTTACTGGAGTGCCATCGACGGCGTCGAAATCGGGCCGGTCGCCGGGTCCTGCGGAACGGCCGCATTCACGCGGCGCACGACGATCGTGTCCGATATCGCTTCCGATCCGCTTTGGGCGAGCTACCGCGAACTTGCGCTCGCTCACGGTCTGAAGGCGTGCTGGTCGGTACCGGTGATCTCGTCCGACGCGCGAGTGCTGGGGACATTTGCCGTCTATTACCGGCAGCCGCAGACGGCCCGAGCGGAGGAAATCGAGGCGCTGGAACGTGTCGGAAAGTTTGCCGCCCTCGCCTTCGAACGGAATGAACTTCTCGCGTCGTTGAGGGCTAGTGAAGCCGCGCTCCAGGCCGCACAGGCCAGGGCGCATCTGGGTAGTTGGGAGTTGGAACTCGCGTCCGGCCGTGGGTGGTGGTCCCAGGAGATGTTCCATCTTTTCTATCGCGAGCGGGCGAGCGGGCCACCGGATTTTGAACGGTTTCTGGAAATGGTCCATCCGGAGGACCGGCAGGCAGTGCTCCGGGTCCATGAGCGACTCGGAGAGGCGGGCGGACTGAAAATGATCGAGTTTCGCTCCAATCCGGAAATCGGTCCGATGCGTTACTTTAGTGCGTTGATCGAATCGTTCGCGAACACAGCCGGGCATCCGGCGCGAGCGGCTGGCACGGTGCTCGACATCACGGCGAGCCGCGAGGCCCAGATGGCGCGAGAACAGATCGACCGGAAGATGCAGGAAACTCAGAAACTGGAGAGTCTCGGAGTCCTTGCCGGCGGAATCGCGCATGATTTTAACAACCTGCTCACTGGCATCATCGGGAATGCCAGTCTCGCCAGCCTCGATCTTCCGGTCGGTTCGCGGGTGCACGAATACATCGACCAGATCAACCACTCGGCGATGCGCGCCGCCGACCTTTGCAAGCAAATGCTGGCTTACTCCGGTCGGGGTCGCTTTATCGTGCAACATCTCGATCTTGGGGCGCTCGTGAGGGAGACCGTCCAGATGCTCCAAATCTCGATCAGCAAAAAGGCGGTGCTCCGATTCAATCTCGAAAAAGTCCTGCCGCCGGTCGAGGTGGACGCTACGCAGATTCGGCAGGTGGTCATGAACCTCGTCATCAACGCGTCCGAGGCGATCGCCGATAAGAGTGGTGTGATCACCCTCACGACAGGGATGCTGCACGTGGATCGCGCTTATCTCGGCGGCACGTTGATCGCGCCGGAGTTGCCGGAGGGAGATTACGTTTTTCTCGAAGTTTCCGACAACGGATGTGGGATGAGTGCCGAGACGCAGGCCAAGATTTTCGATCCATTTTTTTCCACGAAATTCACCGGCCGCGGCCTCGGCCTTGCGGCGGTATTGGGGATCGTGCGCGGTCACAAGGGCGCGCTGAAGGTGTATTCGGAAGAGGGTCGAGGTACTGCCTTCAAGCTTCTCTTCCCGGCGCAAAGCGGGCCGGCGGAGACTCCAGTGGATGCCACGCCGAGCGTCGCGCGTTGGCGCGGTTGGGGTGCGGTTCTGGTCGTGGATGACGAGGAACCAGTGCGGACGACCGTGGGGCGAATGCTTAGCGTCTCCGGTTTTGAACCCGTCCTCGTGCGCGACGGGCGCGAGGCGCTCAGCGTTTTTACGGCGGACCCGGAGCGCTTCGTATTTGTGCTGCTCGACCTGACGATGCCGCACATGGACGGAGCTGAAACTTTCGCGCAGTTGCGGCGAATCCGTCCCGATGTGCGTGTCGTCCTGATGAGCGGCTTCAATCAGCAGGACGCGTTGGTGCGCTTTCCCGGCAAGGGACTGGCGAGCTTTTTGCAAAAGCCGTTCAACGTCGACGCGTTGTCGGCAGTATTGGAAAAAGTGCTCGGTTAGCGCGCGGCGGGGCCGGCGTCTTTCAGCGCGAGCGCGTTGTTCTCGTCGGTCTGTCGCTGCCACAAGATTGCGAGTTCGCGGACCTTGTCCGGCATCTCGGCGGCGAGGTTCTTCGTCTCGGAGCGATCGGCGCTGAGATCGTAAAGTTCCCACGGTGAATCTTTGCCGGCAGCCACGATTTTCCAGTCGGCGACCCGCAAGGCTCGATTTTCTTCGTGTAACCACCATATGGAGTTTCGCGCGAGCGGCACGTCCTTGGCGAACGTCGGAACGAGACTCAAGCCCGGTGCAAGGGGGACAGGTTGTTCGTTCCAAGTGGCGAACGGCTTTCCGCCGGATACTTCGAGGATCGTCGGTACGATGTCCACGACGTGTCCTGGCGCGTGGCGAAGTTCACCGCGCGAGGAGATTCCCTTGGGCCAGCGGATGATGAGTGGCGTGGAGATTCCGCCCTCGTGGACCCACGTTTTGTGGCGACGGAATGGCGTATTGGCCATGCTCGACCAGCCCGGGCCGAGGCTCAGAAACGTCGCGCCGGTGCCGCATACCGCGTCGGGATCGTTCCCGTCGCCCCGCACCATCATTTCCGCGCTTGCGCCGTTGTCGGACAGGAAGAGGACGAGGGTGTTGTCGGTCGCTCCCATCGCTCCGACCTGGGCCAGCACGCGACCGATCTCCCGGTCCATGCGGTCGACCATGGCGGCGTGGACCGCCATCTTTTCCGCCTGAAAATGCCGCTGGTCGGCGGTGAGGGTGTCCCACGCTAGCGGGCGGTTGAGTTCGTTCGGGCCGAGCTTGGCGATGGCTGCGGGGAAGGCATACGGCGGGCCGAGTTCGCGCTCGATCGGTGCCAGGGCGCTGCCGCCGAGTCGCATTTCGTGCATCCTCTGCCAGCGTTCGTCGCGCATCGCGTCCCAGCCGCGGAGGTATTTGTCCTTGTAGCGCGCGATGTCTTCCGGCGGTGCCTGAAGTGGGAAATGCGGCGCGGTGAATGCAAGGAATTCGAAGAAGGGTTGCTTCGAAAACTTTTCCGCATGCTCCTTCAGGCACTTGATGGCGTGATCAGCGATGGCCGCGCTCGTGTAATAGCCGCTGTCCGGCGCCACCGGCGGGAGCGGCACGTCGTCCTCGGTGTGTTGGCGCGGCGCGAAATGCCGGTCGTGGTCGTTCAGGCTGTAGGAATGGTCGAAACCCGAGGCCATCGGCAGACCGTCCACGTGCCATTTGCCGGAGTGATACGAACGATATCCGACGGTCCGCAGCATTTCCGGCAGCAGTCGCGCCCACGCTGGCCGTTTACCTTGTGCGCCGCTTTTCACCCCCGGCACCGTATCACGCCTGACAGACTGCGCGTAGTAGCCAGTGAGGATCGCCGCGCGGGAAGGCCAGCAGCGGGCGGTGTTATAAAACTGCGTGAAGCGCAGCCCGTCTTTTGCCAGTGCGTCAAGATTCGGCGTGGCGATGTCGCCGCCGTAGCACGCGGCGTCGGAAAAGCCCATGTCGTCGGCGACGATGAGCAGGATATTCGGTTGATCCGCCGCGCGACTGATGCAGGTGAGGGCGGCGACGGCGAGGAGGAGGCGCAGGGGGTTCATTTTTGTAGCGCCCACCACTCAATCCAACTGTCCGCCATGTGCACTCCCTAAATCAGCCGAAGTGCGATGTCATTACTGGCGTCGCTGCCGGGTGCGTGGAATGTCGAGGCTTTGATCGCGACGTTTTTCCCGCCGATGCTCAGGCTCGTCATGGACGCGGCTTCGATACCGAAGTGCGGTGAGAGACCGGCGCTCGATGTCGTGATCGCGGCGAGTCCGCCAAACTTAAGTGCGCCGAGTGCTTTGCCCGCGAGCGCGGTTCCGCCAGCGGCTTCGTCGTCACCCGTTCCGAAGACACCGTCGGTGCCCGGGGCGATCCCTGCGGCGAGATTCGTGGTGCCGAGTTTTCCGGTGACGGTGATCGCCGCGATCGAGGCGGCACGAGTAAACGCGTCGTCGCTTCCTCCGAGCACGCCGTCGGCCCCGAGCCAGACGCCGGCGAGGAGTTGTGAACCGGTGAGATTCCCGCCAACGGTGACCGCGGCGAGAGTGGTCCCGGCGGCGACGGTAGAGTCCATGACCGAGTGAGAGGAAGTGATGGTGCCGATGGTGGTCTGGCTGTTGAAGACGCTGCCGCGGATGCCCGTGAGGCTGGCGCCGGTGCGACTGCCGAGGGTGATACTTGTGTTCCCGATCGACGCGGCGCTGACGAAGACGTTGTCCAGCCCGACCGTGTCGTTGAGCGCGGAGCTTTGGACGATGGCAAAACCACTCGCGATCGTTGAGGCAATGATCTCGTAATCGCTGATGCCGCCGGCAGTCGTCTTGAGTAATCCGATGGAGCCACCCGTGGCCCAGATGTTCTGTCGGAGAGGATCGCCATAGACGCCGAGGTCGTCGGTGGTGGCACCGGCGAACGAATACGCGGTGATCGAACCGATGGCTTTTGCTTTCAGCGAGCCCTTGAAGTCGCCGCTGACCAGGATCGTCTTGACGGCGCCTGCGGCGTCGATGGACCCGGTGAAATCGCTGGTGACGCGAAACGTGCCGAGGAGCGAGGTGTTCGGGTCGGTGAGGGTGATGGTTCCAGCAAACTTCCCTTTCTTCGTCGTGAACGAGCCGATGCTCGCAGCCGAGAGGCTGGCTCCTTCGAGGAAGGCTTTCGCATCGAAAACGCCGATCGATCCCTCGATTTCGCTTCCGCTGCTGCCCCATGACCCCTCGGCGATCTTGATTTTGCCCATGTCCGCGGTCGTGGTCGCGCCGTTGTGAAACTTGTCCACCTCGAAGGTGACGTAGGCGTTGCCGTGCTTGAGCTTGAAGACGCCGATACTTTGGGTGGTTTGCACGGTTCCGGGAAAGTCCCACTTGTCGATCTTGAGTTTTCCAAGACCGCCGCCGCCCACTCCGCCGGGAGTGCCGTCGCCGGTCACATCGATGACGACGCCCGGTCCGAGGATTGTCTTCAATGTGACGTTCGGACGATTGTTGTAAGTATCCGGAGTCGTGTCGTTGCCGCCGACGTTGTAAGGCAGCCCCTTGCCGAAGCTCAAGATCGTGTAGGCGGCGACGTTTCCGAAAACGAGGTTGCCGACTTTCCCCGCGATGACGACGTCGGGAATGTTGTCATTGATTCCGTCGCCAAGGATGACGTTGTTCCCGAGCGTGATGGTGCCGATTTCGATGGTGGCATCCTGGCTGATGATTTTGGTGACCGTGGTCGTCTTGTCCGGATTCGTCGGTCCCGCGATGAAGACTTGTGTGGTCGCGTTGGTATTGGCGAGGCTGATCGTGTCGATACGTGTGCCGCCCGCGCCATCGTCAACGACGACGACAAGGATGCTTCCCTGTCCGGTCACAGCGAGTTGGCTGCCGCTCGTCGTGAGCGTGCCGTCGTCGACCCGCGTGGTGCCCACGAAGTCCGGCGAAAACTTCAGTGCGCCCGCTCCGGTTTTATCGAGAATTCCGATCGTGTCGACCGTGCCAAGGAGCTTCATCGTGCCGGAGCCGACGTCGATGGTGCCGCCGCCGGCGCCGATGATGATGTGCCGGGTGGTGGCAAATCCTGCCGCGACGCTCAAGGTGCCTTCGTCCAAGACGACCGTATTGCCAGCATTCCCGAGCACCGCGTTGGAAGTGATACTGAGCGGGCCATGGAGCGTGATTGTGCCGGGGCCGAAGGTGTTTGCCGCGTTGGTGAGTGTGAGGACGCCAGACGCGTTCTTCGTGAAGTTCCCCGTGCCGATGATGAGCGCGTCGACGCTTGTATTCACCTCACCGCCAGTGGATAGAGTGCCGCCGGTGAGGTCGATGGTTCCTGAACCTGTGAGATTCGGGATGGTCTCGCGGTGTCCAGCGAGCGAGAAGGTGGCGCCGGTAGAGACGACGACTTTCGTGTCGTCGGCGATGAGGTCATCAGCCGCGAGCGTGAACGTTCCTCCCATGAAGCGGATCGTGCCGACGCCGGCGTCCATGCCCGTCAGGTCCGGAGTCGCCGCGCCGATCGTCGCGTTTCCAAAGAAAAACTGACCGGCGTCCGATGTGCGGGTGGTGGTCGCGAGAACGTTGACGTTGATCCGAAGGGGATTGGTGACCGTGCCGATCCCGTTGCTGGCGAAATTTCCCGCGGAGATCGCGAGATTTCCGCCGATGACATCGACGCCGCTCGCGTCCGTCGTGATCGTGCCGGCAAAACCGGTGACGAGGGAGAGACTGCCGCCGCCTGAATTGATCGAGCCGCCGGCGAAGTCGATCACTTTGTCGCCGGAGAAAAGTTGGAGATCGGTTGGGGTCGCGCGAGTGATCGGCGCACTGATCGTGATCGGACCGCTGGTGGAATCGCCAATGATGATCACGGCCGCGTTCAACGTGTCGAGTTCGGCGTCGGTGAGACCGAGGCGGGAGGCGTTGTCCGCAGCCCCGAGGTTGATCGCGCGGTTGAGCGTGCGGGTATTGAGTGAAATCGTGCCGGTGCCGCCGCTTGCGTCGATCTGGGTTGCGGCGAGATCCATCGTGTCGGCCGTGAAGGAAATAACTTCGGTCGCGACCCCGAGGTGGATGTTCGCGGAAGGTGCGACCGCGATGCCGAAGCTCGCCGGGCCGCTGCCGGCCGTGCCGATGAGGTGGATGGAGCTGCTGACGGTGGTCACCGCCCCTTGCACAAGGACGCCGTGGCTTCCCGTTCCGCCAGACGCGCCGCCTCGACCGTCGAGCGTGATGGCAGCCGCGCCGGGTGCGGCTCCCGCCAAGCTCGCGGCGATCGTCGCGCTGGAGCCGATCACGACGCCGTGCTGGCCGGAAGTCCCGCCCCCGCCGACGCCGCTCAACGAAATGCCGCCGATGCCGCCCGTGTTGATGAGGGCTCCGTCGATCGAAAGACCGACGAAACTCGCGATGCCGGTGCCGGCGGGATTCGCATTGATGACGATGTTTCCATCGGACGAGAGCAGCATGGCCCCCGCCGTGATCGAAATCGGCGCTCCCGAAGTGAGGAGCGAAATGCCTCCGCTGCCCGCAGTCGCAATGCGGGCGTTGACCCCGCTGATGACGATCGGCCCCGAGCTGTTCGCCTCGAAGTCGTTATTGAAACCCATCGAGACCGACGAATTGAAAACGATTCCGGTGCTGCTGAGCAGGGAGAGAGAGTTGGAGTGGGTGATGGGTGCCGAAACGGTCAAGCCGCCGTCATTGCCGCCGATCCTCACATGGTTGGCCGAGATTCGGTCTAATTGGGCATCGGTGATGCCGAGGGTGAGAGTGCCGCCGGTGAGGACGTTTGGGCCGCCCACGTCGATGAGTGTCCCGGTCGTCATCGGTGCGATCAGCGTATCGGCCGAGCCTGAATTGATCGTGCCTCCCGCCCGGATGTCGATGCTGTCGGTGTTGATCGTGAGCGGAGCAAACCCAGTTGTCGCGATGCTGCCATTTGAAATGAGGACGCCGACGTGAAATCCGTCCGTGGCTGAACCGTTGATGACGACCGGGCCGCCGCCACTCCCGATGAACGCATTGCCCGAATCGACCACCACGCCGTCGCTGATCATTCCCGCTGTGCCGCCGCCGCCGGTTCCTGTGACTATGAGCGACCCCATGCCCGTTGCTTCGATTCGCGCACCGAAGATCGCCCGCACGCCAGGATTCGCACTCGCGGAGTTGGGTCCGCCAAAACCGTCTACGTAGACATTGCCGCCGCTCGAAGTGATCATCGCACCGAAGCGCACGTCCACCCCGGTATTGGTCGATCCCGTGGCGGCGCCTCCGGTGCCGCTCGCGAATACGTTTCCGAATCCTCCGGCGCTGATGAGCGCGCCCGAGTTGCTCAGGTAAAGTCCGCTGCTTTCACCGGAGGTGCCGCCATTTCCGCCAGCGCCGTAAATCGAAACATCGCCGCCAACAGACGTGATCGTTCCACCGTCGATCTGGATTCCCACGTTGCCGGAACCGCCGAAGACATTGCCTCCGTATCCCGTCATGTTGACACCCGGAAATGGCCCGCTGCCACCGGTGATGAGCGCGCCAATGCTCAAAAGGATGCCGACTTGGGCGCCTCCGGCGTTGCCGCCGGCTCCAAAGATCTGGACCGTCCCGGAACCGGTCGCGCTCAACATGGCGCCGTCGAGAGTCACTCCGACAAAGTTCCCCCCCGTGAGGCGCATTGCATTCGCGTTGATGGAAAGTTGGCCGTCCGCAACCGTGACTATTGAACCTGCCGACATCACGATGTCGCGTTTGCTAGAAAGGTCGATTCCGCCCGTTCCGCTGGCGGTGAGGATGCTGAGCGGACCGCTGAGGCTCAACGTGCTCTTGGCCTGCGCGGTGAGCGTCTTGTTCACGCCCATCGTCACCGCATCGGCAAACATGATGCTGCCGGAGGTCATGAAGTTTGCGTTTCCGCCGATCGTCAATGGAGCGGAGACCAGGATGGAATCCGTGCCGTTACCGGTATCGATGGTGAGATCGCCGGGCGTCGTCAGCGCGGTGGAAAAAGTGATGCTGTCATCTCCTCCCGTGGTCGTGATGCTGAAGATTCCCGTCACCGATGCGATGGGGACTTCCACGTTACTCGCGTCGATGGCCGTCGAGCCCGTGCCCGCGGTAAGGCCGGCCGGGTCGCTGAAGTGATAGTTTGCGCCGTTGACCGAAATATCGAGGTTGTTCGTACCACCGGTGACATCGAAGACCGAAACGGCGCCGAGAGATACGGAGACAAATCCTGCCGGAGCAATCCGGGATTCGAGGGGTTCGATGGAACGGTGCAGGGAGCGGGGACGTGGGGCCATAGATTGGGCGAAGCGGAGTGCAATATCCGTGCCGCCGAGCGAGGCCTGTCCCTATTTGTTCTCCGCGGCCTGTCGCACAAAGGTTTCGAGGCGCATCCGCATCGTTTCGAGGTGCGGCTTCAGCGGCGAAAATTTCGCGTCCGCCAACCACTCATCGATGACGGAAAGCGCGGCCACATCGTGTTTGATGAGGTCGTCCCGCGAGGGTGTCACCGACGAGGTGAGCAGGTTGTTGGAGATCATGTAGTTCGCGTTTGGGTAAACGCCGGCGAAAGTCGCCAGTTCCTGTGGAGAACGTGCGGGGTCGAGCAGGTATTCTTCGAGCATGGCGCGTTGTTCCGGCACGCGTACGTCGGCCCGGGCCAGGTAGTTTGCGCGGGTTTGTTCGCGGCTCGTCATCAACTCCGGGTGTTCGATGAACTGTTTGAACATCGCCATCGGCTCATTAATCGTGAGGCGGTCGAGGGTGAGATAGGCTGCGTGAGCGGTTGCGTTATTGTCTTTGTCCCGCACGAGCGCGGCGAGATCCGGGGCGAGTGCGGTCCCACGTGCCTGGACGATCGTATCAAAGGCTTCGAGAAAGCCCGCGCTCGGCTCTTTCAGCCAGGCCGGATTGTGCAGAAGTTCCCGCGTCTTCGCCTGCAAATAGGCTTCGCCGCCGGGCCCGGGATTCGCCCATGCGTAGTTTCGCAGGCTCACGGCCCACTCGTCGGGAGTCGTGTAGCGAGAGAGAGTTTGCGCCGCCATCGCCCCGGCAGCAGACCGGTCGATGCGACCGAGGTAATCCATGAGAAACACTCTCAGGGACGAAGCGTCGCCCAGCACGCCTCCGGGTTGGACCGTCAGATCAAGCTGCGTGGATGCATCCTGATTCCCAGCAAGAAATGTCTGGACCGCCCGCGACGCCACCGCCGGCGGCAGGCTGTTCAGAAATCCGCGCAAGGCAGAGAGCGCCGCGCGGTTGGCCGCGGCGTCCTTCGATCCGGCGAGTTGCGCCAGGATCTCCGCGATTCGCGATGCCGCATCGGCGGAGGTATCGCGAGGTTTCGTCGCTGCGTCGGCCCGCGCCGCGGTGGCGCCCGGCTTTGTCGGTGGCAGGGTCGACACAGGTTGGAGCGGCGGCGCGGCTGTGTGCTGGGGAGACCAAACGTAGGCGGCGACGAGCCCTGTGGCGGTGATCGCCGAAAGGAGAAGCGTGCGTGAGGAGCGATTCATTGAAATCGAAGGATGCCCGCCGCCGTCGTCGGATCTGAGTCGAAGATTCGCGGTTTACCCGCGTCTTTTCGAGGCCGAAAATCGCCGCTCTGTCGTAGGCGGGATCACCGGTAAGTACGAACCGTCGATTGGTGCCACGCGTTAGCCGCGCGTTTCCTTCTGCAGTCGCTTGAGCTTGCCGGAAAGACTGGCTTTGACGGCCGAGTTCATCCTGTCGATGAACAGCACGCCGTTGAGGTGGTCGACTTCGTGTTGGAGAGCGCGCGCGAGCAGCCCGGTGGCCTCGAACTCGATCGTATCGCCATCAAGGGTCTGAGCCTTCACCAGCACACCCTCGGAGCGCACGATGTCGGCATTGATCTCGGGAAAACTGAGGCATCCTTCGCTTCCTGTCTCACACTCTTGGCTGAGCTTCAGCACGGGATTGAGCAGGGCGAGGGGCATGTATTCATTTAAGTCCACTTCCTCGTCGTCGACCGACATGGTGCTCGGCCGATCCTCGAAGTCTTCAACGTCGATGACGCAAAGCTGGATCGGGACGCCGACTTGATGCGCGGCCAGCCCGACGCCGTTGGCGGCATGCATTGTCTCGATCATATCGGTGACCAGTTTTTCGATTTTCGCGTCCGTCGTGCCGACGGGAGCGCCTTTGGTCCGCAGAGCGGGGTGTCCGTATTTGACGATCTCCAGGATCATTTTTGCATTTCGGTAAACGCCGACAGGTTGCCTTTCACGCCGGCGTCCTTGAGGACGTCGAGTACTTTGATGATCGTCCCGAATGGCGCTTTTTTGTCGGCATTGAGCGCCAGGGTCGGGGGCGGGGTTTGTTTGAGAAGGTCTTGCAACGCGGATTTCAGGTCGTCGAGAGCGATCTTTTTTGCATCGAGAAAAATGTCCTCGCTCTCCGAGACGGAAAGCAGGACCGACGCGGTGGCCTTTTCCGAAACGACCCCACTCTTGGACTCAGGCAGCTTGATGGTGACTTCCGGGCGGTCCTCTTTGAATTGGGTGGTCATCACCATGAAAATCAAAAGGATCGCGAAGATGTCGATCAGCGACACGATCATGATCTCCGGCTTCCGGCGCCGACGTGTCATGAAATTCATGAGACCTCCTCCTGGGGTTCGACGGAGGGCGCGCGGAGCGACGACCGGCGCTGCTTCTGATAGTAACATTTCGCGAGCAACTCCGAGATCATCGACTCCATTTCCGAGGCCATCGTTTCGATCTTTTTGGAGAAATAGCTGTAGGCGATGAGGCTCGGGATGGCGATGGCGAGGCCGACGATCGTGGTGCTGAGCGCCTCCGAGATGCCCGCCGCCATGAGGCGGGGATCGGTGGCAGAGGCCGTGGCGCCAAAGGACGCGAATACTTTCACAAGACCGGCGACCGCGCCGAGCAGCCCCAGAAGCGGCGCGATGCCGACAATGATTTCGAGGATGAACATGCCGCTTTCGAGTCGGACGATCTCGTTGCGCGCCTTGGTCTGCACCGCCTCGAGGTTTTCCATCTTCGGCCAGTTCAGATTCTGGAGTCCGACCTGTGCGATCCGGGCGAGCGTGGAGTTGTCGTTGCGGACCATACGGGAGAGCTTTACCACGCCCTCGGTGTCGTCCGGTTGCAGCATCTCGATCTCCTGCTCGATCATCGGCGGCAGGACGAGATCGCGCCGGAGCGCGAGGCCGCGCAGGACGATGACGGCGACCGCGATCCACGAGCAGACCAGCAGCAGCGCCATGAAAAAACCGCCATGGACGAAGAATTGAAAGATGGACTCGATGGATGCTAGGTGGAGCACAGGTGCGGGCATTTAGTTGGGGTAGAGGTTGAAGGTGAAGGTAATTTCGAGCCGCCCGTCTTTCATCGCGTCGAAAGTTTCGGGTGGTGCCGGTGCAAACTCGGCTTCGAGGACGGACTGCTGGCAGAGCTGGGCGAAGCTTTCGTTCGAAGTATTATTGAGCACCTGGACATCCTGCACGCGGCCCTCCTTGGTGACAAAGAAACTCACTTGCACGATGCCGATGGTGACGACGTCCATGCGCTGTTTCACGTAGTAAAGCCAGCGTGAACCAATCGCCTCGCTGATCTGCTTTTTGTAAACGGCGAGAGGCGTCCGGACGGCGTCCACCGCGGCCTTTCCGCGGTTCGAGATATTCCCCTCGATCCGGGTGCGCTCCTGCTGCGACTGGTAGCTCGGTTTCGTTTTCAGCGCGGGTTTTGGCGCGGGTGTCGTGAGTTTGGCGAGGTCGGTCACGGGCTCCGGTTTCGCCGGGGGCATGATCGGAGGTAGAGGCTCGACGGGCGGCTTCGGCAGCTCGACGGGGATCGGTTGCGGTTTCGCGAGCGGCGGGATGAGACGCGTGATCGGAGGCGTCACCTTTCCCGGCAGGAAAGCGATTTCCCCCGGTTTTGGTTCCGTCACGGCTTTTAGTTTTGGCGGTTCGGGGGGATCGAGGGGGTCCGCTGCGGTCGGCCGCGGATCGACCTTTGGAACTGGCGGCGCGGCGTTCGGCGCAGGTGGAGGAGGGACGGGCGAGGAGGTCATCGCGACATCGTTCGGAAATGCCTCGGTCTTCCCTCCGACAAGCGCGTCTTGCGTCTTGAAATTGGTGAATGGCAAGTCGGTTCGGCCGTCCATCGAGGGAAGCGGCAGGTTGCCCGTCGGTGCGGATTCGCTGGCGGCGACCATGTTTTGATCGGATTCGAATGGGGCGCTTTCGAGCGCGATTTCGGATTTCGCGAGACCGGTCGAGTCGAGGTACTGCATCTCTTGAAGCTGGCTCAGAGTGAAGATGCGTGGTGGTTCCGGTGGAGGGGCGGGCGGGGGCTGCAATTCGATGACGAGTTCCTGCGGCTTCGGCTTTGTGAGCGCGAAGTCGACCGTCTCGCGGCGTAAAGCGATCACGAGCACCGCGATGAAAAACAACAACGCATGCAGCAGCGTCGACGCCACAATCGCGACCGTGGCCTGCCGACGCACTGGCGCGTCGCGCAGATCCGGCACCCAGCAAAAGAGCAGCACCCAACAACGATGGAGCGCCTCCCTCATGCTTCCAATGAACGGATGACAGCCTGTTCCATGATGCCGATGACATTAAACCGTGACACTTGGGCGCACCAATCAACTTCTTCCCCGCGCCCCTTGGCGAGGAGGGTGCGGCCATTGCGGGCGGCCCGGAGGGCGTCGATTGGCTTTGGAAAATGTTTCGCGATCGCAAGGGTGGCTTTAGCGGAGTCGGTCAATTCTGCTTCGGGAAATGCGGCGGCCAATACGCCGGCGGCGCACGCGTCCTCGAGGGCGAATTCGTCGAACGTGCCTGCGCAGATGAGGAGCAATTCTCCGGGTTCCCGCCAGGAGATTTCGTCCACCAGCGCGCCGAGATTGAGCAGCGCGCCGACGAAGACCGTCTCCGCGTTTTCGCAC
>JAYTDO010000050.1:0-17158 GCA_043735935.1 Chthoniobacteraceae bacterium
AAGGAATCGGAATGGCGTTGGAACCATCGTCACGATAATCTCTACCTCTTCCTCCTCAAAAACCTCCGCTCAGAACCTCTCTAAAGTTCCTAAGACCCATGGGGATTCATAAATCGCGACGGACAAATCGTTGTTTCGCCAGACTGGAATGACATATCCGCGTTTAGTGAGAGCTTCGCGTTCGTTTCCAAACGAGGACAATCAGGATTCATCAATCGCGCTGGTGAACTTTATTTGGCCGAACAAACGGAGTGGTGTTCCCATTGGGTTGAGAAAGCCGAGGATGGACGGAAGTTCCACCTTTTGGCGAGCCGCAGTGGCCCAGATAAGGCAGTGATGAGGTGGCTGGACCCAGAACTAAAGGAAATCTACAGGGCGGAGGTGCCGTTAGAAGAACGCAAGCAATGATACATGGCGTGACATGGCTTCTCCTCGACACGGAAACGACCGGCTTTGCCGCTCCGGTCTTCGTGGTCGAGATCGGAGCGCAGAGGATGCGCGGATGGGAACCTGACGGGGAGCCGCGACGCGACAACTGCAATGTTCGACGAGACACGTCGGTCAGGTCTTGGGAACCGTTGAGCGTGATCGTCCGGTTCGACGCCATCGCAAGGTCTCGGAAGCGGTGTTTGAAAAACGCGCGGGTTACTTTTCGCGACGAAGGATCCGCGCGATGGATGCGCGGGCGTCGGTCAGACCTTTGTATGCAGCGATCTCCGGTGGCATGGTTTCGAGTTGCTCAGCGAGGTGCTGGGAGAGAGTCGGGTTCTGGAGGATTTCGCTGAGGGGTGTGATTTCGAGGCGGATCGCGAAGAGGATGCCGCCGTTGGCGGGGAGCGACCGGAAGGCCTGGCGCTCGACGCGGAGCCAGATGTCGTCGGCGGGTGTCACACTCGTGAGGCGTGGCAGTTTGAGTGCGGGGTGATTGTTGAGCTCGGGTGTGGCCGCCAGGCCCCAGTTGGCGCGTTCCCAGATGGTTCCGGGCCGGAGGCTGGCGAGGAAGGCGTCGATTTTGTGCGCGAAGGTTTCGTTGAGCGTGGGGACGGGGGCGTGAATGGCTTCGAGAGTAAGGCCGATTTTTTCATCGAGTGCCCAATGCGACGGGAAACATACGCAGCCGGCGCACAGACGGAAGCGGCCGCCGGTATCGCGGTGCAGGAGCAGGAAATCCGGCTCCCAAGTGCCGCCGAGGGAATGGATGGAATCGGCTGCGATACCGGGATTGAGGGAACGGGCGAAGGCGATGGTCTCCGCGATGAGCGGTGCGGCTTCGGGCAGGCTCGCGAGGTAAAGGTGCGGTGCTGTTCCGAGCAGGATTGAGCGTTCGGCCAGCAGCTCGGCGCCTGCGCTGGTGTTTCGGAAGAAGGTGTCATCCCCGCGGACGAGGCCCATGTGGAACTGAAAGGGGCCTTCCCTCAGTACCCGTGTGGAAACGTCGGACACGGTGTTTAGAAAACGAAGGCCACGCCGCGTTTGGCAAAATCGGCCTTTTGTTCGGAGAGCCATTTTTCTGCGAGTCGATCGAATCCGCCCGAGGCGCGAAAGGTGGTGAGGAACGCGTTTACCTTGCCCCGCAGATCGTCATTTCCTTTGCGGAGACCGATCGCCCAGGACTCCTCGCGGAAGGGCGCGAGGATGGGACGCGTGGTTTCCTTGTTTCGGCGCCAATTCTCGTAGATCCCGATCTGGTCGTAGATGAATGCGTCGGCTTTGCCCTGGGCGACTTCGAGGACGCAGGCGGTCTCTTTGTCGAGGACGAGGATGCGGGCCTGCTTGAGGTGTTGAGTGGCGAACAGGTGGCCGGTGGTCGCCTTTTTCACGGCGACGGTCCGTCCCGGGCGATCGAGGTCGGCGATGCCCTGCACGTCGTTTCGGGCATTCGCGAGGAGGCAGAGGCCGTTCTTTAAGTAGGGGTCTGAAAAGTCGATGGATAGGGCGCGTTCGGGCGTGGCGGTCATCGACGAAAGGATGAGGTCGATGCGGTTGGTCTTGAGCGCCGGGATGAGGCCGTCGAAGGGCAGGTTTTGAATCTCGACGGCGCGTCCGAGATGCTCGCCGAGCGCGTGTGCGAGATCGACGCTGACACCAGTCGGCGTCCCTTTTTCGTCCCGCATTTCAAAGGGCGGAAACTGAAGCTCCATGCCGACGCGGAGAGGCGGTTCCGCCGCGCGCACGGCGAGGATCTGGGCGGTAAAAAGAACGGTGATGACGAGGCGGATGAGATGGCGCACGCAGAGGACATTACGCCCAACCGGGATGAAGCCAAGCCGCGAGCAGGCGTCCATTGCCACCCGTCGGCACGATCTTTTTTTGTCGTGATGAATAATTCGATGAATGATTCTCCACGGAGTCAGTCTTACTTCGCAACCTCACTATGAAACCAACCTCACTCTCCCTCACGCTCACGATCGCGGCCCTCGCTGGTCCGCTTTTGCCGGTCCCCGCCCGCGCGGACGCGGAGCTTTCATTCAGCTATTTTCACGACACCCTGGCGCCCCACGGCGACTGGATCGAGGTCGGCGACTACGGCTATTGCTGGCAGCCGCGCGGTGTCGCGGCGGATTGGTCGCCTTACACGGACGGTTATTGGGCTTATACCGATGGGGGCTGGACTTGGGTGAGCTATGAGGATTGGGGCGGGATCACCTACCACTACGGGCGCTGGACGCGGGTGACGGGCGAGGGCTGGTGCTGGGTGCCGGATTACGAATGGGCGCCGGCCTGGGTTTCCTGGAGATCCAGCAACGACTACGTGGGCTGGGCTCCGCTGCCGCCGGAAGCGCGATTCCGGCGCGACGTCGGTTTTAGCGTCTGGGTCGATACGAACTACGACATCGGGCCGGACTACTACAGCTTCTGCCGGGTGCGCGATTTCGGTGCGCCGGTGCTCGGCCCGGTGTGCCTCCCGCGTGGGCAAAATGTGACGATCATCCAGAACACGGTGAACATCACCAACATCACCTACAACACGCAGAACACGGTGATTTTCAATGGCGGGCCGAATTTCGTTCAGTTGAACCAACGCGTGCAGAGGCCGATCCCGGCACTGCGCTTGGTGCGGGATAATGTCGCGCCGCTGCCGGTCAATGGGCGTTTTGCGTCGCAGCGCATTCAGGGAAATCAGCTTGCGGTGTTTGCGCCGGCGGTGGCGCGGCCTGCCAACCAGGCGGACTTCAAGGTCAAGCCCACGAAAGTCATCGCGGCCGATCGCGTGAACCACGGGTGGGCCCAAGGCGGCGATCCTGCGGAAAAGCAGAAACTGAAGCAGAAGCTCCAGCAGCAACATCAAGGGCAGACGGCCGAAAATACGCCTGCGCGTCCGGTGAAAGAGACGGACCTAAGCGTCGTGCCAGCGACGGCCGATCCGAACGCGCCGTCACCGGTGAAACTCGGGAAGAACAAGGACAACGGCAAAGGCGCACAGTTTGGCGGTCAGCCGAAGCAGGGGCAACCCAAAGTCGGCGGGGCTGATGTCGCGGTCCAACCCGGAGGCATCGCCGATGGGGCGCCGGACAAAAACAAGGGCGGCAAAAACAAGGAAAAGGGAGCCGAAAAGGGGACCACGGCAACCGTCCCTCAAGTGATGCCACCCGCGCCGACGGTGCAGCAACCGAACGTCGGGGGAGAGCCAGGTGTCGATCGTCCTCATCCCAACAAAAAGGACGGAGGCGATCGTGTGGTCGCGCAACCGGGCGTCGCTAAAGACAAGCCGAACAAACTCAATCCCGAGCTAGTGCCGGATGCGACGGGCAAGCCGAATAATTTTTACCGTCCTCCGCAGCCTCAACAGGACGATGCTGCTCGTGTGGCGGAAAAGGCGGCGAAGAAGCAGCAGCGGGAGCAGGCCGTAGCGCAGGAAGAACAGCAGAATGCGCGGCGCCTTCAGAAAGAAGCCGATGCGAACCGGGCTCAACAGGAGAACGCGAATCGAGCGAACGACATGCGCAAGCAGCAACAAGCTGAGGCGCGTCAACAGCAGGGCGCGGAGCAGGCGAAGGAAGCCCGGCGTCAGCAACAACAGGCTGAATCCCAAGCCCGCCAACAGGATGTCGAACGGCAGGCCAATTCGCAGCGGCGCCAGATGGAGGCGGCGCAGCAGCAACAGCAACAAGCCAATGAACTGCATCGGGCGCAAAAACTTCAGCAGCAGCAAAACGAGGTGCGGCGGCAGCAACAAGGGGCCGCGGAGGCACAGCGCGCGCAGCAGCAGCAGCGGCAGGCTCAACAGCCACAGCGGCAGGCGCAGCAACCGCAGCGGCAGGCTCAACAGCCGCAACCACAACCCCAGCAGCAGCAGCCGCCGCCGCAGCGTGGACAGGGAAATGGCAAGAACCGCAAGCTGACACCAGAGGAAGCCGCGGCGCAGGGCCGCGGGTTCTAAAGGAGATTTCGACTAGGCGGCGGCGTGACCGATTCCGGTTTGCGCCGCCGCTTTTTTTTCGCCCAAAAACCCGCTGGCGTAATGGAAACCCTCATGCGAGGGTCGCCCCCCTTTCCCATGAAATCCAAAGGCACTCTTACCCTCGTCGTCGCCGCAACATTCTTCGCCGCGGACGCGCTTATCGGCGCGGATGCTCCGAAAAAGCCAGCTCCCACCGCTCCTGCGGCGAAGGGTGCGAAGCCCGCTGCAAAACCCGCTCCAGAAACCGCCAAGCCCGCTCCGGAAGGCGCCAAGCCCGCTCCAGCGAAGCCGGCGGATGATACGCCCGAGGTGGTTGCCGTCGTTGAAGGAGTCGAAATCAAGAAGGCGGATCTGGAGACGGCACTGACCGCGATTCTGTCCCAGCAGGGCCGCAATCCCGCGGATATGCCGCCCGACCAGAAGCCCATGATCTATCGCATGGTGCTCGACGATCTGATCATCGACCGCCTCATCGCGAAACGCTCGGCGGACGTCAAAATCGCCGATACCGAAGTGGACACGATGGTGGAGAAGCTGAAGAAAAACTTCGGCACCGAAGAGGAATTCAAAGCCCAGATCGAAAAAATGGGCCAGACCCTCGACAAGGTGAAGGACAACATCCGCACCAACCTCCGCCAGCAGCACTGGGTGGAAGACCAGCTCAAGGGCAAAGCGGAGGTGACCGATGCCGACGCGGAGGATTTTTACAAAAAGAACGCCGAGCAGTTCAAACAACCCGAGATGGTTCGGGCCAGCCACATCCTCATCGCGGTCGCGCAGGACGCGAAGCCTGAGTTGGTGGTGGAAAAGGAGAAGGCGGCGAAGGCGATCGTCGAGCGCGTGAAGAAGGGTGAGGACTTCGGCAAACTTGCCGCGGAACTCTCGGAGGACCCGAGCGCGAAGCAGAACAGCGGCGACCTCGACTTTTTCGGTCGGGAACAAATGGTGCCCGAGTTTTCGACGGCTGCTTTTAAGATGAAGCAGGACGAAGTCAGCGCCGAGCCGGTGCGCAGCCAGTTTGGCTATCACATCATCAAAGTCACTGGCCATAAGGACGCCGAGACCGTCCCGCTCGATCAGGCGAAGCCGAAGCTCATGGCCTATCTCCAGAATCAGAAGAAGCAGCAGGAGATCGAAAAGGTCGTGAAGGAAATGCGCGCCAAGGCGGACGTGAAAGTCAATTTGCCCGAGCCAAAAACGCCCGCGCTCCCCGCGCCGGGTGAAGCGCCGGTGACGCCTCCCGTTCCCGCTGCTGCGGTGGACGCGCCTGCTCCGGCCAAGTAACTTTGCGAGACACCACGCGCGGTGCTGCCCTCCGATGCCACCGTTGGCCAGATCCTTTGGCGATTCGAATGTGGACAAATGGATTGATGACTCGCGCAATTGCTGGTCACATTTCGGTCCTTTGTCGCTCGTCGCGGCTCATCTCGTAACGAAATCCCAATGCCACGCAAATCCCGGAAGAACGTCGGCCTGATCGGCCTCGGCATCATCGGCACCCGGGTGGCCCAAGCCCTGAGATCGGGCGGGTTTCAGGTCTTTGTGTGGAATCGCACGGCCAAGCCCGCGCCGAACTTCCTGGGTTCACCGGCTGAAGTCGCGGACATCTGCGATGTCATCCAGATCTTCGTCTCGGATTCGCAGGCCCTCTTCGAAGTCATCGACGCCTTTGGCGATGCGCTGACTGCCAACCACGTCGTCGTTTGCAACTCAACGGTCGGCCCCGAGGCCACGGTTGAAGCGGCAAAGATCGTCCACGGCAAGGGAGCACGGTTCCTTGATGCTCCCTTCACGGGCAGCCGACTGGCGGCGGAAAAGAAGCAACTCGTCTATTACGTCGGCGGGGACGATTCGGCGTTTAAGAAAGCGGAGCCGTTTCTGAAGGCCTCGAGCAAAGGCATCATCCGTTGCGGAGATGTGGGCCATGCCGCGGTGCTGAAAGTGGTCACGAACATGATCACGGCCGTCACGACTCAGACCCTCGCCGAGGCTCTGGCGGTGGTGAAAAAATCGGGTATCTCACCGGACACGTTTGCGCTCGCGCTGGAGAACAACGCCTGCCGTTCGGGCACGACGGACATCAAGCTTCCGAAGATGGTGGCCGCCGAGTATGAGCCGCATTTTTCGCTAAAGCACATGTTCAAAGACGTGCAGATCGCCATCCACATGGCGAATGCGCTCGATATCGAAATCCCGGCGACGACGGTGACGGCTGGCGTCATGTACGGTGCGTTGAATAATGGATGGGCGGATCTCGATTTCGCGTCCTTATTTAAACTGTACGATACATCCTTCGCGGGGCCGGTGGAGGTCATTGCGCCGGCTGAGAAATCGCCACCGCGCATCGAGGCGGCAAAGGGCGAACCGACGCGGGAGCCGATCGTCATCGAACCGGAGGAAGTCAAACCAGTGACGGCGGAAGCGTCCGTCGAGGAAGCCAAACCGGCGGACGTGCTCACGGTGGCGACTCCCGCCCTGAGTCCGGAGGCGCCGGGCCATGCGGATGCGTTGGAGGTGGTCACCGATGTTCCGAAGAGCGCGAAACCCGCGAGCGATGGAAAATCCGACGACGCATCGGCGCTCGACGAGCCGAAGCCTGAAGGGGCGACGGAGGATGCTGAGAACGGGGCCGAAGGGACGAAGAAGCCATTCAATCGGATCAAGCGCTTCTTTTTTTCGCCGACCGGCAAGTGACGCGATTCTTTCTGCGAGCGAATGAGTAGCCCGGAGGAGCGTTATCGGGGGGCGATCGAGCGCGGTGGCATTGCCGATCTGAGCGATAGGGTGAAGCTTCGCCTCACGGGCGCAGATCGAGTGCGTTACCTGAATGGGCAGGTCACGGCGAATGTTCAGCGGGTCACGCCCGAGGCTGGGGTGCCGGCATGCGTGACGACCGCGAAAGGCCGTCTGTGCGGCGACATTTTTATTCACGCCAGCAGTGACGCGCTTTTCGTCGATGCCGACGCATCGCTGCGCGAGAGCCTGCCGGCGCGCATCGAGCGTTACATCATCGCCGACGACGTGACGCTGGAGGATGTCACCGAAGAACTCCATCTCATCCACCTCATCGGTGGGGAGGTGCCCGGGGCTGCTCGTGCGAATCGATTTGGGCGTGCGGGATTCGATTTGCTCGTGCCGCGCGTCGATTTTGAGAAAACGTGGAACGCCCTTTCCGCTGCGCGCGCGGTGCTCGACGAGTCATTGATCGAGTCGCTCCGGGTTGAAGCGGGCATCCCGCGATGGGGCCGGGAACTCGACGAAGACACGCTGCCGCCGGAAGCCGGGCTGGATCGCACCCACGTCGACTACCACAAGGGCTGTTACGTCGGCCAGGAGGTGATCTCGCGGCTGAAGAGCATCGGCCACGTCAATCGCCGCCTCGTCCGCATCACTGCCGCCGACCGCGAGCCGCTCGTGCCCGGGTGGCGCCTGTTCGCGCCGGGCGCCGACCAGAAGGAAATCGGCGTCGTGACGAGCGTTGCGTGGAGTTTTGCCTTGGACAGGCCCGTCGCGCTTGGCTATCTCAAGCGCGGCTCGCCGACCGGCGAATTGCTCGCCCGTGCGGCCGAAGAATCCGGTGCCGGTCGCGTCGTCACCACGCTAGAACTTCCACTCGCTTCATGAAAAAACTCCTCCTCTCCGTCCTCGCCCTGGCTTCCTGGTCTGCATTGGTACGCGCCGACGATGTTGCCGTCGTTTCGCTTCGCGTCGGGAAAGAGGATCGGATTCGCCAATTTGCCGTCGAGTTCTACGACGCGGACGCGCCCATGACCGTCGAGAATTTCAAGAAACTCGCCCGCAAGGGCTTTTACAAAGGAATCGCAGTCCATCGTGCCTTCGCTCACAGCCTCGTGCAGATGGGCGACCCGCTGAGCAAAAAGAAAGATCGCAGTCAGGTGGGCACCGGTGGGCCCGGCTATACGATCCCGCCGGAGATTCGGAAAAAGCACGTGAAGGGAGCGCTGGCCGCCGCGCGGCTTCCCGATAAAATCAACCCGTCCCGTGTCTCCAACGGCAGCCAATTTTACATCTGCCTCGAGTCGATGCCGAATCTCGACGGCCAATACTCGGTATTCGGCAAGGTCCTGTGGGGCCTCGACACGCTGGACCTCATCAGCACGAATGCCGTCGACAGCAACGACAACCCGATCGAGCGCATCGAAATCCAGTCCATCAAAGTGATTCCCCGCGAAAAACTTCCCGCAGCGCCGCCCGCCGAAAACCCCGATGCGAAGCCGGCGCCCGTGGAAAAGCGGTCGTGGTGGAAAATCTTCGGGTAAACGCTTGCGGCACTGGAGAGGTGCGCGTATAACCTCGCTCCCTTTCCCAAAAAAGGGCAGATACCCAAGTGGCCAACGGGGGCGGACTGTAAATCCGCTGGCTTACGCCTTCACAGGTTCGAATCCTGTTCTGCCCACTCCTCCCTGATCAAGGAGACAGCGGCTCTAAGAGCAATTTGTCGTGCTGCTCACCGCACGCTCATTCAAACTCATGGCGATGAGTTGAGAAAGTTGGTGAAGCTTTTGGTCCTTCAGATTTCCCGCATCGATGACAATCTTCGTTGGCCTTGATGTCTTCGGGGTGCCTGCGGCCTGGTGGGTGGGCGAACAAGCTTCTGCGCAATCATCCCCCGCTGCACACCGGCCCCCTTCAGCGTTTCCTCGATGAGGCGCTGGTAGGTGTCCGGGTTCCCGTCCTGAGCCACAGTCACACGAATGTTCTGCGCCAGCGCACGGGTCAGCCGGTCGGCGATATTCTTGCGGAGATTGGAGCGCCGGTCGCGCAGTTCGGAAAGTTGTGTGACCAGTTCGACTTCGTTCTAGCTGAACACGTCGACGCGGAAGAGCGACTTCACGGAGATGCCCGTGGGCTGGCGCTGCAAATCGAGGACGATGGGCGCTTCATCCACCGCGCGGCTGATGATGTAGTGGAGGCCGTCCGGGGTTTTCACATCCCGGTTTTCGCGCCATTTGCGGCTTGGCAGAAAGGGCGCACCCGGCCACTTTCCGGCCCGTTCACCCTCAACGAAAAAACCTCAAACCGGAGAACCAAAATGAACGATCGTGAAACCCGCCGCTACGACATGTTTGGCCGCGTCCAGACATTTGGAAAAGACCACGCCACCGACTTCGCCGCTGGGAGCAAGGCCACCGGCCACTTCGCAGCCGTCACGCAAGTCATCAAAGACCTCGACACGGAAAAAGCGCAGCAGGGCGGCGGCAGAGCTACCGCAAAAGAAGTCCTGCTCGATGCGCTCCGGCTCGATTTGCAAAACATTGCGCGCACCGCGCGCGCCATCGGTGAAAAGGAACCCGGCTTCGCCGACAAATTCCGCACGCCCGACAGCCCGAGCCAGACCGCGCTCCTCACCGCCGGGGACGCGTTCGTCCTCGAACTCGACAAGGCCGGCGTCGCCGCGAAGTTCATCGCCTACGAATTGCCCGCCACCTTCGTGCAAGACCTCAAGGACGACCTCGCCGCCATTCGCGAGGCCGATGGCGCGATGAATTCCGACGACCAGGAAGGCGTCTCCAGCACCGCCGCCGTGGGCCGGCTCATCAAGGCCGGCATGGCCGAAGTCACCCAGCTCGACGCCATCATGCGCAACAAATACGCGCGCAACCCGGACAAGCTCACCGCGTGGGACAGCGCCAGCCACATCGAGCGCGCACCGCAGCGGGCGAAGAAACCGGCGGGCGGCACGACTCCGCCAAAGCCGAATCCGTAGCTTCGGGGACAACTCCCCGCGCCGAGTAAGCTCTAGCCATGACTGCCGCCATCAATGCTGAGCTGATCGCTTGGTTTGCCGAACTGCCCGCATGGCAGAGCGAGACGTTCCGCCGTCTTCTCGCTAAATCAGCCCTTGATGAGGGCGACTACGATCAGATTCTCACGTCTGCCCGGATCGAGTTGCGATTGGAGACAGGGGTATCCGCTCCGATTCGCTTGACAGAAACAGACCTTCCCACCGCGCCAGCAGTCGGCGGACCCTCTCCGCAACTCACAGCACTCCACAGTCTGAGTGGTGTCAACATGCTCGCTCGCGACCAGAGGCTAAACATCGGGACCGGGCTGACGCTAATCTACGGATCTAATGGTGCGGGCAAATCTGGCTATGCGCGTATTTTCAAGCTGGCTTGTCTGTGCCACGAAAAAGCAACTGAACGCATCTTGCCCAACGTCTATGAGCCGCTAGTTTCCGGCGGAATCCCGTCTGCGAGTTTCGACGTGATCACGGACGATGTAACCCAGACTATTACTTGGCAGGATGGCATCGCCCCAATCGCCGCTCTCCGCAGGTTCGTTGTATTTGATACCAAGGCGGCACGCGGTTACTTATCAGAGCGGAATGTGGTCTCGGCCATTCCGCCAGTGCTTATCAAACTAGAACGGCTTGGTGAGGCAATAAAGGTAGTCAAAGACCGGCTTGCGGCAGAGGCTGCCGCCATCCAGCCCGGAGCCACAGCTTTGCAACCATTCGTTGATGCGACGATCATTGGGAAGTTGGTGGGATCGCTGACGTTTGCAACACTCCGAGAATCGCTAGAAGACGCTTTGGTCTGGACCGATGCCGATCAAGCGAATCTGAGCGATTACGAACAGCGGGAGGCCAGATTCAAGGCGGAGGGGCCGCAGGCTCTCCGACGACAACTTGAGCAGCGTCGGAATCGGCTTGCTACACTCACAGCACTATTGCGTGACGCAGAGCAACTGGTAGCCGACACCCATATCGACGCTATCCGCGAGCAACGACACATGTGCAAGCAGCTTCAAGAGCAGAAGGAGTCTGCGGCGAAGCTGGCTTTGAGCGGGGCTGTCATCAAAGGCGTCGGCTCCACAGCGTGGGAAGATTTAATGAGGGCTGCTGCCAGATTTTTTCTGTTGGAAGTCGACCCCGATATTGAGTTCCCAGGCCCGCTGGGACAGTCGCACTGCGTCCTTTGCCAGCAACCGATCGAGCCTCCAGCGCATGAGCGGCTACAGCGATTCTGGCGGTTTCTACAGGACGACGTAGCACAGCGACTCATATTGGCACAGGAACACCTTGATCGGTTAGTTGAGCCCCTCAGAACATGGAAGGCGGAAATGCCCGCCGAACTTGCAGTTCTTGCAACGCACTTAGTGGAAGATGTGCCGATGATCTGGCCGAAAGTGCCACCACATCTCGCAATGATCGCAACGCGCCGGGATGCAGTGCTGCTTGCGGTCACCGGCGGAGATTGGACATTGGTGCCGCCTGCTCCTGTGGCTCTTTCGTCGGCCTGCACTGCGGAGCAGTCCGCATTATTAGCCAATGAACAGACTCTCGGCGACCCCGCACAAGCCATTGCGGAACTGACCAGGCTCACAGTGCAGATAGGGGAGTTAGTTGCCCGTAAGCATGCGACTGCGGCTCGGGAGACGATTCTAGGCCATCACCAGCGGCTAGTCCGAGCGAATCGTTTGCGCGAAGCGAGCGACAGCATATCAACGCTCGCAACCTCAACCAAGAACAAGGCGCTACAAAAGAAGCACATCACGAAGGCATTCACCGCCACGTTGCAGCAGCACGCACGAGAACTTGGCTTGCGCAATGCAGTGCCCGGCATCGTGCCTAGCGCCGAATACGCCAAGGTGACTCACTCAATGACGATTGAAGGAGCGAAGATCGGCGGTGCATCCCCCGATCGCGTTTTCAGCGAAGGTGAACAAACCGCATTAGCACTGGCCTACTTCTTTGCCGAGCACACAGATGCCGAGACTGCTCCGGCGCTAATTTTCGACGATCCTGTGACATCGCTTAGCCACCGTATCCGCACAAAAGTTGTGGAGAAGATTGCGGGGCTTGCCGCCAGAGGTCAGGTCATCGTGTTCACCCACGACCTCACTTTCTATTGCGGCCTCAAGGATGCAGCGACGCACGCGCAAGTTCCGCTGGCATTGCGCTCGATTGAAGCAGTCGGGCGACATATTGGCTTGGTGCGCGAGGGCGAGCCCGTGGACGCTATGAGCGTGGCCGACCGCGAGAAATTGCTCGAATTACTGCAAAAGGAGGCTGCGCAAAAGGAGACGGATGGAGATGCCGCTGGGCTCAGCGAAGTCACGGCTCGCTTCTACGGCTTGCTGCGCAAGAGTTGGGAACGCGCGGTTGAGGAGCTGTTGTTCAATAAGGTCGTCATGCGCTTCGACGATGCGGTCAAGACTCAGAGCCTCACTGGGGCCGTGATTGACGCAGCTACCATCACAACAGTGTTTGCTGCAATGCGGAAGTGCTCCGGGCAGATTGATGCACACGATCATGCGATTGGCGCCAATACTACGCAGCTTGACCCCACCGAAATGAAATCGGATTTGGCCGAGCTATGCGCCTTCCGCGTGGAGCAGAAAAAGAAGAGCAACGCGCAGGATGCATCGCTAAAACACTTAAAAGCCTGATTCCGCCGTCACTCACTGCCACTACAATGAAAGAAGAAATCCGAGCACTGGCCGACCGTTACGCTGCCGAATTGAAACGCAACATGGATGCGCGTGTGGCGGAGATGGAGCATGATGACCGCTCGCATGTGCTCATCTATCAAGTGCTGGGTGTTTCCGCGAGCGAGGGGAAGCTGATTGACGTTTACCAGAACAAGGGGCGGTTTCTCTACAAATACGCCGGGTCGTTTTTGGAGGAGGCGGCGAAGTTGTGTTTCAAGGCGAAGTTTCCCGATTCGGGTTCTGTGCGTGTTCCGAATACGCGCGGTTCGCGGCCAAAACTTTTCGGGGTGGATTGCTTGGTGGGAAACGATGCTCTGGAAATCAAGTGGCGGGATGCAACGACAGATGGCGACCACATCACCAAGGAACACACCCGGATTCAGGCTTTAGGGGATGCGGGTTACAGGCCAGTCCGGGTGATGTTCTACTACCCGAATCGCGAGCAGGCGATGCGCATCCAGCAAACGCTGGAGAGCCTCTACAAAAGCGTGCAGGGCGAACATCACTACGCCGATGCGGCTTGGGCCTATGTGGAACGACGCACGGGAGTGGACTTGCTCGGAATCTTGAAAGAATTGGCAGCAGAAAGGACAGCGCAAGATGGCAAGTGAAGTTCTTCATGGCGATTGTCTGGCGGTAGTCGGAGGCTTGGCGGCTGAGTCGGTGGACTTGGTTTATGTGGACCCGCCGTTCTTTACGCAGAAGACGCACTCGCTCGTCACCCGTGACCGGGCGACGAAGTTTGAGTTTAGCGATGAGTGGAAATCGCGGAGGGAATACCTCGATTTTCTCCGCGCCCGTTTGCTGGAGTTTCGGCGGGTGTTGAAAGCGACGGGGTCGCTGTTCTTCCACTGCGACACGAATGCGTCGCACCACATCCGCTGTCTGCTGGATGAGGTTTTCGGGGAGGCGATGTTTCGCTCGGAGATCATCTGGCACTACCGCCGTTGGTCAAACTCGCAGCGCAGCCCGCTGCCTTCGCACCAGACCATATTTTTCTACAGCAAGACGGACGCTTACCAATACCATCAAATTTACGACGCCTATTCGCCCTCGACGAACGTGGATCAGATTCTCCAGCGGCGGCAGCGGGATGAGCATGGCAAGTCCGTGTATGCCCGGGATGACGAGGGGAACATCGTGAGCGACGGCCATAAGAAAGGCGTCCCCATCGCGGATGTTTGGGACATTCCGTTTCTGAATCCCAAGGCGAAGGAGCGCGTGGGTTATCCGACGCAAAAACCGGTCCTCTTGCTTGAGCGCATTATCTCGCTGGTGACTTTGTCGGGGGACTCAGTGCTCGATCCATTTTGCGGCAGTGGGACGACGCTCGTTGCGGCGGAATTGCTCGGACGCAATTCCCTCGGCGTGGATGTTTCCGACGATGCGGTTCAGTTGGCGATGCAGCGATTGGAGCAGCCTTTCAAGACTTCATCCGAGTTACTTCGCAAAGGTCGCGATTCTTACGTCCAATCCGACGGAGCGGCTTTGGCTTTCCTGCATGGCGTGCCGATTGTCCCCGTGCAGCGGAACCGCGGAATTGATGCGATTTTGAAGACTCCTGCGGGCGAGGTTTCCGTGCTGATTCGTGTTCAGCGCAAGGGGGAGAGCCTGATGGATGCCGCCGAACTGCTTCATCACGCGGGGCAGAGTAAGCAGCCTGCGACGTTGGTTTTGGTGGTCACGGATTCGCAGCAACCGCTTGGGCTGTTCAATACGCTCCCGTCAGATGTCCTGCTCGTGAACTCGACGGGGAGTGAACTGGCAGAGCGGCTGGCGGACAGGGGTATTGGCAAGCCGTCCGGCTTCTGAGTGCGTAAATGGTTGTGTATAAACATCAAATGACACACGCCAAGGCTCGATTTACACGCTCCAAGGGTCATCTCGCACGCACCCAAGCCCCGGCTGACACACGCCCAAGGGGCGATTGACACGGGGCAAGGGTGAACTCGCACGCGCCAAGGGGCGGCTGGCACGGGCCAACACCCGCCTCGCACCGGCCAAGGCGCGGCTGACACGCGCCAAGCTGCGGCTCGCACACGCCGAAACCTTCGCTCGCCCGCGGCAGCGCGGCGTTGCACCGGGCCAGGGCGCGGATGCACGCGGGCACGGTGCGGCTCGCACTCATCCAAGGCTTCCCTCGCACGGGGCACGTCTCCTTTTGCACACAAAAATGGTGAGCACGCACGCACGGCGGCAAGAAGAAGCCGGAGCCGCAGGCCCATTACCGGCGCGGCAGCCATGCCGACCGCTACGGCGCGATGTTCGAGCAGATGCCGCGGCTGGCCCCGGCGAACGGAGGCGCCGCCCTCTTAAAGATAGGCTGCGGCGTGGAGCCTGCGTGTCAGGTCGCCCTGGCGCGTGAGTGCCTCCAGATACGTGCCTCGGTGAGCAGCGTCGGGCTCGACGCGCGTCTTTTCGTCGACGGCCACAAGGCGCTTGCAGAGTTCGCGAAAGGTCACCGATTGTCCGTTTGCAGCCGCTTGTGCGAATCCTCCCTGGATCGCCGCACCGAGCGCCGCGCCCTCCGCGGAATGGAGGCAAACGGTCGCCACGCCGAAAATGTCCGCGCAGAGTTCGCGCCAGATCGCGCTCTTGCTGCCTCCGCCCGTCAATCGAATCTCGGTCGGTGTGATGCCGAGTTCGCGGAAGCGCGCGAGGCCGTAAGCGAGACCGAGGGTCGCGCCTTCCATGACGGCGCGCGCGATATGCGACGGGTTCATATTATCGCAGGTGAGCCCATGGAGGACTCCAGTGCCGAGCGGCAGGTTTGGCGTGCGTTCGCCATTGAGGTAGGGGAGGAAGAGGAGACCGCCGGCGCCTGCCGGGACGGACGAGATATTTTTCTCCAACTGCTCATGCGTCCAGCCATACATCTTCCGCACCTGCTCTGTGGCCACTGTCACGTTCATCGTACAGACGAGCGGCAGCCAGCGGTCCGTGCTATCGCAGAATGAAGCCACTTCGCCTTCGGGATCGATGACTGGTTTGTCGGCAAATGCGTACACCGTGCCCGATGTGCCGAGGCTGACCGTCACCACGCCGGGCTGCACGTTCCCGGTCCCGATCGCGCCCATCATGTTGTCGCCGCCGCCGGCGCTGACGACGACTTCGTTCGAGAGGCCCCACTGCGCGCGCAGATTCTCGCGCAGTAATCCGAACGCGCGGCGCGAACTGGCGAGCTTTGGCAGACAATCGGCGAGGTCCGGATCGATGAATTCGACGAGCGGATCGCACCAGGTCTTCGTTCGTAGATCCATCAGGCCGGTCCCTGAGGCGTCGCCGTATTCCATCCCGCGTTCACCGGTGAGGTGAAAATTGATGTAATCATGCGGCAGCAGCACGGTCGCGAGTGCCTTGTAATTCTTGGGTTCGTTCTGTTTGAGCCAGAGAATCTTCGGTGCCGTGTAGCCGGGCAGCATGGTGTTGCCCGCAAGTTTGATGAGCCCATCCGCACCGCCAAATTCATCCGAAAACTGCTCGCACTGCTCGGCGGTGGAAGTGTCGCACCAGAGCTTCGCCGGGCGAATCACTTTCCCTTTTTTGTCGAGCGCCACAAATCCATGTTGCTGGCCGCTCACCCCGATGGCTTTGACTTCGTCTTTGCGTTTACCGAGTTGCTGCAAAACGTCGGCGACCGTCGCGTCCACGGCGTCGATCCACGATTGCGGATCCTGCTCGAGATGGCCCGGCGGCAGGCCGTCGATCATCCCGTACTCTTGTGATGCGGACGCGAGAATGACCCCCTTTTCCAGGTCGAGGGCGATGGTTTTGGTGCTTTGCGTGCCGCTGTCGATGCCGAGGGTAATCATCGGAATTTGGATTTTAGATTTTGGATTTTCGGTTGGGGGGATTAGAGAATGGCCCCGCGATCCTCTGCGGCAAATCCAAAATCCAAAATCGTCTGCTCAATTACCGATGGTTAAACGCCTGCTCCATACCCGCTACCGAGTGACCGATCTCGAAAGGACGGTCGCATTCTACCGGGACGTGCTCGGCCTCGCCGAAGTCAGTCGTCACAGTTCGCCCCGCGGTTCGGAATTGGTCTTCTTCAAGGCGCCGGGCAGCGAAGAAACGATCGAGATCTGTAAATTTGACGGCAGCGGCCCAGTCAATGTTGGCAACGACATCACGCACCTTGCTTTTGAGGTCGATGACATCGAGGCATTCGCGCGTCATGCCGCCGCAAAGGGCTGCCCTCTTTCCGACGGCCCCACTCGCACCAGCTCCGGCAGCATCATCGCATTCGTCGATGCGCCCGAGGGCTACGAGATCGAATTGATTCAACGGGCGAGGAGC
>JAYTDO010000051.1:0-3160 GCA_043735935.1 Chthoniobacteraceae bacterium
CACCGATGCCTCCATTGGACTTTCCTTCACCGGACGCTTCGCGGTCATCAACGACACCGGCAACGCGACGGCTTCCCTCTACCTCGGCGAAGGCTCGCAGCTTTCCTATCGAGGCCAGGCCGTCTCGTCCGTGTCCGGGGGCAACGTGCAGGCCAATGTCCAGTTTGCCGCCGGCACCGCTCCCATCGCGACCTCCGCCGCGGCGCTGAACATCACCGCCGTCGCCGCCCCGTCGGTCGCACAGATCGCCAGGCTTCCGGACGGACGCATCTCCATGACGGCGACCGGAGCAGTGGGGGTGCCCTACCGGGTGTGGGCCAGCACCGACCTGTCGCTGCCGGGCGGCGGGTGGACGCAGTTGGGCAGCGGCACAGTGACCGCCAGCCCGTTCGTGATCCAGGACACCGCCGCGAGCAGCTACCCGGCTCGCTTCTACCGATTCACCACTCCCTGACACGCGCTTTTTAAACGACACACGCCCATGAAGCTCTACGCACCTTTGCCGAAGCTGCGTCGAGCCGTCTTCTTGAACGCGGTCCGCGCGATCTTTCTCTGCACCACGTTCCCCGCCGGTGCCGAGGTCACCTATCCCCACGACTGACCCTCCGAACTCAGCGCGACGATCAAGGTGAACACGAAGGTGAAGACACCGTTGAACAACCTGCTGCTGGGTCTGAACTGCAACTGGCCGGAGGGGCAGTATGGGATGGTCGGCTACAACAACCCGGACGCGCAGAAGCTCATCCGGTGGCTCAAACCCACTTCGCTAAGATGACCGCATGGCGTGTGGGCGAACCCCTATGACTGGGAAGTGGACGGGCGGCGGATGTATGACGACTACAAGACCGAGTATCGCAGCGGTTTCGAAAAGCATCCGGAGCTGCGCTATGGATTCGCCGGTCTGCACGCGCTGCATCAGGAGCTGAAGTTCGATGTCCTCTTTGTCTGGAACATCAACTACGACAGCCCGGCGAAAGGCGTCCGCCGCTTGCTCGACCGGCGCGCGAAGAGTTTTGATGTGAAGTGGATCGGGTTGGGGAATGAAATCTTTTGGAAGAACCAGCGGAGCAATGCGGTCAGCGATGTGCAGAAGTATATCGAGGTGACGAAGGCTCACGCGGCTGCGCTCAAAGCAGTGGCGCCGGAAGTGAAGCTTTCCGTCAACGTCACCTAGCAGGAAGCCTCGAACGGCACTTGGAATCAGCCGCTGATGGCCGAGCACTATTTCGACGCCATGACGCTTCATAAATACGTCACCCCTGGCGAGACGCCTGACGGCATCGAGGAAGCCCTGAACGCGCGGAAACTGATTTTGGACACAGCCGAAACCATCCGCCGGGACTTTCTCGATGTAGTCAAAGGCGGCGGCCGTGCCAGCGCGACGGTTGGGATAGATTTCATCGGCGCACTCGCGTTTGAAGCTGCTCCAGAATGATTCCATGGTGGCGTTGTCGTAACAGTTGGCCTTGCGGCTCATGCTGGCGACGAGCCGGGCCCCTGCGAGAGCGGCACGGAAGTCGCCACAGGCATACTGGACGCCGCGATCACTGTGATAGAGCAGCCTGGCGGGCGGGTGGCTTCGATGCCTTCGTAGCGGGCCGCGGCACTTCCGAGAGGATGCTCAGCGTTTTTTTAATATGTCGCGCTGCTCACGCACCCGCGCCAGTTCGGCTCGCAGCGCGCGGCTCTCGGCTTCCAAATCACTCCGTTGCGGCACGGCGTCACCACCTTAGCGGGCGCCTCCATTCCTTGAGGCTTGGGTAGCTGATCCCCATCTCCTTGGCGATCTGCGTCCCGCTTTTGCCGCTCCGCAACTAGTGCTCCACGGCCTCGCGTTTGAACGCTTCTTCGCACTGTTTTGGTTCCACCGCCTCCGTCACCCTCGCGCTCTTCTCGTGATTGTTTTTGTTCATGGTCGTTCATTCCATCCTCCGCCCCTCAGGGTGTCCGCCATACCGGGGCAAGCACAACCAATGGCGGATTCAGCGATACTCTCGGGACATTCGAGCAGATCTGACCGGGCGACTACTCCGGTGCGGAGCGCGGGGTTGTCGCTTCTTTGATCCCTTCGGGTGTGAATTCCGCGTCGGTGTAAATGACGTCGTGTTTGAGCTTCGAGCCGTCCATGGTCGTGGATGAGGTCTGGCCGGGGCGGCGGATGGTGAGGTTCGCGGGGGTTTGGCGGCCATCGACACTGACGACTCGGGTGGTGTCGATGCGGCGGAGGAGTTGGTTGCCGGTGGAGTATTTCTCGACGCGCATCGGAACGAGGCGGCGGAGGTCGATCCAACTGCGCACGCTGCCGTAGCTCGAATGGCCGCTTTTGCCGGGTTTGGATTCGAGGATTTGGCAGGCGACGCCGTCCACTTCCTCGGTGCCGATGAGGGCTTGCTGGTCCCACGCGAAGAAATTGTCCACGACGTCTTCGTAGGTCAGGTCGCTGCCGAAGAGCGGCTCTTTCATGTCGCCGGCGTCGAGCGTGCGGGCGGTATTGGGCGGGGTGAAAAGCGCGCCGCTGGCGGGGCGGGTGCCGGATTTCCGGAGGAGGACGGATTCGCCTTTGCGCTCCTTCGGCCACAGCACTTGGTAAACGACCTCGGTGGAATTCTTCGTGCGGCGTTGCTTGATCTGGAGCTGGAGGGTTTCCTTCGGCCCGCCTTTTTCCAGCCGCATCCGGATGAACGAATTGCCGTCCTCCATTCCCGCGCTGAGTCGGGCGGCGAGATCCTTCGCGGACAGCGCAGCGGGTGCGTCGGCGGTGTGGGCGAGCGGGGTGAAAAGGGCGAGCGCGAGAATGGTGGCGAGGGCTCGGGTGGTTGGGGAAAGTTTCATGTGAAAAGGAATCGCGCGCGATCGTGTTGCAGGATGTCAGCCTTGCAAGGCGTGGCTGGGCGAGAGGCGCGAGCTGCGCCACGCGGGATACACGCCGCTGATGATTCCGACGACGACGGCGATGGCCACAGCCGTGGCGAGGAGCGTCGGGTTTAAGTCAGCCTCCAGCAGGCCGCGGAGCGCGGGAGTGGTTTCGAGCACTTTCACGCCGATCACGCCGATGAGCACACCGCCGATGCCGCCGAGGAAGCCGAGCAGCGCGGATTCGAGGAGGATCATGCGGAAGATGCGTCGGCGTTTCCAGCCGACGGCGAGCAGGATGCAGATC
>JAYTDO010000052.1:0-1903 GCA_043735935.1 Chthoniobacteraceae bacterium
CGAGCGCGACGGCGAGACATGCTTTCCTCATGCGACTCCTCGGGTCGAGAGCACAACGTACGCCGGGTCGATTCCGTTGGTAAGCCGCGAGAGCGGCGCGCGCCGGCCATCCTCGCGCACCGTCGATCGCGACGTCTGGTGAAGCGGCATTTCCTGCGTCATCTTGCGCCTTCCCCCATAGCCCCCGTCATGACGAAGCTCGCACTGCTGCTCGCCGCATTCTCGCTCTCGTGCGCTCCGCTCGATGCGGCGGATCCCGACGCTGCTCGCTGGACGCGCCAGGCGCGCGAGGTCACGATCACGCGTGACGATCATGGCATCGCCCACGTGCGCGGCCGCACCGATGCCGACGCGGTGTTCGGCCTGATGTACGCGCAGGCCGAAGACGACTTCAATCGCATCGAGACGAACTACCTCAACGCGATGGGCCGCCTGGCGGAGGCAGAGGGCAGCACCGCGATCTATCGCGACCTGCGGATGAAGCTCTTCGTCAATCCGGACAGCATCCGCGCCCAGTACGCCGTGAGTCCGCCCTGGCTGAAATCTCTCATGATCGCCTGGGCCGACGGACTGAACTACTACCTCGCAACGCACAAGCAGGTGAAGCCGCGTGTGATCACGCGGTTCGAGCCGTGGATGGCCCTCACTTTCAGCGAAGGCAGCATCGGAGGCGACATCGAGACGATCTCCCTCCGCCAGCTGGAGGCGTTCTATGGCAAGCGCACGATGGGCCGAGTGCGCGCGGAGCCCGCCGCACATCCCGGGGAACCGTCGGGCTCGAACGGGTTCGCCATCGCTCCCGCCAACACGGCCAACCGTCACGCGCTGCTGCTGATCAATCCGCACACGTCGTTCTTCTTTCGCTCGGAGGTGCAAGTCACCAGCGGGGAAGGACTGAATGCCTACGGGGCGGTCACCTGGGGACAGTTCTTCGTCTATCAGGGCTTCAACGAGCGCGCGGGCTGGATGCACACCTCCAGCGGCGCGGACGCCATCGATGAGTATGCCGAAACGGTGGAGCGATCCGGCGACCAGTACACGTATCGATTCGGCACGGAGACACGGCCCGTCACGGCGACACGCGTCGTCGTGCCCTTCCGAACGCGGGCGGGCATGGCGCGAAAGGAATTCACCGTCTACCGCACCCATCACGGCCCCGTCGTTCGTGACGCCGATGGAAAGTGGGTGAGCGTCCGACTGATGCAGGAGCCGCTCAAGGCACTGACCCAGTCGTTCACGCGGACCAAGGCGCGTGGCATCGCCGACTTTCGGGCATCGATGGAGCTGCACACCAACTCGTCCAACAACACGATCTACGCCGACGCCGACGGAAACATTGCCTACTTCCACGCCAACTTCGTCCCTCGGCGTGATACCCGGTTCGACTGGTCGCGACCGGTGGATGGAAGCGACCCCGCAACGGAGTGGAAGGGAATCCATTCGATCGACGAGAGTCCCCTCGTCATCAATCCGGCGGGCGGATGGCTCTACAACACCAACAACTGGCCCTATTCGGCCGCCGGCACCGACAGTCCGCGGCGCGACCGCTTTCCGTCATACATGGACAGGTACGAGGAAAATCCGCGCGGGATCCACGCCATGCGGGTCCTCCAGGCGCGCACTGATTTCACGCTTCCGACACTCATCGAGGCCGCGTACGATACGTGGCTCCCCGCCTTCGCCGATCTGATACCGACGTTGCTGGCCTCGTATGACGAGCTCGCGCCCTCCGATCCGCGCAAGGCGTCGCTATCCGCGCAGATCGCCGTGTTGCGCGGATGGGATCACCGCTGGTCGGAGTCGTCGGTGCCGACGTCGCTCGCCGTCTACTGGGGCGACGAACTCTGGACCCGCGTGAGCGCGAATGCCGATTCCGAAGACATGTCCGTGTACGATTTCATCG
>JAYTDO010000053.1:0-2810 GCA_043735935.1 Chthoniobacteraceae bacterium
CAGTTGCGGGCGAAACTGTTCGTACGCGGCGAGCCCCTCTGCTCCGCTGGTAGCGATGCGCACTTCATACCCTTCGAACTCCAACAACTGCGCCAACGCGAGAGCAGTTTTGGAAAATCGGCGGAATCATTGAGGATCAGGTTCCGTTTTGGACGCTCAGTTTGCCGCACCAACACAATATGAACCAAGCTCGCTTCGTGGTTCGCGGCGGTCACTTTCATTGCGACCGAGTTCACCACCTAACTGCTCCGTTTGACGCGGGGCAGCTTCGGGAGGCCGTAATTCAAGCTGCTAATTCTGGGAAGGAAGCGAGCACCACGCCTCGGCGAGGTTACGTCAATGCGCGATTGACCGATTACAAACTTGTTTGGTGTGAGGAAATGACGGTGACGGTCGAAAAGAATCCTTTCCTCGGAGAGTCGAGCCACACCAAACGCAACACGCTTAGGGGAAAGGTGGGCGACTTCGAGTATGGGTTGATCCAGCGAGGCGAGGATTGTGACATCCATTTAAGGCTAAGAGAAGGTGCCGATGCGCGTGTTGGCGAAATGGATCGTATGTCGCTGGCACTCTACCGAGCTCTCGCATTCGTCCATGGATGCCATACTTGGCCACAATGGGAGATCATCGACCGCGGAATTGGCAACTGCTTGGAGTATGCCACTGCACCGCGCAAGGTTTCGGCCAACATCTACACGCCGCTTACACAGACTACTTCCTCAAATGGCTCCGATCCCACGGTGCTTATCGGTAAGGCAGTCGAGTGCTTCCTACGCGAGGACTCGTACTCGGAACAATTCGATAACTATCTTTTTCTTACTCGAGAGGCAGCGGCTGATGAAACACCAATTCAAGTGGGCACTTTAGGACTGTGCGCCGTGCTCGAAGGATTTGTCAGCTTTTTACATCAGCACTTTTGTGGCGAGAAGGCCTCATCAGACCGCACAGAGTTTGAGGAAGCTAAGTCCACTTTGGTTGAGTTTGTGAAGGAGCGCGCGAATAGTGTCGAGCAGCCAGCCAAGATGGCGGATTCATGGAAGAGGTTCATCGGATTGCTTCAGAGTGCCCGACCGTTGCGACCGGCAGACAAGTATGCCCAACTTGTGGATCACTTTCGATTGCCTCCAGAAAAGATGTCCGCAGCACTTGAGGCTTGGAAAGCGCATAGGCATCCGCTCGCCCACGGTGCCTCCGCGAACGACGATCAGATGGACCAATTGGTTGCGACCAGCCGCATCGCCGGAGCAATCAATGTCCTGGCTGCCGCGGCCCTTGGTTTTTCGGGCCTGATGGTCCTCTCGCGAATTGAAGACAAATACATCCGCTTGTCGCCTTCGCTGCCTTCGCAACCGGGTCGATATCATCGGGACGACGTGGCAACGGAAGGGATAGATGCACACAAGCCGACGGCGACAACGCCCGAGGCTCTCGAGGTGTTTCGACAGTTGCAGGAGGAGGTGAGGCTGACGGCGGAAGGTGCGGCGGCGTGGAAAGATGCGGTGGCGGATGCACGGCGGTAGTGGCTCACCCGAACGCGCGCCGTGATCCACCTCGACACGAACTTCCTGATTGATGCGCTCGTGCCCGGCAGTGCGCAGGAAGCGCAACTCGTGGGCTGGCTGGGTGCGGGCGAGACGCTGGGAATCAGCGCGCTCGCTTGGGGCGAGTTCCCCTGCGGGCCGCTGTCTCCCGCGGCCGAGGCGCTCGCGCGAAGTTTTTTCCCCGATGCCGAGGCACTCGAACGCGCCGATGCCGAGAAGGCGGCGGAATTTTTCAATCTCACGGGCCGGCGATCCAAGAGCTACGCGGACTGTTGCATCGCTGCCGTTGCCATCCGCGTCCAAGCGCCGCTGGCGACCAGCAATCGGGATGATTTCACGCCGATGGTCCCGCACGGATTGGTGCTGGCCTGAGCGTCCCGCCCCAGCCCATGAATCCTGAACCCATCCGGCATGAGAAGCTCCTGGCGGACATTCGCAGGGCCTACGCTGAAATCTCTGAGGACGCGGATAAGGTACGCGCGGATGGGATGGATGTGAGCGGTCTCTTGCCGGAATACGAGAAGCTGATCGCCGTGCTGGAAGGCCGGGTGGAGGGTGGTGAGCCTGAGATCGTCGTGCTCGTGGCCCGGATCAATGCGGGGGTGAAGGAGGTGAAAGAATTCTACGACCGCCGGGAGGAGACCGATGCGGCGCTCAGGAAGGCGCCGATCGAAGCAAAGATGGCGGAAATGAAGAGGATGGTGGCTCAACTTCGTGCGCAAGGAGGTGAACAACAAATGCGCGACGCGGAGCGGCTGGAGGCGGCCGGAGCCCGCGCCTTAGAACTCCTGAACGCCAATCCGCAATCGGAAGATAAGACGGAGGATGTGCTGCTGCTGATCCAGGAGGAGAGGGCAAAGCTGGTGCGCCACCGGAATTTCCGTGCGGCGGCGTGCGGACTATATCGGGAGCAATGGCCGCCGGAACGCTGGGCGCGGCTTTCACCGGTACAGCGGACGAGGGAGGCGGCGCTGCTGGCGCAGTGGTGCCAGGCACGCGAGGAGATCCTCGGCTCGCTGCCGATCGAGGATCGTCGCCGGCTGGAGGCGATGCGCGGCGAGGATTTCGAGAAGCCGGGCGCGTACGAGCCGTGACGGGCGCGCACCAAGCCACCGAGGGAGTCGCTGGTGCGGTTCCTTGTGCGTCCGCCTACTTCTTGTCTCTTGCCGGCGGCAGATTCGGCACCAGCTTGGGGTCGTATTTTGCGCCGGCGGAGACTTGGATGAGGGTCATGCGGACCTTGGTGGGGAAGAACTTTTCGGGGTCGGG
>JAYTDO010000054.1:0-3963 GCA_043735935.1 Chthoniobacteraceae bacterium
AAATCCTCGCGCTATTTCTTGTGCGACATCCAGCAGGGACGATCGGTCTATGATCGCGACGACAACAAGGTCGTTTTCCTTATCGGCCCAGATGAAAGGAGGGCGAAGAAAATCCTGCCGAAAGAGTACGAATGGTTTTGGTCGAACTACGAAAAAGTCACCGACCCCGCAGCGATCCGAAACATCCTCGCCAAGGTTGACCGCCTGACCGAAGACCCGATCCGCCGCTTCACTGGCGAGTTTTTCACGCCCGTTTCATTTGCACGGAAGGCCCACAGCTATCTCGAAAAGGTCGTCGGCGCGAAGTGGTGGACGAAAAACTACCGCCTCTGGGACATGGCCGCTGGCACGGGAAATCTCGAATGGTTCCTCCCCGCGGACGCTTACCCGAGCATCTACCTCTCGACCCTTGACGATGTAGACACGCAGCACTGCAAGCGCGTGTTTCCCGGCGCGACGGTGTTTCAATACGACTACCTCAACGATGACGTGGAGGCCGTCTTTGACCAGCAACCACTTTTTCCCAAAGGCGGCAAAATGCCTGTAAATCTCGTACGCGATCTGGCGAACCCAGAGATCAAATGGATCATCTTCATCAACCCTCCCTTCGCCACATCGCAGAAAGCGGGCTACTCCGGCGAGAGCAAGAAAAGCGTGAGCACTACGAAAGTTCGCACGCTCATGCACGAGTGGGGCATGGGTGAGGTTTCACGCGAGTTGTTCGCGCAATTCCTTTTTCGCATCCGGCAGGAGTTTGCGGGCAAGCAGACCCATCTCGGCCTTTTCTCGACGCTCAAATACGTCAATTCCAACAACGACCAGAAATTCCGCGACAAAGTTTTCCAGTTTTCATTTCGGGATGGCTTCGTGTTTTCGTCCGCAAATTTCTCCGGCCCGAATCAGGCGAACGCCTTTCCCATCGGCTTCCTCGTCTGGGATTTGGCAAAGCCCAAAAAGCTTGAAATGCAGAAGCTTGAAGTCACCGTGTTGGACGACGACACGAGCAAAATCGCCCGCAAGCTCATCGTCGCCGAGCATCGCTCGCGGTTCTTGAACAAATGGATCGAGCGCCCTCCGGCCACGGAGATTTTTCCGCCGTTCGGCAGCGCGATTTCCGTGAAAAGCGAAAACACGGATGTTCGTAACCGCATCGCCAAAGGCTTTCTCGCCTCGCTCATGTGCAACGGCAATGACGTGCAACATCATAACAACGTCGCGCTGCTCTCCGGCCCGTATGTGAGCGCGGGCGCGCTGTCCGTCGTGCCGGAAAATTTTGGTAAGGCGATGATAGTCCACGCCGTCAGGAAGAACGTCCGAAAAACTTGGGTCAACGACCGCGACCAATTCCTCCAGCCCACCAAAAACCCGAGCGCAGGCTTCGTGCGACGCTGCGCTGTCTGGAGCCTGTTTGCCGACTCGAATCAGACCGCTTCCCTGCGAAATGTCGCCTACAAGGGCAAGACGTTTCAAATCACCAACCACTTTTTCCCCTTCAAATTGTCCGTCCTGAAAAAGTGGAAAATCTCCGACTCCGACATCATTCGCTCTCTCGCTGACGACGGTGCCGACCGCTTCATCGCCGACTGGCTTGTCGCCCAAAAACTCGGACCCGAGGAGACCGAGCTTTGGGGGGTTGGCCGTGAAATCTACGAAACTTTTTTCCGTGAGTTCAAAGACCTGCCCACTACCAAATACAAAGTTGAGCATTGGGATGCGGGCTGGTGGCAGATCAAGCGATGCCTCGTTGAAACTGGGCTGATGGCGGCGCAGTTCGCACAAATCGAGGATCTTAAAAAACAGATCGGTGCGGGGATTCGTGAAGAAGCCCTCAGCTTGGACATTATTTCCTGCGCCTAGTTTCATCGGTTACAGAGAGGTGCTGGCGGATTTAGGCGCGAGCAAGGTGGATGAAGTTTGATCACCGCCCTGCACCGCGAGCCGTAGCGGGCGCCGCACCCGCAATCCTGATCCTCCCCCGCATGCGCTACGGTGCGTGCATGGTGAGCGCGGCGCGCATGACTTCGAGCGGCGCGGGGCGGTGGAACCAGTGCTCGAAGGAGAGCGCGCCCTGGTGGAGGAGCATCGAGAGGCCGTTGGCCGAGCGCGCCCCGGCGGCGTCGGCGGCGCGCATGAGCGGGGTGCGCGCGGCGGTGTAGATGGTGTCGTAGAGCAGATGCCGCGGGGAGAGCAGCGCGGCGGGGATGGGCGAGGCGTCGTCGGGTTTCATGCCGAGCGCGGAGCAGTTCACGATGAGGTCGGAAGTGTCGAGCGCACGGGCGAGCGCGGCGTCGTCCCACGGGGCGAGGGCGAGCGATTCGCGCGGGTAAAAGGCGGCGATGGCGTCGCGGAGCGGCTGGAGTTTTTCCACGCTGCGGTTGATCAACGTGAGTCCGCGCGCGCCGGAGGATGCGCAGTGCATGGCCACCGCGCGGCCCGCGCCGCCGCCCGCGCCGAGGACGAGCACGCGCATGTCGCGCAGCTCCACGCCGAGCTGCTCGCGCACCGCGCGGGCGAGGCCGGGGCCGTCGGTGCTGAAACCGCGCAGCCTTCCATCCGCGCCGAAGACGATGGTGTTCACGCCACCGGCGCGGCGCGCGTTTTCGTCTGCCTCATCGACCGCGGCGAGCGCGGCGGCTTTGTGCGGGATGGTGCAGTTCACGCCGATGAATCCTTGGCCCGCCAGCATCCGCAGCGCGTCGGCAAACTCCTCCGGGCGAAGGTGCAGCCGGCAGTAGCGCGCCGCGATGCCGCATTCGGCGAGCGCGGCATTGTGCATCTGCGGCGACGCGGAATGCGCCACCGGATCGCCCAGCACCGCGAGCCGCAGCGGCACCGGCTCGTCCGCGGTCACGGCTTCCCAGGCGTGCAAATCCGCGAGCGTGTAAACGGCTTTCATCGGATTGGGTCCACGAAAGGCACGAAAGGACACGAAAGTTTTCGGAGCGTGACCGTCATCTTTTTCGTGTCCTTTCGTGCCTTTCGTGAACCAAAAAAACTCAGACCGCGAACTGCGCCCGCGTCCGCGCGAGGCGCGCGAGGACGCGGACTTTGCCGAGCAGTTCGAGCATGTGGTAAAGGCTCGGCCCCACGCTGCGCCCGCTCACCGCCACGCGCGCGGGATGGATGAACTCGGCGGGCTTCACCCCGAGCGTCGCCGCTAGTTCCTTGAGCTTCGCTTCGAGCGTCGCGGCGTCGAAAACGTCGAGCGCCGCGTAGCACTCGGCGAGTTGCGCGATGCGGTCGAGCGCGCCGGGCTTACGGAGCGTTTTCTCCACGGCGGCGGGGTCGTAGGGAAAGTCCTCGGTGGCGAAGAAGGCGATGCGCCCGGGGACTTCGGTGAGATGCGTGACCTTCATCTTTTCCAGCGCGAGCACGGCGTCGAGCTGCCCGGCGGGCAAGGCCACGCCAGCCTTCGCGAGCCACGGGGCGGTCTTGTTCACGCCGATGGTGGTCGGGCAGGAGGTCAAGGGATACCTGAGCATCCAGAACGTCGATCGCTTCGACGCCTTCAGCGAAGCCGATGTGCGCCTGCTCGAAACCCTGGCCGCGAGCATGAGCGTGGCGCTGGAGAACGCGCGCCTGTTCGACGAGACCCAGCGGCTGTTCAAGCAGAGCGAGCAGCGCGCCGCCGAGCTGGCCATCGTCAACAGCGTGCAGGCGGCGCTGGCCTCCAAGCTCGACGTGCTGGCGATCCACAAGTTGGTGGGCGACAAGGTGCGCGATGTGTTCGACGCACAGTCGGTGCTGATCGGCCTGTTCGACCATGACAAGGGCGTCGAGGCCTTCACCTATAACTTCGAGAAGGGCCAGTACCACCATGCGCCGCCTCGACCGCTGAACGGCCTGCGCCGGCACATCATCCAAACGCGCCAGACGTATTTCGACAACCACGTCACACAGGAGTCAGCCGACCGATTCGAAGCCAAGCCGATCGGCGACAGCGAGCGGCCCAAGTCGGCGATC
>JAYTDO010000055.1:0-11348 GCA_043735935.1 Chthoniobacteraceae bacterium
GATGAAGGTGAACGAACGAATCGGCGGGCATGGTAGTCTGCGGACTATATCCGCACGCCCGGCGAGGCGAAGCGGAAATCAACCGCCGAGCAATTCAACACCCTCCGCCCGATTTTGACCCCGACGATTCACTAAAAGGCGGCGATTTCTCTTTACCCTGTCGGTGAGCACGCATAAATGTCTCCACTTTTCGGCGGAGCAGCGGCGTAATTTACAACACCGGGGAACGACTTATCCGGTGAAACCGCAGCGCTGTCGAACTCTCGGACGCACAACACCTTACCCTGAAGAAGAATTTGAATGTTTAATGGACTATTTGGGCTGTTTTCCAACGACATCGGCATTGATCTAGGAACCGCCAACACCCTCGTCTACGTGAAAGACCACGGCATCGTCCTTCGGGAGCCGTCGGTCGTAGCCGTCGCGGCAGGCACCAATCGCGTGCTCTCGGTGGGCGACGAAGCAAAGAGAATGCTCGGGCGCACGCCTGGCAACATTGTGGCCATTCGGCCGCTCAAGGACGGCGTCATCGCCGACTTTGAAATCACCGAGGCGATGCTGCGCCACTTCATCCAAAAGGTGCACGGCAAACGCACTTTCTTCCGGCCGAGACCGCGGGTCGTCATCGCGGTGCCATCCGGCATCACCGAAGTCGAGAAACGCGCGGTGAAGGAATCCGCGCTGCACGCCGGCGCACGGGAAGTTCACCTCATCGAGGAGCCGATGGCGGCCGCGATCGGGTGCGGACTGCCGGTGCAGGATGCGGCGGGGAATATGATCATCGACATTGGCGGTGGCACTACTGAAGTCGCCTTGATCTCGTTGAGCGGCATCGTTTTCTCCCGCAGCGTCCGCGTGGCTGGCGACGAACTGGACGAGGCAATCATCCAGTATATGAAGCGCGCCTACAACCTGATGATCGGCGAGCGGACGGCGGAAGATATCAAGATCAAGATTGGATCGGCTTATCCGATCGAAAAGGAGACGACCATGGAAGTGAAAGGCCGCGACCTCGTGGCCGGTCTCCCCAAAACATTAACCATCACCTCGCAGGAAGTGCGCGAGGCGCTGCTCGAACCAATTTCGACGATCGTCGATTCCGTACGGGTGACCCTCGAACGCTGCCCGCCGGAACTTTCCGCAGACCTTGTCGATCGTGGGCTCGTGCTCGCTGGCGGCGGGGCGCTTTTGCGCGGACTCGATCGTTTGCTCACCGAAGAAACAGGACTCCCGGTTCACGTAGCCGAGGATCCGCTCAGCGCCGTCGCGGAAGGAACCGGACGCGCTCTCAGCGAGATCAAATTCCTGCGCCAGGTGGCAACGAGCGACTCGCGCTGGGCAAACTAACTCCGCGTCATGAGAGAAAGTCGGGCGACGCGAAACACCACGGCGAGCGGGGCACGCATCGCCGTATCGCGAGGTCACGCAGCGAGCTGATGCCATGAAGCAGCGTCTCAACGTGCTGGCGGTCATTGTGTTTGTGATTCTCGTCACGATCACCTTTCTTGTGCTCGGGCAGGGCCGCACCACGCAACGTTTGCAAGCCGGATTTCTGGGGATCATTTCCCCTTTCCTCAAACACGGCTCCGGCCTCGACCGCAAATACACGGAAATGCGCGACGGTCTCAAAAGCCTCAAGCAGCTCGAGGAAGACACCAAGCGATTGAGCATCGCGAACAAGGAATTGAGCGCCACCAACCAAACGCTCCGCGGCCTCGAATCCGAAAACAACCGGTTGCGAAATGCGCTCGGTTACCGTGAGCGCTCCGTATTCCAGCTGATGCCGGCCCGCGTCATCGCGCGCGATGCATCGACATGGTATCAAACGATCACCATCGACCGCGGGTCCGACGAGTTGATCGAGGAAGATCAGCCAGTCCTTACCGAGGAGGGCCTCGTGGGCAAGACGCGCTCAGTCTCCAAGCACTCCGCGACTGTCATTTTGATCGCCGACGAAAATTGCAAAGTGGCTGCCAGCATCGAGGGCACACGCGAGCAGGGTATCATCAAGGGAGAGCGACTCTCGAACCAAGGCATGCCCGTCATCAGCCTGAATTTTCTATCCAAACAAGCCAACCTGACGCCGGGCCAAAAGGTCTACACATCCGGCGTTGGCGGCGTCTTCCCGCCAGGCGTCTTGGTCGGCGCGGTACGCGATTACAAAGTGCGCGAATTGGACGGCTACGCCACGCTGATCCCGGCAGTCGATCTGTCCACCATCGAAGACGTGTTCGTCGTCGTCAGCGACACCAAATGATCTTCTTCGGCGTCCTCCTCATCAGCATGTTTGTTGCGCTGGTCGTGCAGCATTTCATCGGGCCGCTGCCGGTCATTCACGCGCGCGTCATGCTCATGCCGATCGTGATGTTTTACGGTGCGCTGGCGATGCCGGTCGCCGGGATGCTGGCACTTGCCTTCGTAGGCGGATTGATGTGGGACGCGCTGTCTACTCAATATGTGGACGGTGCAGTGGAAGTTTCCGCAGGTTGGTCCATCGTGCTGTACGCCGCCCTTGGCGCGATCATGAATGGTTTTCGTCCACTCTTCCAACGGGGTCGCTGGGAAATCCACTGCCTGCTCACAGGCTTTTGCACCTCGGCCCTGGTGTTAGCAGAGTATCTCATGCTCACGATCCGTCGGCAGCCGGTTCAATTCATCTTTAATCACGACATCTGGTGGCGCATTGGCGGCGCCGGCATCGTTGCCGCCTTCCTTTCACCGCTGGTCTTCTTCCTGTTTAACTACCTCGCCGCCCTCACGGGCTACGACCCACAGCCGGAGCGCGACGGGTTAAAACGTTAACATGGCCCCGACGCTTCAACCCATCCGCCGCGGTCCCAGAGTCGAGTGGCGCATTTTTTTCATGGCGATCCTCATCCTGTGCGCGCTCGGCGCCTTGATCGCGAAGCTGTGGTGGGAGCAGGTCGCACGCGGGCCGTATTGGGCGAAGAAGATCGCCAATCGCTCGCAGGTCACCGTCCGCGTTCCATCGGTTCGGGGCGAGATCCGTGATCGGAATGGGATCACCCTCGTAGCCAACCGCGCCAGTTACGAAGTCGACTTTTACCTGCCCGCGATGGTGAAGGGCTTCAAGCAGCAGAACAAATGGGTGCCGGTGACGAAATACAAGGCGCCTGTCCGCCAGATGCTCACGGAAAAGAACGAGGCGGACATCGTGCAAATCGTCAACACGAGCATCATCCCCTCGCTTCAAGAACTCGACCTCGCGAAGGACTACAACTCCGAGCGCTTGCGGAAGCACTACCGCAACGACACCGAAGTTCCCTTCACCTATCTCGAGGAACTCGACTTCAAAACGATCGCGCGTTTTGCCGAGCACAACGTCGGTCTGCCGGGAGTCGAACTCGCCATCCGCCCCGTCCGCGAATACCGCTACAAGGCGCTCGCCGCCCATCTCCTCGGCTACGTCGGCGCGCCAAACGACATCGACCGCCTGCCGGACGTGAAGGACTACACGTTTTACCAGCCCGACGTGGAGGGAAAATCCCAAGTGGAACTCTATCTCGACAAGGCCATCCGCGGGACACCCGGCGTACGCGTCCTCCAGCGGAGCGTCAAAGGCGTCATCGAGGAAGAGATCAAAAACGTGCCACCGAAGCCTGGCAACAACGTCTACCTCACCATCGACGCGCGGATTCAGTTCATCGCCGAACGCGCCCTGCGCAGTGCCGGCATCGGGCGCGGCGCAGCAGTCGTGGTCGATCCAAACAACGGTGAAATCCTGGCGATGGCCTCCGTGCCCAGCTACGACCCGAACAGCTTCATCCCGAGCATCTCGACGGCGGATTGGGGAAAACTCAACGACGACGACACCGATCCGCTCACCAATCGCGCGATCCAGGGTTACGCGCCGGGCTCCACGTTTAAGACCGTCACCGCGCTTGCCGGATTGCGCGCAGGACTCGATCCGAAAATGGTGCTCAACTGTTCCGGCGGCGTCACCTACGGCGCGAAATACATGATGTGCTGGGTGACCGCGCAGCACATGGCCCCGCACGGGAATCTCACACTGCCCGACGCGCTCAAGCAGTCGTGCAATGCTTTTTTCTACCAGTGGGGAAATAAGGCGAAGATCGATAACATCCTCGCGATCGCCGACTCCCTCGGCCTCGGCCAGAAAACGAACGTGCCGCTCAGCGGCGAAAGCAGCGGCCTCATCCCGGGACCGAAGTGGCTCGCGCAAGTCAGCCCGAACGAACGCTGGAGCGAAGGTTACACTGCCAACGTCTCCATCGGCCAGGGTGCCGTGGAAGCCTCACCGCTCCAAATGGCGATGGCCACCTCCGCCATTGCCAATCGCGGCACCTGTTACAACCCGAAGCTCATCTACCGGGTGCTCACCCCGGAAGGCCAAGACGCGAAGGATGAAACCGGCCAACTCTACGCGCCGCACGAGGCCAACCTGCGCGCCGACCTGCATGCAACCGGTATCAGCGGCCAGCAGATCGACATCGTCCGCGAAGGCATGCGCCGGGTCGTGGCTGAAGGAACCGGCAAAAAGGCGCAGATTAAAGGAATCAGCGTCGCTGGAAAAACCGGCACCGCGCAATTTTGGCGGCAGGAGAAGGAGAATGGAAAGACGGTCCGCGTGAAAGACAACCACACGTGGTTCATTACATTCGCGCCCTTTGACCAACCGAAGATCGCCGTGTGCGTATTCGTGCAAGGCGCGAAATCTGGCGGGGGCGTCTCCGCGCCGATCGCGCAAAAAATCATGGAGGAAACGCTATCCCTCGAAAAGGGTTACGATCCAGGCATCGAGCCGCTCGAACCCGCCAAGGGGAGTTTCCGTCCGATCGAGATGGTGGACTACAAAAAGAGTATCGTCCCCGCCGATCAGAAACCCGACGAAGAAACCGCCGACCATTCGGATCTGGCGGATAAAAAACTCGAAAAGCAAGTCACAGCCCGGCCTGATATTCGCGCGGACGCCGACCAGGGCGGCCGCGTGGGATCTGGACAGGCGCGACCAAAACCACCAGTCGACAAGCGCGGATTTTTCGAGCGCTTTTTCGGCGCAAAATCAAAGCCCAATCCACCACCTTCCAACAACCGCCCACCGTTAACCCCCTTTCGGCCGGGCGGTCGTTGATTCCATCCACCCCCAAGTGTTCAGCACCGTTTACCCAAAAATTCTTTCCATGACCGAACGTGTAAAACGTCTTCTCGGGCTTGCCCCGAAGCAGACTGGCAACAAAATCATCATCAACTGCGAAAAGCTCGAACGTCGAGTCGCACTCCTCGAAAATGGCCAACTCGAGGAATACAGCATCGAACGCCAAACCGATCGCAACATCGTCGGCAGCATTTTCAAAGGCCGAGTCAAAAACATCGAGCACGGGCTCAAGGCGATGTTTGTAGACATCGGCTTTGAAAAAAATGCGTTCCTCCATTTTTGGGACGCGCTCCCGGCAGCCCTCGATAGCGGTATCGAAGAAGTCGAACGCGCCTCGGGCAAGAAGCAACAAAAGCGGATCTCCTCCAAGGACATTCCGAGCATCTATCCCGTCGGCAGTGAAGTCCTCGTGCAAGTCACCAAAGGTCCGATCAGCACGAAGGGCCCGCGCATCACCACCAATCTGAGCCTGCCCGGACGATACCTCGTCCTCATGCCGTACAGCGACCAGAGCGGCATCTCGCGGAAGATCGAGAGCCCGAAAGAGCGTGAACGGCTCCGCAAAATCCTCAAGGAACTCGACGTGCCGGAAGGCATGGGCGTCATCGTCCGCACCGTCGGCGAAGGCCAGCGGGCGCGCTATTTCGTGCGAGACCTCGGCCTGCTCGTGGAGCAATGGCGGGCGATCGAAGCCGCGATGGCCGAGAAGCCGGCGCCGGCCTGCGTCTTCCAGGAGCCGGACCTGATCGAACGCACCGTCCGCGACTTTTTGACGGATGAAATCGACGCCGTCATCTGCGACGACGAGAACGCCGTCAAACGCATGGGCGAACTCGTCGGCCAGATTTCCCGCCGATCCACGGGCCGCATTCAGCACTATTCCGGCGCACAGCCGATCTTCGAGAGTTTCGGCGTCCAGAAGCAGATCGACGACGCGTTTCACCGGCAGGTCTGGCTGAAATGCGGCGGTTACATCGTCATCGACGAAACCGAGGCCCTCATCGCCATCGACGTCAATACCGGCCGGAACAAGGGCGGCAAGGATGTCGAAAAAACGATCCTTCAAACGAACATCGAAGCCGCCGACGAAATGGCCCGCCAGATGCGCCTCCGGAACATCGGAGGCCTGATCATCGGCGACTTCATCGACATGAAGAGCCGCAAGGATCAGCAACAGGTCTACCAGCGCATGCGCGACCGTCTGCGACGCGACAAGGCGAAGACGCACGTGCTCCCCATTTCGCCGCTCGGCCTCATGGAAATGACGCGCCAGCGCGCGCAGGAAAGCATCAGCGGCGCCGTATTCGAGCCGTGCCCCTATTGTTACGGACGAGGCAAAATCAAAAGCGCGATGACCATGAGCGTCGAGTTGCAACGCGAGTTGCATCAGGTGATGCGCAAGTATCCCGAGCACCACGAAATCAAAGTCATCCTGCACCCGAAGATCCTGGAGCGACTGCGCACCGAGGACGAGGAACTCCTGGTCGACATCGAGCGGAAATACGCGGGGCGTTTGTCGTTCCGCAGCGACCCGGCGATCCATCACGAGAAATTCACCGTCACCGACGCGAACACCGGCCAGGAACTGAAGCCCTAGACGGGGATCGGCGGGAATCCTCGCTTCAGGCGGCGCCGTTCGTGTTACAGGAATGTTACACGCCGCCCCTTGCCGCCCCGCGGCGCACACCTAGACTTCGCCGTCCGATATGACCAAAGCCGCGAACAAAAAAATCCTCGTTGCCGACGACGAGGAAGATGTGCTGAACCTCGTCGCGATCAACCTCAAGGCCGCCGGATTCACCGTCCTGAAAGCTGAAGACGGCCCGACGGCCGTCAGCATGGCGCGCTCGTCCCTGCCCGCGTTGATCGTGCTGGATTTGATGCTGCCCGGCATGCCCGGCCTCGAAGTCTGCAAAGTGCTCAAGAACGATCAGACGACAAAGCTGATTCCCATCATCATGCTCACCGCGAAGGCGGAGGAAGTGGACCGGATCGTCGGTCTTGAACTCGGCGCGGACGATTACATCACCAAGCCGTTCAGCCCCCGGGAACTCGTCCTTCGGGTGAAGTCGGTCATCCGGCGCACCGACGCCGCCGGACCGGTCGACGACATGCTGAGGATCGGAGACATCCAGATTGACCGCTCGCGGTATGAAGTCCTCATCAAGGGCAAACCCATCGATTTCACGGCCACGGAATTCAAACTCCTCGCGCTGCTCATGGAGCGCCGCGGACGGGTCCAGAGCCGCGACACTTTGCTCAACGACGTCTGGGGTTATGAAAACGCGATCGACACCCGGACGGTCGACACGCACATCCGCCGACTGCGCGAAAAGCTCGGCAAAACGTCCGACTGCATCGAGACCGTGCGGGGTTTCGGCTACCGCATCGCCGAAGCGGGTCGCTGATTCGCTCAGGGAACGCGACTTTGTGACTGCCGCCGCCGTCCTCGTCGCACTGGTCATTGCGACTTTCTTCGCAGGGCTGTGGTGGTACTGGCGGAGTCACCTCCTCTCGGACCTTCGCCGACTCGACAACCTCCTGACGGAAGTTTCGGAAGGGCGCGAACCTTATCGGGTTGATTTCCACGACCACGTCCGTTTTCAGCCGATCGCGGACTCCGTCGAAAAGCTCGCCTGTCGTCATCGCGATGCCCGGGACGAGTTGCACCTTGAGGCGGTCAACCTTCGCACGATCCTGCGGAGCATGGACGAGGGCGTAGTGGTGGTGGACACGGATCAGACGATCCGGTTCGTCAATCCGGCGTTTCGCACGCTCTTCGCTGGAAACGTCGATCCGGTGAATGAAAGCTTCACACGCGTTCTTCCCGAACGCTCCTTCGAGGAAATCATCCACGCCGTAGTCGAATCCGGACAAGCGCAGGAGTCCGACGTATCCATCGACGGCGAACGCTCGACGCGGCATTTTTCCGTCAGCGCTATCCCGCTGCGGGACGCCCAGGCGCGGCCCGGCGTGGTGATGATTTTCCGGGACATATCGCGTCTGCGGAAGCTCGAGGACGTGAGAAAGGAATTCGTCGGGAACGTCTCCCACGAGTTGCGAACACCGCTTTCGATCTTTCAAGGCTACCTCGAAACGCTGCTCGAATGCCCCAACCTCTCAGCCGAGGAGGCGCATCCGATGCTGCTCGTGATGAACAAACATTCGCGGCGCCTGAACGCGCTTGTGGAGGACTTGCTCATCCTCGCGCGTCTCGAATCGCGTGACGAGCAACTCGAACTCATGCCCGTCGACATCGACAAGTTTATCCAGGAATCAGTCGCGAACTGGTCCCTCCGCTGCACCGAAAAGAAGATCTCGCTTCGCGCCGACGTGGCGCCCGGAATTCCTCCTGTTCAGCTCGACGCATTCCGCTTTGAGCAGGTGATGAGCAATCTGATCGACAACGCAATCAAATATACGAACACCGGCGGCAATGCGATCGTCCGCGCAGCGCTCAGCGGGGACCATGTCGAGATTCGGGTTGAAGACACCGGCTTGGGCATTCCCGCGGACGACCTTCCCCGCATTTTCGAACGCTTTTATCGCGCCGACAAAGCGCGCAGCCGCGAGCACGGCGGCACCGGCCTCGGTCTTTCGATCGTCAAACACATCGTCCTCGCTCACGGGGGCACCGTGCATGCGGAAAGCGTGCAGGGAAAGGGCACCAGCATCATCATCCGTCTGCCGCTGCTCGGCCCCGCCGCTAGCGATACCTCGACGGCTTAGCCTACCTTCACCGCCCGACCGGTACGCGCGCTTTCGTAAATCGCGAGGACCAACGAAACGGCACGGCGCCCTTCCGCGCCGGGAATCATCGGAGCGCGGCCCTCGCGCAACGCGGCGACCAGATCGTCCACAAGCCGCGAGTGCCCCGCGTGAGTCATCGCCATCGGGTCGGATGTGCCGCCTTTGATGACCGGCGAGTCATCGCCCGCAAGCACGGCATCGTCGCCGGGAGCGGGTTCGGCAAAATCCCACCGGATCAAGCGATCATTCACGAGTACAGCCGTGCCGCGATCGCCGATGATCTCGATGCGAAGATCGGACCCCGGCCATGCTGACGTGGCCGCTTCGATGACGCCGAGCGCCCCGTGCGGAAACCGCAACGCGGCGGCCACGGTGTCTTCCGCTTCGACGCCCGGATGCGCCAGCGTTCCATAAAATGCGCTCACTTCGGACGGTAGCCCGACGAGCCACTGGAGCAGATCCACAGCGTGGATTCCCTGGTTGATCAACGCGCCTCCGCCGTCGAGGCGCCATGTCCCTTTCCACGAGGAGCCCGCGTAATACGCCTGCTCACGCCACCATTTGATGTACGCGCTGCAAAGCGTCAGCCGACCAAATCGCCCCGAGCCGATCGCGGCTTTCAAAAACTGCGCGCCGTGGCCAAGACGCATCTGAAACACGCTCGCCAACAGACCGCCACCCCGGTTCGAAGCAGCGATGATGCGATCCACTGCGTCCAGACTGATCTCGAGCGGCTTTTCGCAAAGGACTGACTTGCCGGCCTCTAAAATCGGCACCGCGACTTCCGCGTGCGCACCGCTCGGGGTCGTGATGCACACGGCACGAATCTCTGGATCGGCGATGATCTCCGCCAGATCGCTCCCCGCGCGGCACCCGTGCCGGGTCGCAAAATCCGCGCAAGAAGCAGGATTCCGCGACCACGCGCTGACCAGCCGGGCGTCGCCGTTCCGGCGGATCGCGCCGGCATGAACGTCCGCGATGGCGCCGGTGCCGATGATGGCGAATCCGATGGGAGATTGAGTCACGATGACGCCGTCATATGCGATTCGCGAGGCGCATGGCGAGCGAAGGTTGCATCTCCAGCCTTCCTGCGGAAACGTTCAGCCAACATGGGAAAGCCTGCGATCGTCAAATGCGCCACGTGCGGGAAAGATGCGGATTTTTTCGCCGCGCCGACCGGACCGTTCTGCTCGAATCGCTGCAAGCTGCTCGACCTCGGAAAATGGTTCAACGAGGATTACAAAATCAGCGAACCGCTCCGTCCGGATCATTTCGCAGAATACGAGGAGCAGTCAGGAACTGACCTCGATCGTCCGAGCGAGAGCTAGCGGATCGGTTCAGGTGTCGCCTGCCCCCCTGGCGGCTTTTTTTTCTTTTTGGGATCGTTCGGATCCTGCGGTCCCGCGACGGGCTGGGGCGCGGCGCCGGGTGAAGGCGGGCGCTGCACTTTCTCGGCTTTCGGCGGTGGCTGATTTGCGTCGAAAAATGGCTGACGCACCCGCTGGGGAGCAACCGGAGTCGCAGGAGACGCCGCCGGTGGGACGGGGCGTTTCGGCAACGGCTGGGTCGCGGCTCCATTGGTCGGGGCCGGCGGCATGTCCTGAGGAATCGGAGCAACGGCGCGCTTTGGTTGGACGGGCACGGACGGGGGAGTGCCGACCGGAACGGCCGGACGGGGTGTCGTTGGAGGCTTGATGGCAGCAGGTTTCGCGACCGGGACGCTGTCGGCCGGGACATCGGGCGTCTTCACCGGCCGCGCGACCGGCGGCTTTTCAACCGGCGGCTTTTCAACCGGCGCCTTTTCAACCGGCGGCTTTTCAACGAGCTGCTTTTCGACTGACGGCTTTACAAGCGGCGGCTTGTCGACTGGGGGCTTGTCGGTTGGTCTAGCGCCCGGGACCGGCGGTGCCACGACTGGGTCGGGCTTCGGAGGGCTTGCAGGCGTTTCCGCGGTTGGATTTTTTTGCATCCGCACTCCGTCACCAGGGGTCGCTTCTGAAGTCGGCGCTGGGGCTGACGGTTTCACAGCCACTTCCGGCGGCACCGACTCGGGAGCCTTCGGCGCATGGGCCGGCACGGGTTCCGGCCCGCTCGGACCCACCGCCTGAGTTTTCGGCGCGCGGGGCGGATGCTTTTGGGATGTCTTTGAAGTCGCGTCGATCTGCTGTCGCAAAGCCCCGGCCTCTGCTTGTGCTACTCCATTCCATCCCGTACCCGCATGAACGGGGCCGGACGCGACCCTCGCCTTCCGTGGAGCCTCCGCTGGAGTCGTCAACGGGGGCGGCGGAGCGAACTGAATCTGCTGACCCTGCACGACCACCTGCGGACGAGTCGCGCCAGCGCCGCGCGTCGGCAGCCCGGGAATGCCCGGCGATTGCGAAGGCAGCGGCGGCGGTATGAAGCCCACGTTCAAACGAGGGACCGGCTGGACCGCCACGCGCTCCAATGAACCGAGGCTCGG
>JAYTDO010000056.1:0-13099 GCA_043735935.1 Chthoniobacteraceae bacterium
AGTTCAGCAAAGGCTACGATTTTACGGGCAAGTCGTTCCTGGATATCGGCTGCGGCAGCGGCCTCTTTTCATTGTGCGCACACCGGCTCGGGGCCCAGGTCACCAGCTTCGATGTGGACAAGGATTCGGTCGGGTGCTGCGAGTATTTGCACCAGCTCGAAGAGAAGCCGGAAACCTGGAAGATCACGCACGGTTCCGTGCTCGACGACGCGTTTCTCGCCACGCTCGGCAAGTTTGATTTCGTTTATTCGTGGGGCGTTCTGCATCACACCGGCGAAATGTGGAAGGCGATCGGAAATGCAGCGGGACTGGTCAAGGACGGCGGCTCCCTTTACATCGCGATTTACAACAAGGCCGACGGCTTTGCGTTTTACGACGACGGGCGCTTTGGTCCCTCGAGCTTCTGGCTTCTCGAAAAGAAATTCTACGCCGCGCTCCCCGTATTTTTACAAACGACGTTCGACTGGTGCGTGATGGCGACGATGGTCGTGCTCTACTGCGTCACTCTTCAGAATCCGGTTAAGAAAATCCGCGGTCACAAGGCGCTGCGCGGGATGAACTGGGCGATCGACATCAAGGACTGGTTGGGCGGATACCCATATGAATGCGCGAGCGTCGCCGAGATTTTTGGTTTCCTGGAGCCGCGGGGGTTCGAGCTGAAAAACCTCATTTCGACGAACGGCCTTCGTAACAACGAATTTCTTTTCAAAAAATCGCGATGAACGTTTACACCCGCACCCTCGAAGAACTCCGCTCGGAGCCCCGGACGTGGCTCGTCACGGGCGCTGCCGGATTTATCGGATCGCATCTACTCGAGACGCTTTTAATGCATGGGCAACGAGTCGTCGGCCTGGACATTCTTTCGACCGGTTCGCCGTTGAATCTGGAGGATGTGGCGGCCCGCGTCGGCACCGAGAAATGGTCAAATTTCAGGATGATCCGAGGTACGGTCGCGGAGATGAGCGCGTGCCGCGAGGCGAGCAACGGAGTCGATTACGTGCTGCATCAGGCGGGATTCATTTCCGTGCCGCTCTCAATCGAAGATCCCGTCGGCTGCCACGAGACGAACGTCACCGGCATGCTGAATATCCTGGTCGCTTCGCGGGACAACCGGGTGCGGCGGGTCGTATACGCGAGTTCCAGCGCGGTGTATGGCGATGATGATCGGATGCCGAAGATCGAACCGCAGATCGGACGTCCGCTTTCCCCGTATGCCGCGTCAAAGCTGATGGACGAAATCTATGCGCGGCAGTTTCTCGCGCATTACGGGCTCGAGAGCATCGGCTTGCGTTATTTTAATATTTTTGGGCCGAGGCAGAATCCGACCGGAGGCTACGCCGCCGTCATCGCGCAATGGATCGCAGCGATGTTGCGCGGCGACGTGTGCCGCATTCACGGCGATGGGAGCGCCACGCGCGATTTTTGCCCGATCGCGAACGTCGTGCAGGCAAACATTCTCGCGGCGACCACGCGCAATCGAAGCGCGGCCGGTGAAGTTTACAACGTGGCCCTGGGCGCGCAGACGGATCTCAACACGCTGCATGCGCTGATCGCCGCGAGGCTTCCGGCGATCTCGGTGGGCCCGCCGAAATACGGACCGGCGAGGCCGGGCGATATTTTGCACTCGGGAGCGGACATCTCGAAGATCGTGCGCGATCTGGGATTCGAACCAAGCGAGAGCGTCCCGACGGGATTGGATGAAACCGTGGGCTGGTATGCGGCGGCGGCGGGCCCTGCGTAATTTTCTCCCATGTCCGAAATCTGGAACGGCCTCAAACCCGAAGCGCGCTCGCACCTGACGCAGCGCGATTACTCATCGTCCGCGCTGGCTTCCCGGCTGGCCACCACCGGAGTCGAAGCCGGTGAGCTCATCGCGGCGGAACGCGGATCGCTCGCCGAGGCGTGGATTCCCGGCGTAGAGATCTTTGCCCGTCGCATTTTCGCGCAGCGACACCGCGGGTCGTTTGGCGAATTTGCGCGGGAGGAGGAAGGTCCCCTCGCGGCGCTCGGGATCTGGCCGGCGCAATGGGCCGCCGCACGGATGTTCGCGGGGACGGCGAAGGGCTTTCACATTCACCCGCCTCACGTCCCGGAAGGGATCACGCCGGAGGAGTGGTTCCGGTGGTTGTTCGTCGAGGATGCGGCTGATTTTTCGCGCCGCCCCTATACGAAGGAGCAGTGGGACGTCATGTTTTTCGTGCAAGGGAACGTCGAGATGCTGCTGGTGGATGAACGCGCGGGGATGCCGAGAAGGGTGATGCGTTTCATCATCGAGGGGGACGACCGGCGCGGGCCCAACAATGCCGGCGTGGTGATTCCGGCGGGCGTCGCGCATGCGCTTCGCGTGGAAGGCGCCGTTGATGCCATTATGGTTTACGGGACGACAACGAAGTTCGATCCGACCTTCGAGGGACGGATCGCCGATGGAGTGGAACGCGCGCTGCTGCCGGTGGAGTGGGAGAGCTACCTGAGTTCGGCGAAGTAAAGTCGCCCGCCGGTGGTTTGGAGGGAATTGCCGATGATGACCGATACGGTCTGGCCCATGCGTGGCCTCGCGTGATTGACCACAATCATGGTCCCGTCCGCGAGGTAGCCGATCGCCTGGTGCGAATCGCGCCCCTCTTTCACCAGCGCCAGGTCGAAAATCTTTCCCGTCTCGACGACCGGTCGGAGCGCGCGAGCCAGATCGTGTAGATTCAGGACGCTGATGCCCTGAAGCCGGGCGATCGCGCCAAGATTCCCGTCGTTGGTAAGGAGGCGCACGTCGAGGAATTTGGCGAGGTTGGCGAGTTGGGTGTCGACCGGCGTTTCGGTGTCCAGTGTCGATTCGTGGATCGTGATCGAGAGTGCAGGATCGCGCTGCATCTGCTGGAGGCGCTCGAGGGCGGCCTTTCCACGCTCGCGTTTGAGCGGATCGCCGGAGTCCGCGAGGCGCTGCAATTCATCAAGAACGAAGCGTGGAACGATGAGCGAACTGCTGATGAATCCGGTCGCGCACAGGTCGCCGAGACGCCCGTCGATGATGATGTTCGAGTCCACGATGAGGGGCGAATCCTGCACGGTCGCGCGACGAAAACGGATATACGGAATGATGAGGGAGAATTCATCGCGATTGCTGCGGACGGCCAGCATCATGCCGAGGTAGCCAAAGGTAAGGTAGGTGACGAGACCGGCGAGCCACTGCACGTCCTCACTTGTCCGGGCGAGGATATTCGAAGCGAGAAGGAATCGCGCGAAAACAAAGCCGACCAGCAGCCCGAACGTGGCCGATGAAAACACTCTCAACGAGATCCCCTTCATCAGCCGGTCGCCCAATACGACGAGCAATCCAAACGCAGCCCCAACGGCTCCGCCCACAAAGCTGCTTCCACAAAAGGACTCACCCAGCATGAGACCGACGACGCCCGTGAAGACGACGAACAGCGTCCGAAGAAGATTGATGGCGAGGAGTGACTGCATGGCGCGTACGAAATGTACTCCACCCTTCCAACGCAGGAAGCAAGCCGCGGACGGCAGCAAGTCCCGAAATGATTACCGGCGCCGGGGAGGAACGGGTTTCGGCGTGGCGACGGGAGGTTCGCGGTCTTTGTAGAAAACGGGGCCGGAGCGGCGCATGTTCGCGATGAGCGCCCTGAGGTTTTCCGCCGTCTCGCGATCGGAAAGAAGCAGACCGAGTGCGCCCTGCCCTTGATTGGCCTTGTCGAAAAGACTCTTCGCCGAGTCGAGCGTCCGGGTGCCTGTCGATGCCATGGACCGCAGTTCGGCCACCGCCTTTTTGAGTTCCTCGGCGGCCTCCTCCGTGGTCTTCATCGCGCCTTTGGCAGAGTCGACCGCGGCATCCGCCTTCGTGAAAATCGGATCCAGCTTCTTCGATCCCTCGCTCAGATTGAGGCTGGTTTTATTCAAGTTCTCGAAGGCATCGGACAGGTTCTTGAGGTTCCGTTCGCTCAAAAGTTTTTCGTTGAGCCTAGAGGTCATCGCTTTGATTTCCTCCAACTCGCTGTTGAGTTGATCCATCACCACGCCGCCTTTTTGCGTTAACTCATCGAGCCCGCCTGCCCGGCTGCCCTGGATCAGTTCGCCGGGCGCGTAGACGTCCGCCGGGTCGAACTCCGCCTGCGGGACGACGTCCACAAAGCGATCGCCGAGCAGGCCGCTGCTGCCGATGAGAAAACTAGATTTCCGGGGGATTTTGACCGTTTCATTGATCTCGAGTTTGACCTGCACCGTGAGGGATTTGCCGATGAGCCGCGGGGCCTCGGCGACGTGGCCGATCCGCGCTCCAGCGAGCAGCACGTCGGAGTCTTTCACCAGCCCACTCGCGTTCGGGAACTCGACGGTGACCGCATAAACCTTTTTCAACCCCTGACCCACGCGGCCGAACATGACGACCATGACGGCGATGCAGGCGAAGCCGACAAATAGGAATGCCCCGACGTAAAGTTCGATGCCTTTGCGTTCCGTGCTCATGGGCTAATCGGTGTCTCCGGAACGGCCGTGGATGAAATCGACGATCACCGGGTCGGTCGAGGCCCGAAGGATATCCGGCACGTCGTGAAAATAGATGAGCCCATCGTGCAAGTAGGCGATCCGGTCCGCGGTGTGGAAGGCGGTTTTCATGTCGTGGGTGACGACCACGGAAGTCACGCTAAGTCGCTTTTGCAAGCGACGAATCATGTGGTTGATGGAGTCCGAGGCGATCGGATCGAGGCCCGTGGTCGGCTCGTCGTAAAGGATGCACGCGGGTCTGCCGACGATGGTGCGCGCGAGGCCGACGCGCTTGCGCATGCCGCCGCTGAGGTTTTCGGGCATCTTTTCCTCCTCGCCCGCGAGGTCCACCATTTCGAGCGCCTCGGCGACCCGGTCGGCGATTTCCCGTTTGTTTCGCATCCCGGATTCCTTCAGCGGAAACGCGATGTTCTCGCCCACATTCATGGAGTCGAACAGCGCGCCGCTTTGGAAAAGGATTCCGACTTTTTTTCGGATGACCCCGAGCTTGCGTTCTTCGAGGCCGGTGATGTTTTCGCCTTCGATGATCACTTCGCCACGCGTGGGTTTCATCAGGCCGATGAGATGCTTGAGAAGCACGCTTTTGCCACAGCCCGATCGCCCCATGATGACGCACGTTTCGCCCGCCGCGATGTCGAGGTCGACTCCGCGCAGGACGTCCTGCGCGCCGAGGGTTTTGTGGAGACCGCGGACCTCGATCATGGTTCAGACTCCACCGGGGAAGATGATGTTGAGGGCGAAGGAGAGGAAGAAATTCACGATCAGGATCGCGAGGGAAGCGATGACGACGGCTTCGGTCGGCGCACGACCGACGCCCACGGCGCCGTCCTTGGTATTGAGACCCTGATGGCAACTGATGAAGACGATGAGCACCGCGAAAAAGAAGCCCTTGGTGAGCGCCATGATGATGTCCCGCGATCCTGTCCACATGACCATTTGGTGAAGGAAATAGGCATTGGAGATACCGAGTAGCTTGGTGCCGACAAAATGGGCGGCCACGAGCGAAAGGCCGACGCTCTCGCCGACGAGCAACGGCATCGAGACCATGATGGCGAGGGCGCGCGGGACGACGAGGTAGTCGATCGGATGCACGCCGAGCGCTCGCAGCGCGTCGATTTGTTCGGTCACTTTCATCGTGCCGATTTCCGCCGCGATGGCGGCGCCCACGCGGCCGGCGACCATCAGTCCCGTAAGGACGGGGCCGAGTTCGCGAAACATGGCGACGGAGACGACCGCACCGACGGCGGAGTCCATGCCGAGTCGGTGAAACTGGAAGTAGGTCTGCGCCGCGAAGACGGCGCCGGTGAAGCCGCCGGTGACGGCGACGACGAGTTGGGAGCGAAATCCCATTTCCACGACCTGCCGAAAAAAGAGCCGCCAGCGCACGGGCGCGACGACGACGGAAGTGGCCGTATCCACCCCGAGCATCGCGAGGGCGCCGAGGTAATTAAAGAAGGTCAGCGCTGTGCGCCCGATGATGCGAAACATGCGGTGTCTGGAACGCTAGACACGCGCCGGGGCTTTGTCCATCGGCGCGGGCACCGCGTCGACAGTCGGGCGAGCGAGCCCGGAGGTCAGAGTGCCTCGCGTTTGCTGCGTTTGGTGCGGCGCTCGATTTCCTTCGCGATGCGATCGGCCTTTTCCGCGTCGCCGCATTCTTTCCAACACTCGGCGACGATCGCGCGCGCCGAGTTCTGGCTATTGACTTCAAACCAGCCCTGCGTCGGCGTCTCGACGCCTCGTTCGTAGGTGTATTCGATCTGCCGGGCGGCCTTTTCCCGCTCCGAAGCGGCCTCGCTTTTGAAAAACGCGAAGTAATCCTGCGCCATCGGCTTCCACGCCGCGGTGTTGGCGGCGTTTTCGGTGAGCGCACGGCGGTAGAGCTGGTGGAGGGAGTCGAATTGCTTCGCGTCGGCGAGCAGTTGCGCTTCGCGTTTGATCGTTCCGGCAAGCTGCCCGACGTCCTTCGCCGCCTCGGTGGTGCGCGGGTCTTTGAATTTCTTCGCGTCCTTCTTCAGGTCGTGCAGCGAGTCGCGCATGTCTTGCCGTGGGAAGATGAATTCCTCCTCGAGCTTGCGGGCTTCGGCGAGCATCACCTTGTCGTCGGCGAAACGTTTTTTGAGATCGCTCACCACGCTGTCCCATGCGGTCACGGCATCGTCGCGATGGTGGGCTCGCCAGTGGGCGAGCTTCCCTTCCCATGCGGCAGAGAGGCGCGGCGAGGTTTTCAGGGAAAAGTCGATCGTCGCATCGACCTTCGTCGTTTCTCCGAGCGCGCCGTGGAGGTCGGCGAGCCAGAGGAATTTGAGAGCGGTAAGGGTGCGCTGAACGCCGGCTTCGCGCGGATCGCTGCGCCGCACAAATTCCTGCTCGGAAATACTGCGTCCCGTCTGCGGGTCGGTGGTGGTGCCGGCGGCGTATCCGCCGATGCGTCCCGCTTCGGCCCATTGGTCGTCATCGGGCATCCAGCGGATCCACGCGTGGCCACCGAGCGGTCCATCGCCGCCGATGATGGCGGCAGGAATTCCGTTCGCGCGCGCGGTGTAGGCGGCGAAGTAGGCGCGGTCCCCGCAGACGCCGCCTTTTTCCAGGATCTCCGAAAAAGTATACGTGTCGTAGTCGCTCTTCATCTGGCCGGTGACGGCCTTTTGCATGTCGTATTTGACCATGCCGTACGCGTCGCCCCAATTGCGCTGCCGGAGATGCACCTTCTTGCGAGCCCAGTCGATTTCCGACATCGGGACCGGATCGGCGACGACCCAGACCAGATTGCTCGCACGGTAGCGATCGAGATGCGTCTGGAGCTCCCCTTTCTGGTTCGCGGTCTTGTAATATTCCCAGCGCTCGCGCGGCGTGATTTCTAGCGTCTGCTCGTTCCAGCGCGGCCGAAATGGCTGGTCGAATACAAGGGCGATCGCGAGCGCGAGCTGGCGATATTTTCCGCGGGCGTCGTCGTCTTCCGCCGCGAGGCGCGCCCATACGCGGAGCACTTCGCGGGCGTTATCTTCCGGACGCAGATTTTCCAAAAGCGACTCGGCGGCGTCGGGTGTGGTGAGCAGCCAGTTAAAAAAGAAACGGGAGCCGGGGTCGCCGGAGAGGGAAGCCCGCGCGTCTGAGGGCAGCCGATCGAGGAGCGTGTGCTGGAGGAGCGCCTGGTAGAAAAGCGGATTTTTCAGCACCCGATCGTAGCTCTGCGGCTGGGCGAAGTCCGTCATCCGCTTCAACTCGGACGCAAGGCCCGCGCGCAGCCAGTCGCGGTATTCCGTCCATTTGCCTTCGGTGAAGGCGGCATTCAACGCGGCTTCCGTGCGCGCGAGATTCGCGGGGCTTTTGCCGGCGACTTCATTGAAATTCGCGGGCTGCGAAAAGGCGTCTGGCGCCGCCGGGGCGGCAGCGACCGGTTTCGGCGCCGGCTCGGGGCGCATCGGGACCGGCTCGAATGCCATCGGCGCAGGCTCGACGGGTGCCGCGGCGATGGGCTGCGGCGGCGGGATGACGGGCGCCGGCGTGGCCTGGACTGGGATCGGCTTGGTCGCCGCGACGGGCTTCGCCTTTTCCACCGCGGGCGCCGGGCGGAGCGCAAACCACCAGTAACCAGCCCCTGCAAAAGCGAGCAACATGGCGACTGTGACACCGGCCCCTGCGCCGCTGGAGGCAGGTTTCACGACCGGCACGAAGCTCCGCGCAGCCGGGCGCGCCACGGGCTTGCCGGGCTGCCGCGCGACCCGCTTGACGGCCGCGGGCTTAGGCGACGCGGGACTTCTGCGTGGAGGAGTCGGACGGCGATTGGAGGGACCGTTCATAAGTAGCTTAATTCAGGGCGGAAGAGTTCCCGAGAAACGCCGTCCGCGCAAGACGGTTCCTCAGGCTACGGCCCTGGGCACCTCGCACATCGCCGGGTAGTCCGGGCGTTCACCGGAAAATGCCAGCGCCCGCCCTGCCACCACCCGCCCGTCGAGCACGAGAAAGACCCCCGGCATTTGCGCGCCATCGCCTTTCAACAGACCGACACCGTGCCCATCGCGAATGCCCGCCTGCCAGCCGCGAACCCATGCCCGCCAGCCGAAGAGCTGCCCGATGGTCCCACGCCTGAGCCCAAGCGACCGATAGAGGCTCCGCTCGGGATCGGAGACGCGCGGCAAATCGCCGAGCCCGTAACCGGCCGCGAAGGCGCGGAACGATTCGTCGTCCGTCAGGTGAACAAGCGAGATCTGCGTCCCATCGCGCTCGATCTGGGATCGGGACGCAGCGATGTCGGTGAGCGCCTCCCGGCAGAAGGTGCATCCGCTGTGGCGCAGGAAAACGAGGAGCACCGGCGCTCGCCGGGACATGTCCGCGAGCGTCTCGCCACTCGTCGTCCGCGTCGTGGCGAGCATCGTTTCGGCGGGCACGACTTCCGCGCCGGGCTCTTCCCGCCACGCGCTCCAGGCGAACCGCAAGACAAGCGCGAACGGGACCCACCAAACGAGATCATTCGCCGCGCAAACGAGCGCAAACTTCCACGGAAACGCACCGCGAAGCAGCGCGTCGAGCATTCCGATCGGACCGAGCACTTTTCCCAAAAGACCGACAAACACGATCGGCCAGTGCCTCGTGGGATCGAAGGCGGCGATCGCATAACCGACGCCATAAACGCCGACGATCATGCCGATGCATTGCCACAGTTCGGGGTAGTTCGGCACGGGTATGCCCACGAGCCGGAACATGGCACCTGGGAAGATAATCGCCCAGGCACCCCACAAGACGTTGTAAACGGCGGCCCCAAGCAACATGCGGCGCATCCAGGGCGGGGCAGGGACGGTGGTGTTGTTCATGATCGGGAGACTATACGCGCAAGCGAGCGAAGGGGTTGCGTGCTCCCGGCGATTTGGAAATAATGATTTGCCATCGAATCAGATGGAGTTTTAGTCTCTCCGCGTCGTTACAAAGTAAACGTTATGATCGAACTTGAGGTATATGCAGCGGGCATCCGCAATTTGGAAAAAATCCTGGAACTCGACCACGAGCTCGAGGCGGTTCCCGGGCTTCGCTACAAGGTGGATAGCAATCATGACATCGTTTATCTCGAGTTCGAGGACGCGACGATGACCATTCAGGAAATTCGCAGTGTGTTCCGGAAGCTTTCGCTCGAACCGCGAATCGTCGGAGCAGTCCCATCGGAGCTAAATCCGAAGAGCAAAACGCAGCCGCTTCGCGTCGGCTAAACTTCCGCCGAACGGCCCGGCACAGGCAGTTGGTGCGTTTCAAATGGACGGTTTACGCGCCCGGATTCGGGTTTGAACTTCTTCGGTTTTGAACGGGAAACTTTGGGTTTGACGGACTCACACGTGCCGCCGATGCTCCGCGTCCTTTTTCTATGCGCCATACGATATCCGTCCTGGTTGAAAACAAATTCGGCGTGCTCACCCGCATCGCCGGAATGTTCAGCGGACGTGGGTTTAACATCGATTCTCTCAACGTCGGCCCGACCATCGATCCGTCGACGTCGCGCATGACGATCGTCGTCGCCGGAGACGATACCGTCCTCGAGCAGGTCACCAAGCAGCTCAACAAGCTCATCGACGTCATCGAGATCGAAGATTTTTCAGACGATGAAGTCGTCGAGCGCGAGCTGGTGCTCATGCGGGTGAAGGTCGACGCCAACGGGCGCGCCGAGGTGATGCAGATGTGCGACATCTTCCGCGCAAAGATCATCGACGTGCAGCACAACAACCTCGCGATCGAGCTCACCGGCAACGAGAGCAAGATCAACAAATTCCTCCTGCTCATGGATCGGTTCGGCGTCACCGAACTCACCCGGACGGGTCGCGTCGCCCTGGCCCGCAAGTCGAACTAACCGCTTTTCCACAAACCAAAACCCAACCCCTTCCCACATGCCCCTTAAAGTTTACACCGACAAAGACGCCGACCTCTCCGTTCTCAAAGGCAAAACCTGCGCCGTGCTCGGCTTCGGCTCGCAGGGCCACGCGCACGCGCTGAACCTGAAGGAGTCCGGGGTCAATGTGATCATCGGCCTCTACAAAGGCAGCAAGTCGATCGCAGTCGCGAAGGAAAAAGGTTTCCAGGTTTTTGAAACTGGCGAAGCCGTAAAGAAGGCCGACATCATCTTCGTCGGTCTGCCCGACACGAAGCAGCCCGCCGCGTTTGAAAAGGACATCCGTCCCAACCTCTCGAAGGGAAAGACTCTCCTCTTCAGCCACGGTTTTTCGATCCATTTCAAAACGATCGTCCCGCCGAAAGACGTCGACGTCATCATGGTCGCACCGAAAGGCCCGGGCCATATCGTTCGCCGGCAGTTCACCGAGGGCAAAGGCGTCCCGGCGCTGATCGCGATCTACCAGAACCCGTCGAAGAAGGCGAAAAAGGTCGCGCTCGCATGGGCGAAAGGCGTGGGCGGAACGCGCGGCGGCGTCATCGAAACGACGTTCAAGGAAGAGACCGAGACGGATCTTTTCGGTGAGCAAACGGTGCTCTGCGGCGGCGCGAGTGCGCTGGTTCAGGCGGGTTTCGAGGTCCTCACCGAGGCGGGTTATTCGCCCGAGATGGCCTACTTCGAGTGCCTCCACGAATTGAAGCTGATCGTCGATCTGATGAATGAATCCGGCATCGCCGGGATGCGTTTCTCGATCTCAGAGACGGCGAAGTGGGGCGACGTCAGCGTCGGCCCGAAGATCATCGACGCCGGGGTGAAGAAGCGCATGCAAGCGGCGCTGAAGGACATTCAGACCGGCAAATTCGCGAAGGATTGGGTCGCCGAATACAAGGGCGGCTACAAGAAATACAACGCGCTGCTCAAGGCCGGCGAAAAACATCCGATCGAAAAGACCGGCGAGCGCCTTCGTTCGCTCATGCCTTGGATCAAGAAGAAGAATCTCAAGGGCGCGCAAGCCGCCTATTAAACAAAGCCAAAGTTTTAACGCGAAGGGCCGGATGCGAATCCGGCCCTTTTTTTGTCCCGCTCTCCCAAAGATCAGCGCGCGCTCAACCGATCGTGAAAGAAATCGTCGATGGCTTTGTTGTAATACATCCGCCCTTCGACGCTCAGGTGGTCTTTCGTATCGACGAGAAATTGCGGGTCATTTTCGTGTCGTGACGGATGAGGGAGGTGCGATGGTCGGTCTCCATTCGAGTGGTAAACTCGGAGGGGTGCGGGTGTTCGCAAGTGACAGGCTCGTCACCGGCAACCGGCTCGCCGCACTCCAGCCAGCGGCTTGGTCTCCATCCGTCCGGAATCTCTCCGAGAAGCCCGACGCCGTTGACTTTCGAATACGGATTCCCGATTTTCGCGGCCTTCCATGCTCATCCTCGAAAAATTCTCCATCGGCGTCGGCGACCGTTTCGCCCATCAGGCCAAGGCTCAGCTACGCGCCTGCCAGCTTATCTCCGCCGACGGTGCGGATGTCGTTCCGGTTTGGAATAAATCCAACCGCGAACACACGTTCATCGGGTCCGAGCCGTCGAGCGTCCTGGCCGCCGCACAAGCCGCGGTCGCAGAGTTGGGCTGGAAGAAGGGGTGGCATGTCGACGCCGATCACATCCGCCTCGAGACCGTGGATCGTTTCCTGCCTCATTCGGATTTTTTTACGATCGACGTCGCGGATTCGATCGGCCAGCCGGCGGCACCCGACGCCGTCGCCGCCTTCGTGGACCGCCACGCTGAACTGATCGGCACGATCTCCATCCCGGACATTGCGGAGCCGTTCCACACCACACGCGCCGACATCGAGCGAATCGCTGCGAAGTTCCTCCTCGCCGTGCAGGACGCCGGGAAAATCTACCGCCATATCGCGGCGGCGAAGGGAGCGGACAAGATCATCGCCGAGGTCTCCATGGACGAGACGGACTCGCCGCAGACCCCGCCCGAATTGCTCGTCATCCTCGCGGCGCTCGCCGACGAGGCGGTGCCCGCTCAGACGATCGCTCCGAAGTTCACCGGGCGCTTCAACAAGGGAGTCGATTACGTCGGCGACCTCGCGCAGTTCGAGAAAGAGTTTCACGACGATCTCGCTGTCATCGCATTTGCCGTCGCTCGCTACGGCCTTCCGGCGAATCTGAAACTCAGCGTCCACAGCGGGAGCGACAAGTTTTCGCTCTATCCCATCATCCGGCGCACCCTGCCAAAATTCGGCGCCGGCCTGCACATCAAGACCGCGGGGACGACTTGGCTCGAAGAGCTGATCGGTCTGGCGGAGGCCGGCGGGGAAGGGCTGGCGTTCGCCAAGGAGATCTACGCCGAAGCCATCGGGCATGTGGACGAACTGTGCGCGCCGTACGCCTCGGTCATCGACATCGACCGCGGCAAGCTGCCGACGGCAGAGGAAGTCGCTGCGTGGACGAGCGATCAATTCACCGGCGCACTGCGGCACGACCAGTCCCATCCGCTCTTCAACCTCAGCCTCCGCCAGCTCCTGCACGTCGCCTTCAAACTCGCGGCAAAGAAAGGCCAGCGTTACCTCGACCTGCTCAAGGCGAACGAGGAAATCGTGGGAAAAAACGTGACGGAAAACCTGTACGCGCGGCATCTGCGCCCGCTCCTCGTCGGATGATGAAGTCGGCGATCACCGTTTCGCTGGTGCCCGAAGCCCAGGGC
>JAYTDO010000057.1:0-5261 GCA_043735935.1 Chthoniobacteraceae bacterium
TCCTTAGTTCGCTCAACGATTCTCCCGGCGGCGTCCCGCTTTACAAACTCGGCCACCTTGTCGGCGGCGTTGGAGTCACGGGCGACGGTTCGCCGACCAATTTGTGCCCGGCGGCGGCCATCTTTCTCAAGGAGACACAGGAAGACGCCACGACTGGTTTTAAGGAAACCAAGGACGCCGACGAACTCGTCGCCCTCGCGGGCCAGACGGACTTCCGCCCCAAGAAAACGATCGAGGCCACAAACGTCATCATCAACGGCATCCGCATTCCTTATGTGAATCCGCGTCATGAGGACATCCAGGACGTGCTCGATCCTCAACCGCTCGGGACCTACGGCCAGCCCGTCCGCGGTCTCGGCATCACCTTGCGCGACGGCACATCGCAGGTCATCGACCTTGATCCGAAAGCCTCGCCTCAGCCGTATCCGTGGAAGGTCGAGAGCTTCGGTGGCTTCGCCGGTGAGGTGCGTTTTACGCTGCGTGATGATCCGCTGCTCAATGATCCCGCGCGGAGGCTCGTCGGCGGCGTCGCGCGTCGGTTGACCAAGGACGACGTCAAGGAAGCCATCATGCAGTCCGCGCATCGGGCGCTGATCACTCGCGCCGGCATTCGGCTCCCGCTCGGCACCAGCGCGCAGGTCTTCATCACCGTCGTGGCGAATCCGGACAAGGCCGGCGAGAAGCCGGAGATCCTCGGCGTCTTCCGCACCGGCGAGGCGACGATCTTCAGTTGGGATGTCGCCGTACAAAAGGCCCGCACCTCGATCTTCTTCTCAAATTCCCAGATCGCCATGTCCGCCCGCACGGTCGGTTTCCTTGCCCAAAAGTTTTACCCGCCCGGCATCGATGGCCGTGAGCACGGTCCGCTCTTCGGCTTCCAGGAAGCCGTCAGCCTGAAGCAGGCGCCCGGCGGCGGTATGCCTCCTTTTCCCGGCAACCCGAATCTTCCAAACGGCATCACCATCTTCCCCGGCGGTTTCCCGCTTTATCGCGATGGCAAAGTCATCGGTGCGGTCGGTGTCTCGGGCGACGGTGTGGATCAAGACGACATCATCTCGAGCAGCGGCACGAAGTATTTCCGGGCCGATCCCAATATCCGCGCGGATTCCTTCACGTATCACGGCGCGCGGTTGCCTTACGCGAAATTCCCGCGCGACCCGGAGCGCTAGCCGCTGCCGTCCGCGTTAGTTTCCGAGGAAGCGGGCGTCTGGGCTTTCCGCCCGCAGATATTCCGGCAGCGTCTTCACGTCCAGCTTTACGGCGATGGTGTGAATGCCGGCGCTTAGTTCGGGTGCGAGGTCGTCGGTGATGACGAGCGGTTTGCCGTCCAGCCAGGCTTTGCCCGCGCCGGTCAGCTTCAGCCGCGTTTTGCCGGTGCTCTGGAATTGCGCCACGCACATCATCGTGTCGCCGTTCGCCACGACCGGCGCGAGCACCGCAAGCAGATCCTTCACGAAACGCCCATCCACCAGCGTGTAGCCGGGGAACGCCGCTTCCATCGGCGCCGTGCCGCCGATCACTTTCTCCGCATCGGCGCCGGGGAAGAGCTTCCACACCCGCGCGACCGTGCCTTTGCTCGCATCGTACGGGCCCGGTTTTCCGAGTTCGCCGAGGAAGGCGAAGAGGTCCAGCCGCTCGCGATCCTGCAGCGCGTCCGTCAGCCCGGCGGGCATGATCGAGCCGATGTTCGTCGTCGCGGTGATCTGCGCCTTCGCGACCGTCGTCTCGTGGCCGGTCACATCCCGCAGGAAGATTTCCTGCGCGGTCTCGCGCGCCTGGATGCCCGTCGCCTGCGTTCCGTCCTTGAGCGTGAAAGTCACCGCGTTAAAGCCTTCCTTCACCTTCAGTGCGGGCGCGAGCACGCTTTCGATGATGTAATCCAGCGGCGCGCTCGCACCCATGCTGGTCATGTCCGGGCCGACCTTGCCGCCGGCGCCGCCGATCGAATGACACGTCGTGCAGCCGAGCGCCATCCGGCGGTAGATCATCTCACCGCGCGCCGGGTCACCGTTCTGTTTGGCGAAACCTGCCAGCGCCTTGAAATCCTTAGGCATCTTCGCCTCCGCCTCGCTCACGCCTGCGAGCGGCGTAAGGGCGGCGAGCAGCTTGGCGCCGTTCTTTCCCGCTTCGCGCGCGGCGCGCAGGCCGGCGAGCGCCACGGGTTTTGGCAATTCCTTCGGCAGCGCGGCGGCGAGTCGGTCGCCGGCGTCTTTCACGGCGAGAAGTCCACGCCACACGGGCAGCGCCGCGGCCTCGTCGGGCTGAGCGGCGAGCGCTTCGGTGATGAGCGCCGGGTTGAAATCCAATGCGGCCAGCGCGGCCACGGCCTGACCGCGAATGTGCGGCGCATTCGGCGCGGCGGCGAGCTGGCGCAGGGCGGCGCGTGCGGGTTCGCTGCCGATTTCGCGGAGCGCCTCGAACGCCGTATTCCGCGCCACATCATCCTTCCCCGCCGTCAGCGCCACGAGACGCGGCACCGCCGCCTCGGACTTCCAAGCACCCGCCAGCCGCGCCGCGGCGCGCAGCGTCTCGGCGTGTTCGGTATCGAGGTAATTGGCGAGTTCGGCCACCGGCAGCGTCGGGCGCACTCCGCGAAGCTTCGCCGCATCGGCCAGCGCGGTGAGGATGCGCGGGGTGTTGATCTCCTCGGTCTTCTTTTCCTGCACGCGCGTCCACAGCCGGTCGATCTCGTTCGCGCCGCCGGCGGAGCCTAGGAGTTCGAACCACGGGCCGGAGCCATCGAGCGGCACTTTGTTTTCGGTCACGAGGCGGGAAAGCGTCGCGCCGGCGAGCGCCGGGTCGATGTTCTTCAGCCCCCAAGCGAGCTGCTGCCCGCGCGCCTCGGTGTCTGCCTTCCAGGTGCCGCTCGCGATGGCCTCGGTCCACGGCTTCGCGAGGTCATTGATGGAAAGCCACGCCGCGTAGTCGTAAAGCGCGTCGTCCTTGGGCGCGTTGAGCGCGGCGGTGAGGACGAGTGCGGAGGCCCATGCGGTTGGGATACGGGAAAGCGCACGCATTGCTTCGAGGCGGACACGAGGCGCAGGATCAGCGACAAACTCCCCATATTGATGCACGAGAGAGTTCTCGGCATCGCGGAGAACCTCTTTGCTTGGGACACCAAGCTCCCGCACGGCGATTGCGCGGAGCTGGGGCTGTTCAGATTTGAGGAGCAGCGGCCCGACTCCCCCAAAGCCATCAATAGCGCGCTTCACCCAGTTCCGTTCCAACCAAGCGTTCGCGTCGGAGTCTGCCGCTCGTTTCCAAGAGTGGAGTGAGCGCTGCACGCTTTCATTCGGAGCTATGTCAATGGCATAGCGATTGGCGGGAGCGTTCTGCAATGCCTTGTTCAGTTGTGCAGCCTCGCCTGCCTGATCTTGTTTGTCACGCGCAACCAAAACCCTCCGCGCCCCCTGCTGCTCCCAAGCGCTCTTGCTCAGCAGCCTCTCCAGCAACTCCGGCGTCGTCTTTCCCACCAACGGCTCCCACTTCACCACCGGAGCGTCTTTTTTGCTGATCCTCCAGATCCTCCCCATGTGATGATCCCGGCGCGGGTCGCGGAAATCGACTTCGCCGTGGTTGATGACCGGGTTGCTCCAGTCGGCTACATACAGCGCGCCGTCCGGCCCGAGGCGCACGTCGATCGGGCGGAAACTCTGGTCGCTCGTCCGCACAAGATCCGGCTGCTCCTTAGTCACGTAGCCGCTCTTCGGCTCGGGACCGGTCGCGAGATCTTCGATGGAAAAGCGCACGATCCGATGCGCCCGGAAGTCGTTCGTCACCGCGTTGCCCTGCCAGTCGGCGGGGAAGTGCGGTGAATGAATCAGCTCGAGGCTCGCGAACTTCGGGTAGCTGCCGGGCGAGATGCTCGGTGCGATCTTGCGTCCATTTTCATACGTGAAATACATCGCACCGGGGATCACCCACGACACGCCTTGCCCACCCGCGCCATCGGTCGTGAAGCTCTGCCCCCACTGATCCCACGCGTGTCCCCACGGGTTGCACCAGCCTTTCGCGAGGACCTCCACGCGTTCGGTGCGCGGATCGTAGGCGAAGATGCCGCCGCTGTTGAGCCGCACCATGCCGTAGGGCGTCTCGAGATGGCTGTGGATGTAGATGCTTTGGTTCCAATAGAGACGCCCATCGGGTCCCCACTTCAGCGTGTGAATGAGGTGGTGAGTGTCTTCCGTGCCGAACCCGCTGAACACGACCTTTCGCGTCTCGGCTTTGCCGTCGCCGTCGGTGTCCTCGAAGCGGAGCAACTCGGTCGATTGGCCCACATAACACGCCGCCGGAGACATCGCGCCTTTCACGTTCAACAAGTCCGGCACGACCGCGGTCGGGATGAGCAGGCCGTCGGCGAAGATGCTCGATTTGTCGGCCTTCCCGTCGCGGTCGGTGTCTTCGAGAATCAGGATCTTGTCGTTCATCTCCTGACCCGGCTCGATCTGCGGATAAAGCGACGAACTGCACACCCAAAGGCGGCCGAGCGCGTCCCAGTTCATCTGGGTCGGCTTTTCGAGAAAGGGATTTTCCGCCCAGAGCGCGATCTGGTAGCTGTCCTGTACGGTGAAATCGGGCAGGGGAGGCGGCGTGAGTGGCGCCCCCGGCACGGGCACGGCGGCGATCTTCGGCGCGGAAGGGGCGACGGGCGCATTCGCGCGTTTGATCCCCTCGATCGCGGCATCGGCCTGCTCGATGAGGGGGTCGAACATGGGGATTTCCTTCGCGTTCTGCCCCTGCTCATGCTTGCGGAAGCCGAAGAGGTAGGTGGCGTTCTCGGGCCGGAAACGGTGGAAGAAGAGTTCGTTCTTTTTGAGGACTGCGGCGCGGAGGGGAGTGAGCGTTTCCGGGCCGCTAGGTGCGATCATGCCTCCCGGGAGGATCGCGCTCAGGACGGCTGTAGCCATGTCGCGATACCCGAGGCTGGAAAGGTGGATGGAATTGTCCGTGATAGGCGCTTCCGACTTAATTCGTCGCTGCGCCTGGAAGGAGCCGATGATCTTAAAGAGGTCCACGAAGCCAGCGCCGCGCTCCTTCGCCAGTTCCTCAATGGCCTTCGAGTATTGTTCGAGCAGGGCGTTGTGCGGGGCGGGGTCGGGCAGGCCGGGCTTCACCGCCCGAAGGTCTTCGTGCCGGATCGGCGAGAGGAGGACGAAGCGGACGGCAGTATTCCCGGGGAGGGTGGGCGTCCCGCCCGCCGCAGCCGGCATCTTGCCGGGTGCATTCGGAGAACCAGGCGGGACGCCCGGTTAGGCGGGCGG
>JAYTDO010000058.1:0-1533 GCA_043735935.1 Chthoniobacteraceae bacterium
CCTTTCTCAAACAAGCTGCGCTGCTGCCCTTCGCGGCATCAGCGGGACTCGCGCACGCCGCCTTTGCACCCATCAAGCGCGCCGGCGGTTCGCACCTGCGCACTTCGCTCAATGCGTATTCGTTCCTCGAACTGCTCAACGCCAACGCCAAAGACGCGAGCAAGGGAGTGGACCTGTTTCAAGTCTGCGACTTTGCCGCCAAGCATGATTTCGAGGCCGTGGATCTCACGGGCTACTTCTTCCCCGGCTACCCAAACGCGCCGGAGGAGAGCTATCTCATGCGGCTCAAGCGCCACGCTTTTGATCTCGGCCTCGGGATCAGCGGCACCGGGGTGCGCAATGATTTCACCACCGCCGACCAAGCTGTGAGGAACGAAGGCGTGCAGCGCATCAAGACCTGGATCGAAGTCGCGGCGAAGCTCGGTGCGCCAGCGATCCGTGCTTTTGCGGATTCGCAGCCGCCTTTCAAGAACTGGCAGCAGGCCGCTGGCGATGCGGGCCGCGATGCCGTGGAGGGCTGGGTGGCCGACGCACTGCGCGAGTGTGCGGTGCATGGCGGAAAATTCGGCGTCGTCGTCGCGGTGCAAAACCACGGCGACTTCATCAGCACCGGAGCCGAGCATCTCAGCCTGCTGAAGCGTGTGGATCATGAGTGGTGCGGCGCGCTGGTGGATACGGGCAAATATCTCTCGGACGATCCTTATGCCGACATCGCGCTCATGGTGCCTCATGCCGTGAACTGGCAGATCAAAGAAACCCTGCGCAGCAGCACCGACTCACCCCGCACGGATTTCAAAAAGCTGGTCTCCATCATCCGTGGCGGCGGCTATCGCGGCTACGTGCCCATCGAGACACTCTCGATGCACCGGCAGGACTACGATCCCTTCGTCGAGGTGCCCAAGGTGCTCGCCGAACTGCGTGCGGCGATGGCCGAATCGGCTTGAACCTCATCCCAGGCAAATCGCTTTCCCGCCCATGAAACTCCGCTACCTCACTTTCGCGCTCGCTGCGTCCCTCGTCGTCACCACATTCGCAGCGGAGCCGCCGAAGACTCCGCCGGATCTCACGCCCTTCAACGAGCAAGGCGCGCGAGGCGAGTTCCCCAAAGGCGAACTCAACAACCGGCGGGTTGGAGCCGTGGAAGCTGCGATCAAAGCCATCGAAGCTGCGACCACTCAGCCGGAGATTCGGAACATCCCCACGCCGACGAATGGTGCGGCGAAGAGGCAAGAGGGTGTACCGGAACTCGGATGGCGCGGAAAATTTAACCGCAGATAACGCAGGTTTTTTTGAGTCCTTATGCGCGCCAGCCGAGTTTTGGCGCATGCGCTCAAACCGAAGCCTGGGGCGGTCTCGGCGGCGGCATTGCAGGCCTGGCGATGGGGGTGGGGTAATCGCCGGCGATTTCTGTTTTGCCAAGGCGGGCTGACGTAGAAAAACCGATAGTTTTATTGACACGTAAAGCTCGGGACTTTAATAAAGTTTTGAGGCTTCAATGTGTGGCAAGATATTTGCCGCTGTTGCTGCTGCCCC
>JAYTDO010000059.1:0-26527 GCA_043735935.1 Chthoniobacteraceae bacterium
CCGTGCGGATCATGGAACGAGCCTTTCGTTCGTAACGGGACGCAACTCCGAACCTGCGGTCTGAGCGGGCGCCGCGCCCGCGCGGACGATGCGATCATCCGTGACGGGGATCAACTTGATGAAGCCGGTATTCAGCTTCCGCTGAAGCTCCGCCCGCGATGACAGCGAGGCGATCTTGGTTTGCGCGACTTCGCAGGCGGTCTGGAGGTCGACGAGTTCCTTTTCCAGCTTTTTGATCTCGGCGCCAGAGCTGTGGAGCTGATTCTTGAAATACACAAAACCCAATCCAACGAGTCCAAGGCAGCCCAACGCGACGATCCATGTGGCCATCGTAAGTATCGGCAAGGCGTTTGCGTGGCGGCGGCGGTTGGTGGACATCGGAGGATTAACGTTTTTCAACGACACGCAGCTTCGCGCTTCGCGAACGTGGATTCGCTCCCTGCTCGGAGGAGCTGGCGACGACAGGCTTGCCGGTGATTTTCCGGAAGATGCAATCGGGATTCAGGCGTGGCGCAGGCCACTCGGGCTTGTCCAACCATTCCGCGCAGCGATGTTTAAAGAACTCTTTGACGATCCGGTCCTCGAGCGAGTGAAAGGTGATGACGGCAAAGCGGCCGCCCGAGGCCAATCGCGCCGTGCATTGCGCGAGACCCGTCTCCAAAACTTCGAGTTCGCGGTTCACTGCGATGCGAAGCGCCTGGAAGACCCTCGTCGCCGGGTGCGTGCGACCGTGGCGTGGGATGACGGATTCGACGACGCGCGCAAGGGCGGCGGTGGTGGTGATGGCGCCTATCGCGCGATCGCGCGTGATGCGCGCAGCGACTTTGCGGGCGGCGGGTTCTTCGCCGAACGCGCGGAAAATCCGCTCGAGTTGCTCGGCACTCATCGTGTTCACGAGGTCCGCGGCGCTCACGAGCCCGCGGTCATCCATCCGCATGTCGAGCGGTCCATCGTGCATGAAACTGAACCCACGAGCCGGCGTATCGATCTGGCGCGACGAGACTCCGAGGTCGAGCAGGACCCCGTCGACGCTCGCGATATCGAGATCTCCCAAGACCGCGCCAATCTCGGTAAAGCTGCTGCGGACGGCCTGAAACTGCGGTCCAAAGCTCGCCAGTAGTTGCGTGGCGTGCGCGATCGCTTCAGCATCTTGATCCAAACCGATCACCCGTGATCCCGCGCTGAGGAGGGCTTTCGTGTGGCCGCCTCCGCCCAACGTGCCATCGACCATGATCCGCCCCGGACCAGGCAAAAGCCGTTCGACGGTCTCGGCCAAAAGCACGGATTCGTGGTACTCATCACTGCGGGACGGGCGTGTCATAGCGATGGTGAAGAAATCCGCCTCGGCGGATACTCCGTCTGGATGGTCGTGTGGAAAACCCAACGCAGCGATCATAGCCCAATCCCCCCCACCAACTGGCTGAATTCGCTGAGATCCTTCTCCTCCCGCGAGAGGAATCCCTTTTGATCCCAAAGCTCGAAGAGATCGCCGCAGCCAACGAGACGAATGGTGCCCGTCAGCCCTAACCGAGTGCAGTAGTCCTTCGGAATCATGATGCGACCTTGCTTGTCGGCAGCCACCTGCATCGAGTTTGCGTAAAAATAGCGGAGGAACAGCCGGTACTTCGCCGGATCCATGCCGGGCTGACTGCGGATTTCCTCGCCGAACTGAGCGAAGCGATCCGGCCGCATGACCCGCAAACAAGCACCCTGGCTGTCTGGCACGAGGTGAAAAGGCTCGCTGTCCACGTCCTTCTGCCGCCACCGCGCAGGCACTGTCACCCGGCCCTTTTCATCCAGGGCATAGTCCTCCTGCCCGGTAAAAAGTGCAGAACTGGACAGGGAGTTGGGCATTGGTTGGGTGTGGGAGCTTTCGCCGCTTGGCTCCACGATGCCCCACGTTTTGCCATTTCAACCCACAACCGTCAATCAGTTTGCCGCGAAATTTTCATGATTTTTTTCGGACCGGCTACGAGGCGAGAGACACCGGCTGACTCACCCCCGCGGGCTCGCCGAGGAAGTTATTCTCACAGAGCTTCGCGTAAATCCCGCCCTGCGCGAGCAGATCATCATGCCGCCCGCGTTCGACGATCCGACCGCGATCCATGACCAGGATTTGATCGGCATGGCGGACCGTCGACAATCGGTGCGCGATGACGAAGCTGGTGCGCCGCTCCATCAAGCGGTCGAGCGCGCCCTGAATGAGCCGTTCCGTCTGCGTGTCCACACTGGCCGTCGCCTCGTCCAGGATGAGGATGGGCGGGTCCTTCAAAAGCGCCCGCGCGATCGAGACGCGTTGCTTTTCGCCCACGCTGAGCTTCACGCCCCGCTCGCCGACCACCGTCCCCAGCCCGTCGGGCAGTCGTTCCACGAATTCACGCGCATTCGCCGAATCGAGCGCACTCCAGAGGTCTTCGTCGGTCGCTGCGGGCTTTCCGAGCCGGAGATTGTCGCGGATCGATCCGTTAAACAAAAAACTCTCCTGCGTGACCATGCCCACGGCGCTGCGCAGCGCGCTGCGAGGCAGATCCCGGAGAGGCCTTCCATCGATGAAAATCTCGCCCGAGTCGTATTCGTAAAAGCGCGTGAGCATGTTCACGAGCGTGGATTTCCCGGCGCCGGTGTGGCCGACGAGCGCGATCGTCTCGCCCGGGACGGCATGCAAATTGACGTTGTGAAGGACGGGCACCGCGTCGTCGTAAGCGAAGCTCACGTTTTGGAAACGCACGTCGCCGGCGACCTCGACCGGGTCATCGTAATCCACGCGGCCCGGCTCGACCGAGGTGTCGAGAATCTCGAAGACGCGTTCGCCCGCGGCCCGACCGGATTGAATCAATTGATTCAATGAATGCAGGCGGCCGATCGGCTCGTAAAGATACCCGACGAGCAAGAGGAACCCGACAAAATCCCCGATGCTCATCCGCCCGACCAACACCGCGGACCCGCCAAACCCGATCACGAACACCGCGCCGCACGCCCCGAAAAAACTCATCGCCGGATTATACGCCGCCCACACCCGCATCACGATCAGCGTCGCCTCGCGCAATTGCTGGCTGACCCCATTGAACCGCGCGTGTTCCTCCCGCTCCCGGACGTAGGTTTTGATCTGCCGAATCCCGGCGAGATTGTCGTGCAGGAGCGCATTCATCGCCGACGACGCCTTGCGCTGGAGGCGGTAGCGACGGTGAGCGGTGAGCGTGTATGCGAGCGCTCCCGCGACCAGGAAAGGCACCGGGATCAGTGCCAGCAACGCGAGACGCGCATCGTAGATAAACAGCATCGTCGTGACCACGATCACCTGGAGCAGCGAAACGATCCCCTGCTCGATCCCGTCGATCAGCACGCGCTCCACCGCCGTCACGTCTTCGAGTAGCCGCGTCATGATGTCGCCCGTGGCCCGATTATCGAACCAAGCCAGCGGGAGCTGCTGGATATGCGCGTAGAGATCGCTGCGCAGGTCGAAGATCACCTCTTGCTCGAAGGTGTTGTTGAGCACGATCCGCAGCGCATTAAAAAAATCCCGAACGAAAAAAGCGCCTGCCGTCACCGCCACGAGCATGGCGAGCCGGTCGCCCCTGCCGGTCCGCACATCGTCCAGGACCATCTGCGTCGCCTTCGGAAAAACGATGACCGTGAGCGTCGTCATGATCGCGCACGCGAGGGTGCCGGCCGCCATCCACGGATAGCGGCGGACATATGCGAAGACGCGGAAAATGGTTTTCATGGAAGCGGCGCGCAACCTTGCCGCAAATGACCGCGCTCACAATGGCGATATCAGCCCGAAACGGCTTGCCGCCGCCCGCCTCCGCTCGTTCAATCCTCAGCCACGCGTAGGCCCGCCAGACCATCCGCAGACGCGCAGCCGCCAATCGAGAAGAACCATCCATGAAACACCCCGCCCACATCATCTCCCGCTGCATTCGCAAACTGCGCTTCGCGAAACTCTCACTCCTCGCCGCATGCGTGACCGCGGCATCGGCCTATGGCGCTGAGGCCGACGGCCAGCAATTCGCCGAACCCCTCGGCGAGATCAATTTTCGCGAGGTGGCCGCCCGCCAACCGGCGACACCTACGACGCCAGCGAAGAGCCGGAGCATCCCCTTCCAGCCCGTCACCCAGCGATCTACCGTCCCGCGCGAACTCACCGCACGCACACTCGCTCCGTCTCCCGCACCGGCGCCGCCGTCGGCCGCGATTTCGCCTGCGCCAGCGGCTTCCTTTGCGGCGCTCGGCGACAATGGCACATCGATCCCGCCGGACACGCACGGCGCCGCCGGCCCGAATCACCTCATGGTGACGCTCAACACCGAAGTGCAGATCCAAAGCCGGACCGGCACCGTCCTGAGCAAAATGACGCTCGCCGCATTCTGGAGCAGCCTCACGAGCGTCGACCCGTTCGATCCGAAAATCCTCTACGATCCTTACAACGACCGCTGGATGTTCACCTGCACGGCCAATGCCAAAAGCGCCGACGCCGCCGTGCTCATCGCCGTCTCGAACACCAGCGATCCGACCGGCACTTGGAAGCGCTACAAAATCAAAGCCGATGCCGCGAGCCTCGACTGGGCGGACTACCCGAGCTTCGGCTTCAACAAGAACTGGATCGTCGTTTCCATCAATATGTTCCTCGTCGGCGGCAGCGGCGGATTCGACACCACGCGCCTTTTCATCTTCGACAAAAACACGCTCTACACCGGCAGCACCGCCCCCGTCGTCACGCGCAACATCGGCGGCTTCACGGTCGTCCCCGCGATCACCTACGACAACACGGTCAACACGCTTTACCTCGTCGATTCGTCCGACGGAAACACGGGCGGCCTGGGTTTCTTGCGGCTGAGCACCCTCACGGGCACCGTCGCGAATCCCGTCGTCAACGAGGGCACGTCCTTCCCGTCGACATCGAACACCTGGGCCGGCGTGGGCTCCACGGGCTTCCTCGATTTCGCGCCCCAGCTCGGCAGTGCCCAGAAGATCATGAACAACGACGACCGCATCCAAAATGTCGTCTACCGCAATGGCGCGATCTGGTGCACGCACACGGCATTCCTGCCCGCCTCCACGGCGACGCGCAGCGCCGCGCAGTGGTGGCAGCTCACCCCCAGCGGCAACGTCACACAGTTCGGCCGCGTCGACGATTCCACGGGCGCGAAGTTCTACGCGTTCCCGAGCATCGCGGTGAACAAAAACAACGACGCCCTGCTCGCCTACTCGCGCTTCTCCGCATCGCAATATGCCAGCGCGAACTACAGCTTCCGCGCCGCCGCCGACGCGCTGAACACGATGCAATCCGAAATCGTGCTCAAGGCCGGCGAGGCGCCTTACTACAAGACCTACGGCGGCGGCCGCAACCGCTGGGGCGACTACAGCGCGACCATGGTCGACCCGGTCGACGACGCCGCGTTTTGGACCGTGCAGGAGTACGCGAGCACGCCGAGCGGCGGCCAGGATAAGTTCGGCACATGGTGGGGCCGCGTGGCGTCGACGACGCCCACCGCGGTCACGATTTCCGTGAACGACATTTCCGTCGTGGAAGGAAACTTCGGGACCGTCGATGCCACCTTCACCGTCTCCCTTTCTCAGGCGACATCGGTTCCCGTCAGCGTCCAGTTTGCCACCTCCGACGGCACCGCGGTCGCGGGCAGCGACTACGACAGCCTGTCCGGCGTCCTGACCTTTCCCGCGAACACGACTCAGAAATCCGTCGTCGTGAAAGTCCGCGGCGATCTCCTCAACGAAGGCGCGGAAACCTTTTCGTTGATCCTCAGCAATCCCACCGGCGGCACCATCGCACGCGCCAAGGGCACCTGCACGATTCCGAACGACGATGGCCAGCTCATCAACACCACGCTTTCAAACACCACCACCATCACCATTCCCGACAGCGGCGCGGCGACACCCTACTCCTCGGACATCAACGTGAGCGGCGTAGCGGGGCGAGTCAGCCGCGTCACCGTCACGCTCAAAAACCTGACCCACAACTATCCCGGCGATATCGACGTGCTGCTCGTCGGCCCAACCGGGAGGACGCTGATGGTCATGTCGGACGCGGGGACCGGAAATCCCGCAAACAACCTCACCTTCACCTTCGACGATCTCGCCACGCAACTCCTCGGCGGCGGTCCGCTCAGCTCCGGCACCACCAAACCGACCAATATCAACGACGGCAACGGCGACGACATTTTCCCGAGTCCCGCGCCTGCCGCACCGTACGGCAGCACGCTCTCGGTCTTCAATGGAACGAACCCGAACGGAGCCTGGAAGCTGTTTGTGCGCGATGATTCCACCGGAAACAGCGGCCAGTTCGCGGGCGGCTGGACGCTCGACTTGACGACCGACACCTCACCGCCGCCGCCGACCGTCTCCATCAGCGACGCCACGGTCATCGAGTCCGATACCGGAACGCGCGCTGCAGTATTTAACGTCAGCCTCGCCGAGACGACCACCCAGAGTGTCTCCGTCAATTACACGACTTCGGACGACACAGCCGCTGCGCCCAACGACTATACCGCGGCGCAAGGCATCGTCCTTTTCCTCCCCGGCGAGCTCCTTCATACCATCAGCGTTGCGGTCAAAGGTGACGTGATTTTTGAGCCGAACGAGACGTTCTTCGTCACGCTCACGCCTTCGAGCAACTCGGTCATCGCGGACGGCGAGGGCGTCGGCACGATTCAGGATAATGATCCGACTCCGATGCTCTCGATCAACGACGTCTCCGTAATGGAAGGCGATTCGGGCACCACCAACGTCACTTTCAACGTCACCCTCTCGGGACCAAGCGCTCTCGGCACATCCGTCCAGTTCGACACCGCGCCAGGGACCGCGCTCGCGAACACCGATTTCGTCCAGTCTTCCGGCGAGGTCATCTTCCAACCCGGCACCACCTCGAAGACGATCACGGTGCGGGTCATCGGCGATCGCGTCTTCGAGGGGCCGGAGTTTTTCACGGTCGAATTATCCGCCCCGGTGAACGCCGGCATCGCCGATGCATCGGGCGTCTGCACGATCAATAACGACGACCTTGTGCCCGCGGTCTCCATTAACAACATCCTCGTTACCGAAGGAAACTCAGGCACGCGTAACGGTGCCTTTACGCTGCGCCTCTCCGGCCCGACCGCGCAACCGGTGACCGTGGACTTCGCGACCACGCCCGACAGCGCGATCGCCCCGGACGACTTCGTCGCGGCCTTCGGCACCGTCACCTTCAACCCCGGCGAAACCTCCAAGCCGCTCAGCATCGCGATCGTCGGGGACACGACGAGTGAACCGGCGGAGAGTTTTTCTGTCGCTCTCAGCAACCCGCAGAATGCCACACTCGCGAACACCCAGGGCCTAGCGACCATCGTCAACGACGACGACGGCACGCCCGGCGACACGTTCACCAGTGCGTCCGCGATCGACATCCCGGCGACCACCGGCGGCGTCACTCCCACGCCCTCCGCGCTGACCGTCAGCGGCCTTTCGGCGCCGATCACTCGGCTCACCGTCACCCTGCGAAACCTCTCCCACAGCCATCCGCAGGATCTCGATGTCCTCCTCGTCGGCCCGACGGGAGAGACGGTTTTACTCATGTCCGACGTGGGCGGAACGGACAACGCAAACGGCGTCACCCTCACCTTTGACGATGCGGCCTCCTCGCCGCTCGGTACGAAACGGCTCGCATCCGGCACGTTCAAACCGACTAACCTCGACGACGCGGAAGGGGCCGATCTCTTCGGCTCGCCCGCGCCCGCCGCACCTTACGGGAGCGCGCTGGCTATCTTTAACGGCACCGCCGGAAACGGCACATGGCAGCTCTTCGTCGTCGACGACTCCCTGGGCGACGGCGGCGCGCTCGCCGAGGGCTGGTCGCTGGACATCACCACGGGCAACACGCCATCGCTGCCGGCGCTTTCCATTGACGACGCCACCGACTCCGAGGGCAACGGCAGCACGAAAGATTTCACCTTTACGGTCACGCTGTCTGCGACGAGCGCGCAGCAGGTCACGGTGAATTACCAGACCACGAGCGGCAGCGCCCGCGCCGGGACTGATTTCACCACCTCAAACGGCACGCTCACCTTCGCGCCCGGCACGACGACGCGAACCTTCACCGTCCCTGTCCTCGGCGATGGCGTCCAGGAACCCGACGAGACCTTCAGCGTCACGCTCACGGGCGCGACCAACGCGATCATCGCGGACGGCCTCGGCATCGGCACCATCGTGAATGACGACAACGTCGGCACGACCACGACGTTCAGCAACAACGACGGCATCGTCATTCCGACCAACGGCGCCGGGCGCCCTCAGGGTTCGGGTGCGCCGATCAAGGTCGACCCCGCGACGCCCTACGCTTCGCCGATCGAAGTCAGCGGCCTAGCGGGTTCGGTGGGAAAAGTGCGCGTCGTCCTCACGCGGCTCGACCACACCTTCCCGGACGACATCGACATGCTGCTCGTCGGGCCAAACGGCCAGAGCGTCGTCCTGATGTCCGATACGGGCGGCGGTGATGACATCGTCGATCTCACGCTCACCTTCGACGACGAGGCCGATGCCGCGCTGCCCGACGGCTCGCCGATCCTCGCGCGCACCGTCCTGCCGACGAATTTCGGCACGGACGAAAAGTTTCTCGCGCCCGCACCGGCACCTCCCTACGGCGCGAATCTTCGCGTGTTCAATGGCACGAATCCGAACGGTCTCTGGCAACTCTTTGTCTTCGACGACCAGGGCCGAGACGGCGGTCGGATCGATGGCTGGAGCCTCATCATCACGACGACAGCGGAAGCGGCGACGAACCTGCCGCGGCTCTCCATCAATGACGTCCTCGTACCCGAGGGCAACGCCGGCACGACTCCCGCGAATTTTTCCGTCACGCTCTCCGCACCGTCCGCCAGCGAAGTGACCGTCCACTACAACACCGTGCCCATCACTGCCACGGCGGACGCCGATTACATCCCGCAAACGGGCACCGTCACCTTCCCGGTCGGGATCACGACACAGCCCATTTCCATCCTCGTCAAAGGCGACACGCTTCAGGAGCCGAACGAAACGTTCGCCGTCCAACTCGACTCAGCCGTCAACGCCTCGATCCTTGATGGGAGCGGCACGGCCACGATCACCGACCTGACGGATACACCCGTTCCCAACGACGCCTTTAGCAACGCGCAACCCGCCTCCGGAAACTCTTTTTCGATCACGGGCACTATCAACGGCGCGACGATCGAAACCGGGGAGCCCTTCCATGCGGGCAGCTCGAATTCGCAATCGGTCTGGTTCAAATGGACCGCGCCGAACTCGGGGCGCGTGCTCGCGTCGACCGAGGGGAGCACCTTCGACACCGTGCTCGCCGTCTATACAGGCTCTGCGATCAATCAGCTCACATCAGTGGCGTCGAATAACGACGCGCCGGGCGTCACAACAAGCGCGGTGAAATTCGACGCGGTCGCGGGAAAGACCTACTTCATCGCCATCGCCGCCTCGAATAAACGGGGCGATGTGATCTTGAATCTCGCGCTGCAGGTCCCGTACAGCGGAAACTATCAGGGGCTCATTTCGACAGTCGCGAACGAACCCGCCCGAGGCTTGCTCAACATCACGATCAGCAGCCTCGGGAAATTCACCGGCACCGTCACCTATCTGGGGAAAAGTTACCCGGTCAAGGGTGCCTTCAGCGCCACGGGGAACTTCACCACGAGCATCTCGCGCGACGGCGACGTGCCGCTTCAGGTGGTGCTCCACCTCGACCTCGCGGACGGCGCGGAGCGCATCACCGGCAGCGTCTCCGACGGCACCACGATCGCCAATGTCCTCGCCGCCTCCTCCCATTTCGCGACCGCCCCATTCCCGGCGTCGCTCGCGCATACGTTCGTCATTCCCGGCTCGCCCGATGGGATCGGCGGTGTCCCGCGCGGGAATGGAAGCGGCACTCTGAAACGCACGAAGAAAGGCGCGATCCGCGTCGCAGGCCGCCTCGGCGACAACAAGGTGTTTTTATACTCGACCGTCTTGTCAAAGGATCTGACCTGGCCTTTCTACCTCGGGCTTTACAAAAAGACCGGTGCCATTTCCGGCATCGTGCAGTTCCGCGATCAAAGCGACAGCGACGCAGACGGCTCGCTCGCATGGCGGAAACCGGCGGCGGGAATCGACACCACCGTGGTCTTTCTGGCTTCCGAATATATGCCGCCGGCGACATTCAACACCCGCGCCTTGATGAGCTTCGACGCCACCAATGGCGTCGGCACCGCCACGCTCGCCGGCATGAATCTCCCCAACAGCCCCGTCACACACACCATCAACTTCAAAAGCAAAAACCTGATCAACATCACCGATCCGACCTCCGACAAACTCACCCTGGTCGTCACGACGAAGAACGGTCTCGTCACCGGAACGCTCAAGCATGCCGCCAACGCAACCCAGGCCGAAGTCGCGGGTGTACTTTTCCAGAAAACCGGGAAGGCCCGCGGCCTGTTTAAGGACCTCAATACCACCGGGAGTCTCGAAGTGACCCCGTAAAGAGGGACCGTCGTCCGGGGTTAGTTGATGACCTCGAAATGGCTCACCGCGCGGAAGATGGCGTAACGCGCCTCGATGTCCTGTGGGGTCAGCGTGCGCATCCGCTCGAGGCTGAAACGTTCGACGTTGAAACTCGCGAGCACGCTGCCGTAGACGACAGCTTTTCGAAGCGCCTCAAAGGTGATCTCGCCGCCCTGCGCCGCCAGCCAACCGGCGAGTCCGCCCGCAAAAGTGTCCCCCGCGCCGGTCGGATCGTGGATGTCTTCCAGCGGATAAGCCGGGCACGAAAAGAATTGGTGCTCGCCGAAAAGAAGGCAGCCGTGCTCGCCCTTTTTCACCGCGACAAACCGCGGCCCGAGCGCGCGGATCGCTGCGCCCGCCTTGATGAGGCTGGTCATGCCGGTGAGTTGGCGCGCTTCGCTGTCGTTCAAGATTAGCATGTCGACACGCTTCAGCAGCGCCAGCAGGTCCGGCTTCGCGATGTTGATCCAAAGGTCCATCGTGTCGGCGATGACGAATTTCGCGCGCTCCATCTGGTCGAGCACGTGGCCCTGTAGATCAGGCCCGATATTCGCCAGCAGGACGTACGGCGTCTCGCGATATGACTCCGGCAGCTTTGGCGAGAAATGCTCGAAGACGTTCAATTCGACGCTCCGCGTCTCGCGCGTGTTTAAGTCCCACATGTATTCGCCCGACCAGCGGAAGGTCTTCCCCGGGAGCGTCTGCAATCCTTCGAGATCGATCTCGCGCGATTTGAAATAATCGATGTGCGCCGGTGGAAAGTCGTCCCCGACCACGCCGACCATTTTCACCGGGGAAAAGAAGCTCGCGCCGACCGCAGCGTACGAGGCTGAGCCACCGAGCAAATCGGCGTGCTCCTCCACGGGAGTCTTGACGGTATCGAGCGCGATGGAACCAACAACGAGGACGGACATAATCGGCCTGAAATGCGGGACACGATCGGCGATGGCAAGAAATAGTTGAACCTTGAAGGGGAGTTCCTCGACGCTTGCCGCCGTTTGCGCCGCATCGCTAGCCTGCCGCGATGCCCGACTCCTATTCGCCACCGCTCCGCCATCTGCGCGGCCCGTGGCCGATCGCGCTCCTCTTGTTCATCGCGAGTCTCTGGCTCTTCACGCGCAACAATACGTTTTCCTTCGACTATCACCCCGACGAAGACGGGAAGGTTTTTCAGATCATCGAGCGCGAACGGAATTTTCACCATCCGCTCCTCCTCCTCAACGCGACTGATCTCGCGGTGCACATCGCGCGGGTGCCGCTCAAGGAACAGCCAGTCGTCGTCGCCGGACGATGGGTGTCATCTGCGTTTGCCGCCGGAGCCGTCGCCACTCTCGCACTGGCGGCATTCTACCGGGCAGGATCGCTCGCGGCGTGGATCGTGGGCCTGCTCGTCGCGACGCACCCCGAACTCTACAAAGCCGCGCATTATCTCAAGGAAGACTCCGCCCTCATGTTTGGCGTCGGGCTTTTCTTTCTCGCGACGGAGTGGTTCGCGCGCTCGCCGAATCTCCGCGCCGTGCGTTTTCTCGGCATTGCGTGTGCGGTCGCCGCATCGGGAAAATATGTGGGCATCATTACGCTTCCGTTCGCGCTCGCGATTCTCTGGCGCGCTCGCGAGCCCGTGCCAGCGCTGCGCTGGAAAGGGTTTGGCATCGCGTTTCTCGCGACGTTTTTCGTCCTCAATGTGCCGCCGACGACTCACCCGGCGAGCCCGTTCCGCAGTCTGCGCCGCGAAGTCATCGGCGTCACCGAGGGCCATCGCGGCCTGACCCGCGAGGTGCCGCACGCGAAGTATGTACCAGAACTGCGCGAGGATGTTCCCCTACCCCTGATGGCCCTGAGCGGCGTCGCCATGCTTGCGCTGGCAGTCGCTCCGCGGAAACGCACGGGTGCCGAATGGACCCTCGCCATCTTCCCGATCATCTTCTTCACGATGCTTTCTTTTTCGCCGAAGACGGGCGGCCGTTACCTGCTGCCCGTCACCACCATCTTGTGCGCTCTCGGCGGAATCGGAGTGGTGGAACTCGCGCGACTTTTGCGGCCCGTTTACGCGCAGGGGCTGGTGATCGGCAGCACGATCTTTCTTGTGAACGCACAATGGCCACTGCTCAGTTCGACCATCCACGATTTCCAGCAGGACGACCGCATCGCGCTCGCCGCATGGATCCGCGCGAACGTCCCACCCGACGCCATCCTCGTTGAGGATCATCGCGTCAATCTGCTCGCGCTCACCGACGGAGCCCCGCTTCCGCAGCGGATCCTGGACAACGATTACGCGGCCGACCTCGGCACGATCGACGAGATGCGTACGTGGGGCCCCGTCTACGTGGCGGTCAGCCAGCGGGCCTACGATCGTTTTTTTACCGACCTCAAACCGCGCGCCAGCGAGAAGGCGGATTTCGACCGACGAAAGGAGTTTTACGCCCGCCTCTTTGCCGAGGCAGACCTCGTCCAGGAGTGGAAGTCGCGCGGCATCATGTATCTCCAGCCCGGCCTGAAACTCTACCGCTTGCGACCGACTTCGGGCTGAATCAACGGACCCCGCGACACGAATCAGGCCCCAAAAACCTGCTTCACGAACGCCCGGCTGCGCGCATGGTTTTCGACCACACTTCGGGTGATTTTCGTGCCGCCTTCGAGCGCAAGCTCGATCGTGTAAAATGGGGGCGCCGCATTCTCTTTAGCCCACCGCGCGATGAACGCGTAGTCGACGTCGCCGCTGTCGAGATCCTCCCACCAGATCTTTTCGCGGCTCTGCCGCAAATGCCATGAAGCGATTCGCGATCCGTAAGCCGCCAGCGCGTCGGGCGGCAGCACGCCACCGCGAAAGACCCAATGCACATCGTAACAAAACCCCACGCTGCGCGCGTCCGTCTGCCGAAAGTTCGCGTGAAACTCCTTCGCGCCATTTGCCATCTCCGGCGTGTGATTATGCACCCCGAACTTCATCCCCATCTCGTTCAGTTTCTCGCCAAAGACCTGGAGCCACCGCGCCTGCGTCGCGAGTTCCTCGTCGGTCTTGTTGCGGCCGATGGGATTCGGGTTGCAGTTGATGATGGTGAATCCCGCATCCTTCGCGCCGCGGGCACCGGCGAGAAGCTGCTGCACGTTTCCCTCAGCCTTCTCCGCCTCGTGAAAGGCACCGCCGGTGTAAAGGCTAACGGGCCGGAGACCCTTGGATTTAAGCCGGTCGGCGAACTTTTGATTCTGCTCCGGGTTCCCGCTCAGGTTGTGCTCGGCGTAGTCGTAACCCGCATCCCGCAACGCCGAGAGAACGCCGTCCATCTCGGCGTCGAGCGTCTTGCCTTCGCGCTGGAAATATTGCCCCCAGCCAAAAAGTTGCGAGCCCACGAGCGCCGTCGGCGCCTCGGCGGCAAACGTGCGGGCCGCGATCGTTGCGGTGGCGGTTTGTAGAAATGTGCGGCGGGAGAACTTCATGGACCGCATCCTATGCGCCGGACGGCCCGAGTCGAGCCGCCGACTTTGGGCTTTGTGCGGTCGGAGTTTCGACTTTATATCCGCTTCCATGCGACGCCTCCTTCCATTCCTCCTCACCGCCGCGACCGCGTTCGCACAAGATTTCCAGGCTTCGCCGGATCAGGAGGAAAAGGCGGATGTCCCGCACGGGACCGTGACGAAGATGGAGCCGTGGCACTCGAAAATCTTCGCCGATACCGTGCGCGACTGGTCGGTCTACGTGCCGGCGCAATACAACTCCGCCACTCCTGCGCCGGTCATGATTTTTCAAGACGGCCACGACTACGTCGGCGCAAAGGGCCACTGGCGGGTGCCGATCGTGTTCGACAACCTGATCGCCCGCGGCGACCTGCCGCCGATCGTGGCCATCTTCATCAACCCCGGCCATGACCCGAGCAAAGGCGACCCGAAGAACGCGTGGAGCGCCAGCAACCGCAGCTTTGAATACGACTCGCTCGGCGAGCGGTACGCACGATTCCTCCTAGATGAAATCCTGCCCGAAGTGGAGAAGACGACGAAGCTTTCGCCCGATCCGGAAATGCGCGCGCTCTGCGGGGCATCGAGCGGCGGCATCTGCGCGTTCACGGCGGCATGGGAACATCCCGAGGCCTTTCGCAAAGTCCTGTCCACCATCGGCAGCTTTGTAAACCTCCGCGGCGGCAACGCGTATCCGTCCCTGATTCGAAAGACGGAACGCAAACCCCTCCGCGTCTTCATCCAGGATTCGAGCGGCGATCTGGATAATCCGTTCGGAAACTGGCCCATTGCTAACAAACAGATGAATGCGGCGCTGACGTATATGAAATACGATGTGCGGTTTGATTTCACCGAAGGCTACGGCCACAACTCGAACCGCGGCGGCTCGGTTTTCCCGGAGGCCGTGAAGTGGCTTTGGCGCAAATGAAGACGCTCTCGCTCAAACATCTCATCGCGCTCATCGCCCTCTCGGCCGGCGGAGCGCTCGCGCAGGACCTCGCGGGCGATTTGACGCTGCACCGATTGCTCATCGACGGCGAGGACTGGACGCTCGTCGCTCAGGATATCGGATTCGCGGACGGACCGTGCACGGACAAGGACGGGAACTTCTATTTCTCGGACTTGAAGGTGAATGCGATCTTCAAGATCGCGCTCGATGGAACGAGGACAAAGCTGATCGACGAACCGGGAAGCGGACTGAAGTTTGGGCCGGACGGGCGCTTATACGCCTGCCAGGGCTCGAAAAAGCGCGTCGTCGCCATCGATCTCGCGACGGGAAAGGTCGACGTGATCGCCGAAGATGTGCAGCCGAACGACCTCGTAGTGTCGCACCGCGGTCACATTTTTTTCACCGAGACCGGGAGGAAACAAGTGACGTTCGTGGACACAGCCACGAAGGCTGTGCGGGCGGCGGATGTGGGCATCGCCGCGCCGAATGGGATCACACTTTCGCCCGACCAAGGCACTCTCGCGGTGAGCGATTATCGGGGCGAAAACGTGTGGACGTTCCAGGTCGCCGCCGACGGCACGCTGAGCGGGAAGACGGCGTACATGACGATGCGACGACCGATCGATCTCGCCGGGGAGTGGAAATTTAACGACGGACCGCCGCTTAAAAAGGAAGCCGCCGGCGACGGCATGACGAGCGACACGTCGGGCCGGTATTACGTCGCGACGTCGCTCGGCGTGCAGGTCTTCGATCCGACGGGCCGAATGTGCGGCGTGCTGCCAAAACCCGTCGCCGACAAGCCGCTCACGAGTTGTGGTTTAGCCGGTCCGAACCGCGAATATCTCTACGTCACCAACGGTGACCGCATTTTCCGCCGCAAGGTGCAGGCGGTCGGCAATGTGTTTTTCACGCCGCCGAAATAGGAGGAGAATGCGCCGCGACTGAAATCGGGAAGTCACGTTGACTTCCCGTCCGACGCCGCCGATCGGTTCATGCGGCTTCGCCATCGATGAAACGACACCTTTTGATTCCCATGACGCTCCTGATGGGAACCAGCGCGCTCGCACAGGAACTACCGAAGAAGACACCTGCGGACGAACCCGCGCCGGATGCGACGTTGTTTGCCAATCCTCCGATCAAACTCGTCGAACCGGCCGCACCGAGTCCGGGCATCACACGCATTCTGCCCGAGGCGGCGGCGCCGAAGCCGACCACCATCGAGCTGCAACTGTCGAACGTGGAGCGGCTGCGCGCGCAGGTGGCCGCGCTGCGCAAACGCTCCACCGACGATCCATCCACAAAGGACATGCTGAACGCCGCGGAGACGGCGTTGCGCTCCGCGGAATCGCTGGCGGCGGACGCGGAAGCCATGCGGACGAAAACGACGCAAGCCGAAGCGGCCTCGGCCCGCGCCCATTCAGCCGTCTCGCGGATCGTGACTCCGCCGAAAACGGCGCCCTAAACTGGCGACGCTAGGGCGACAGACGCTCGATTTTCCAGCCGCCGTCCGCACGCCGGACATATCGCAGGCGGTCGTGGAGTCGGCTGCGGCGGCCCTGCCAGAATTCGATGCTTCGCGGCTCGAGCACGTAACCGCCCCAGAACGGTGGCAGGGGGATGTCGGATTCGCCCCACGTCTGCTTCACTTCCTCGAACTGCCGTTCGAGCTGCTCGCGATCCGCGATCACGTCGCTCTGTCTCGATGTCCACGCGCCGAGTCGGCTCGCGACGGGGCGCGACTGAAAATAGCGCAAGCTTTCCTCGCGCGATGTCTTGGTGACGGTGCCCGCGATGTTCACCTGGCGCTCCAGGGCGCCCCACCAAAAGGTGAGCGCGGCGCACGGGTTGACCGCCAAATGGCGCCCTTTCGCGCCTTCGTAGTTCGTGAAAAAAGCAAATCCCCGCTCGTCGCACGCCTTCAATAGGACGGTGCGCGACCACGGCTGCCCATCGGCATCCACGGTCGAAAGCGTCATTCCATTCGGCTCGATGATCTCGTGCCGCACGGCTTCGTCGAGCCATCGGTTAAATTGGACGATTGGATCAGGGGCGAGTTCCGAGCGGCGCAGGCCGCGCTGGCTGTAGTCCTGCCGAAGCGCCGCAAGCTGTTGCGGTGTCAGGGCCATTCGCTCGCGTCAGTCTTTGGAAGCGGAGGGCTCCACGATCGCGAACCAATATCGTTCCAACGTCTGAAGAATATCGACGAGAGCTTCGAACGTGACGGGCTTCACGATGTAGCTGCTCACGCCGAGATCGTAGCTCTTGTAGATATCCTCGTCGGCTTTCGAAGTGGTCAGGACCACCACCGGGATGGCCTGAAGTTCGGGATCGGCTTTGATTTCCTTTAGGACCGTGCGCCCGTCCTTTCGCGGCATGTTCAAATCTAGGAGGATGAGTCCCGGGCGGGGAGCGTCGGCCGGCGGAGCCCATTTGCCCTGCTTTCGCAGGTAGTCGAGCAGCTCCTCGCCATTCTCGACGAATCGGAGGTCGTTTATCAAACGGCCCTCCTCAAGGGCCTCCTTGGTAAGCACCCGGTCATCCGAGTCATCGTCGGCCATCAGGATGGTGATTGGCGTGGCGTCGTTAATCATGGGTCGGTTCGGGTTGTTTGACCGGAAGTGTAACGATGAACGTCGCACCCTGTCCTATTACGCTTTTTGCCACAATCGCCCCGCCATGCCTATCGGTAATTTTTCGACAGACGGCGAGCCCGATTCCCGTGCCCTCATACTCCACTCGCGTATGCAGCCGCTGGAAGACCTCGAAAATCTGATCGGCGAATTTTTGGTCGAATCCAATTCCGTTATCCTGAACGGTGATCTTGCAAAATTGCGCGCCTTTCGGCGCCCCAGGGAACTCGTCGCCGGCCACAACGATCGACTCCGCACTGACCGCAACGACTGGCGCCTCACCCGGTTTTTGAAACTTCAACGCGTTGGCGATGAGGTTTTGAAACAACTGCCGCATCTGGAGCGGGTCCGCGTCGATCGTCGGCATTTCGCCCACGTCCACCCGGCCGTTCTTGCTTTCGATGGCCACCTCGAGGTCGCCGATGACTTCCGCCGCGATCTTCCCCAAGCCGCATTTTTCAAACGGCTGCGCGCGGCTGGCCACCCGCGAAAGTTTCAGCAGGTCCTGAATGAGGATCTGCATCCGCTCGGCGGCGTTCTGCATGCGATCGAGGTAATCGCGCCCCTGCTCGCCGAGTTCCTCGCCAGCCTTCGCCTTCAGCCGATCGCCAAACGCCAGGATCTTCCGGAGCGGCTCCTGCAAATCGTGGGATGCGACCGCCGCAAAACTGTTGAGTTCCGCGTTGCTGCGCTCGAGTTGCGCTGCAAAGCGTTTGAGCTTTTCGTCCGCCTCCTTCCGCGCGGTGATGTCTGTGCTCACACAGACGACCCCGACGACGCGCCCGGCTGGATTCCGCAGCGGCATCTTCGTCGTGGAAAGCCAGACGACGTTTGGGGAAGTCGGCCGCGCCGGCTCCTCGCGGTCACGAATCGGCGCACCGGTTTCCAACACATACACGTCGTCAGCATGGTAACGCTCCGCCAGTTCGCGCGGGAACAAATCGAAGGCCGTGCGCCCCTCGATATTGTCACTCAACCGGAGGCCCAGATAGAGCCGGTGCGCGCGGTTGTGCATGATGTAACGGCCGTCGTGGTCCTTCACGAAGACATGGTCCGGCATCGCGTCCATGATGTTGGAAAGAAGATTCGCCTGCTCCCCGAGCGCCGCTTCCGCCCGGCGGCGCCGAGAAATATCCCGAAGAATCAACACAATCGCGCTGCTCAGTGCCAGGAACGTAATCGCGGTCCCCACGACGATAAAGAGCGTCGTCGTCTGTCCGATCGATTCGGTCGCCTCCGCCCGCTCGGCGAGCAGCACCCGCTCGGTATGCTCGAAAACGAAGATCACCTCGCCGATTTCGGCCATCACCTCGTCCGTCTTTGATTTCGAGAACTGCGCGGCGGCCGCCGGGAAACCGCCACTGCGCCGCGCCTCGATCTCCTGTCCCTCGATCGCGATGATCCTGGAAATGAGCAGCTTCAAGCGATCCAGGCGCACGGCTTGGGCCGGCACGTTCATCGTCATCTTCTTGAGCGTATTGAACGAGTCGAACAGTCCCGCTTGGGCCAGTTCATAGCTTCGCAGCACCGGCTCGTTGCCCGTGATGATGAAGCTGCGACGCGCGCTCTCCATCTCCATGAGGTGTCGCATCAGTTGTTCGCCCACCTCCAGGGTCTCGCGGCTCCTGGCGACTTCGGCCGCGTTTTCCTGAAAGGCGATCGTGCTGTTCCACGTGATGAAACCGATGACACCGAGCATCACGAGCACGAACCCAAATCCGAGCACCACCTTGCGGCGAATCGAGAATCGCTTGGCCGAGACGGGGGTGGGAAATGACATGCGGATGGCGGAGGGGGTGGGATTCGAACCCACGGAGCCTTGCGGCTCTCCGGTTTTCAAGACCGGCGCAATCGACCACTCTGCCACCCCTCCGGAGATGGTTGGCGCGGATATTAGGTGCATCATCGCGCCGCGGCAACCTCGGCTTTTGGGCGAATGGCAACTCAAAGCCCTTGTCATTCATCCCCGCCCCGCCCAAGTTGCGGCCCCTTTTTCGCGCCGTGAAAGTGCTCGTCGCTCCCGATAAATTCAAAGGCTCGCTCTCCGCCGTGGACGCGGGGGCGGCCATCTCGCGCGGATGGCTCGCCGTCTTTCCAGACGCAGAACTCGTGGCCGCTCCGATCGCCGACGGCGGCGAAGGATTTGCAGAGGCGCTTTGCCTCGCACTCGGAGGCGAATGGATCCGCTGCCGAGCGCTCGACCCGGTCGGCCGCGAAGTGGACGCCCGTTACGCGTGGGTCGAAAAGGATCGCCTCGCCATCATCGAGACGAGCGAAGCTTCCGGCCTTTGGCGCCTCCGGAAGGACGAACTCGCACCGCTGCGCGCCAGCACCTTCGGCACTGGCCAGCTCATCCGCCACGCGGCAGAGCGCGGCGCACGCACGATCCTCATCGGCCTCGGCGGCAGCGCGACCACCGACGGCGGCATCGGCATGGCCGCGGCGCTTGGTTTTGAAACGCTGACCAGCGACAGCGAAGAGCTTGAGCCGATCCCGGGCAACCTCACCGCGCTGACGCGCATCGTTGCCGACAACGTGATCGATCTGCCCATCGTGATCGCCGCCTGCGACGTGCAGAATCCCCTGCTCGGCCCGAGAGGCACTGCCGCCGTCTTCAGCCCCCAAAAGGGAGCCGACGCGAAAACGGCTGCCGCCCTCGAGATGCATCTGGAGAACCTCGCGCACATCGTCACCATTGATCTCGGATCTGATTTCCGCGACACACCCGGTGCGGGCGCCGCGGGCGGCATCGGCTTCGGCTTGATGAGTTTTTGCGGAGCGCAAATGCGCTCGGGCTTCGATGTGGTCGCCGAAGCACTCCGGCTCGAAGCCCTCATCGCAGAGTGCGATCTCGTCATCACCGGCGAGGGGCGCCTCGACGCTCAAACGCTCGAAGGCAAGGGACCTTCGGGCGTCGCCGAACTGGCCCGGCGCCAAGGCAAACCCGTCCTAGCGTTTGCCGGATCGATCGCGGATGATCCAAACGTGACCGGACTTTTTACCGCGACCTGCGCGATCGTCGACCAGCCTGTGGAGTTGGACGAGGCGATCCGGCGTGGCGCAGAATTCCTTGAGCGCGCGGCCATCCGCGCCGCGCGACTCGTCGCACTCGGAGCCAAATTATGAGCAAACGTATCGCCCTTCTTTTCGCAGGCCAGGGGGCCCAGACCGTGGGCATGGGAAAGGATCTCGCCTCCCAATATCCTCAAGCCGCCGACCTTTTTAAACGCGCGGACGAAATCCTCGGACGCCCGCTCAGTACCCTCGCGTTTGAGGGACCGGAAGAAGATCTCACTCAGACAAAGAACTGCCAGCCTGCGCTCTTCGTGCATGGCCTCGCGTGCCTCGCCGCGCTCCGTAGCGAGATCGGCGATTTCCCGATCCAGGCCGCCGCCGGGCTTTCCCTCGGGGAATTCACCGCACACGCCTCCGCAGGCACGTTCGATTTCGATACCGGCCTGCGGCTCGTCGGGAGGCGCGGCGTCTACATGCAGGAAGCGTGTGAAAATACCAACGGGGCCATGGCCGCCATGATCGGCGGCGATGAAAGCGCCGTGCGCGCGCTGGCCTCCGAGACCGACGTCGACGTGGCAAACCTGAACAGCCCGGGCCAAATCGTGATCTCGGGCGAAACTGCCAAAGTGGCGCTCGCCGTGGCGCTCTCGAAGGAGCACGGCATTCGCATGGCGAAAACCCTCAACGTCGCCGGCGCATACCACTCCCGGCTGATGAACAGCGCCTTTGTGAAACTCGGCGAAGAACTCGCGCGCACCGAGTTTCGCGAGCCGACATTCCCCGTCATCTGCAACACGGATGCGATCCCTGTGCGCGATGCCGACCAGATCCGCTCGTCCCTGCAGGATCAAGTCACCTGCACGGTCCGTTGGACGGAGATCCTCGAGTATCTCGTCGACGAAGAACGCTGCGAGTTGTTCATCGAACTCGGCCCCGGCGGCGTCCTCGCAGGGTTGTTAAACCGCACTCGCAAAGGGACACCGTGCGTCTCGATCACCGATTGCGCGACGCTCGCCGCCGCCCTTCCGCAGATCCGGGGCTGAGGCGTTTTTACTCGCGCAACGTCACGACCAGCTCGCTCTTGAGACGTTCCTTGAGCTTGGCGTGGGCGCCGTTCACCTCTTCGGTTGTGAGCGTGCGCTCGGTGCTGCGATAGGTGAGGGAATACGCGAGCGAACGTCGGTCAGCGGGGATCTTTGCCCCGGTCGGATCGGTGAAGACATCGAACAGCTCGACGTCCGCGAGCAACGGCTCATTTGCGGAATGCAGCGTCGCGGAGATCCGCTCATGCGAGAGGTCCAGCGGCGCCAACAGCGCGATGTCGCGTGCGGTTGAGGGGTAACGTGGAATCTCGCGGTATTTGTGCGCGCCGCCGGGCGAAGCTTTTGCGAGAGCATCAAGATCGACCGACGCGAACAAGACGGGCGATGAAGCGTCGAGCGCGCGAGCTTCGGCAGGCCACAACTGCCCGGCCAGCCCGACGCCTTTGCCCGCGATGGTGATCTCGAGTGAAATCGCCAATGCCGGATTTGCAATCGAGCTGAAAGTGATTTCCCCGCCGAGGATCGTGCCGATGGCCTCTTTCAGATCAAAAACATCCGCATCGCGTCCCTCGCTACCGCGCCACGAACGGACCGCCGTCGGCCCGCTGAGCACGAGGCCGAGGTGGGTGAGTTCCTCCGGCTTCACCGTCGTATAGACGCGCCCGATTTCGAAGAGCCGGACGGTTTTTGCGCCCGAGCGCACATTATCGCCGACCGCCTTCAGCAGGCCATGGAGAAGGTTTGGGCGAAGCACGACCTGATCGTCGATCATGGGATTTTTCACCCGCTGCATCGTCCCCGGCGCAGTCTGCGTGTATGCGGCGCCGAGCGGCGCCGCCGGCACGAGCGTGATGGTGCGCGCTTCGTAAAAACCCTGCCCGACACACGCCGCGCGCAACGCCATCGCGCGATCGTAAGCGCGATCGGTCGCGCTGGCGGCGGCGAATCGCGCCTGCGTCCGCGCGGGAATGGCGTCCATTCCGATCACCCGCGCGATTTCCTCGATGAGGTCCACTTCACGCGTGAGATCCGGGCGCCGCAGAGGCGGAATCCATCCAGCCGAAGTTTCCTCCAGGCCAAATCCGGTTAGAATCTGCGAGATCCTCTCGCGGGGCACTTCCACGCCCAACAAATCGTTCACTCGCGACAGACGGAGCGCGATGGCGGGAAGCGGTGTGTTTCGGAGCGAGAGAAGGGCATCGTCATTCCCGGCGGACGCCTCTGAAACTCCGGTGCAGCCAGCGATGTCCGCGATGTAGCGGGTCGCGGCCGCAGCCGCGCAATCGACTCCGCCGAGATTGACCCGGCGCTCGAATCGATAGCTGGAGTCGCTCGATAAACCGAGTCGGCGGGAGGTGCGCCGGATGGAGGCTGGAGCAAACCACGCGCTTTCCAAAATGACATCGGTCGTGGAGGCAGTGACGCCCGACTCCGCACCGCCCATCACGCCGGCGATGGCGACCGCTCGATCCTGATCGGCGATCACGATGTCTTCGGGAGCGAGTTGGTAGGTCTTTCCATCGAGCGCGAGAAACGTCTCGCCTGCCGCGGCCTGCCGGACCCGGAGCGCGCCGTGGATCCTGGCCGCATCGAACGCGTGAAGCGGCTGCCCACTGGCAAGCATGATGAAGTTCGTCACGTCGACGATGTTGTTGATCGCACGCAGACCGACGGACTCGAGGCGGCGCTGCAACCATTCGGGACTGGGCGCGACGGTGATGCCGCTGATCCGGCGAGCCGTGTAGTAGCACGGCGCGGCACATTCGACGGAGACCGCGGGCGAGTCTCCACCGATCGGCGGTTCGCCAGGACCGGAATTTCGGGTGATTGGTTTTCCGGTGAGCGTGGCGATTTCGATCGCGATGCCTGAATGACTGAGCAGATCGGGACGGTTTGGAGTCACCTCGAGATCGAGCACCGTGTCGCCTGGAAAAAGTGCGCCGATCGGTGTGCCGGGAAGCGAATCGGGCGGCAGGATGAGCAGGCCATCGGCGCCTTTCGGCAGGCCGAGTTCATCCGCGCTGCAAAGCATTCCCTGCGATTCCACACCGCGCAGCTTGCCGACTTTGATGGTGAAATCTGGTCCGAGTTTGGCGCCGGGCAACGCGAGCGGGACTTTGTCGCCGACTTGGTAGTTCTTTGCTCCGCAGACGATTTGCCGTTCCGCACTTGAGCCGTCGTCGACTTTGCAAACGCTGAGCCGGTCCGCGTTCGGGTGCTGGACGGATTCCTTGATCTGCGCGACGACGACATTGGGGATGGCGCAGCCGCTCGTCTCGACGCCCTCCACCTCGACGCCGGCGAGGGTGAGAAGATCGACGAGCGCAGGCACGGTCGGCGGGAGTTCGACGAGATCGCGAAGCCAGTTGAGTGAAACTTTCATGTGGAAAAAAGGGCGACGGTATAGCGGCGGCGAGAGGCGTTAGAATTGGGAGAGAAAACGCTGATCGCTGTCGGTGAAATAGCGGATGTCCGGCACGCCCGCCATGATCATGGCGAGACGATCGAGACCAAAACCGAAGGCGAAGCCGGTGTATTTCTCGGAGTCGAACGCGGTATCGCCGCGCCGCTGGTTCACGGCATCGAAGACGGCGGGATCGACCATCCCGCACCCGGCGATTTCGAGCCACCGATCCGCGGAGCCCAGTGCGGTGGTCTTGATATCGACCTCGAAACTCGGCTCGGTGAACGGGAAAAAGTGCGGACGGAAGCGGAACTGCGCATCCTTGCCAAAAAGCTCGCGGAAGAAGAATTCGAGAGTCCCCTTCAGGTCCGCGAGGCTGACACCTTCGTCGACGTAAAGCCCCTCCATTTGCGTGAACTGCGCCAAGTGCGTCGCGTCGATTTCATCCCGGCGATACGCGGCGCCTGGAGCGATGATCCGCACCGGGGGCGCGGCCTTTTCCATCGTCCGGATCTGCACTGTGCTGGTATGCGTCCGCAGGAGGCGTCCGTCGGCGAAATAGAAAGTATCCTGCTCGTTGCGGGCGGGATGATCCGCGGGCGTATTGAGCGCGTCGAAGCAATGCCATTCGGTTTCGATGTCCGGGCCGTCGGCGAGCGCGAAGCCCATGCGCCGGAAAATCTGGGTGGCGCGATCTTGAAGCTGCGTGATCGGGTGAAACGCGCCGGGGCCGAAGTGACTCGTGCCGGCGCCCGGCAGGGTAGCGTCGATGCCGGCAAAGGCCGCGGCGTCTGCATTCGCGACGAGCGCCGCCTTGCGCTGATCGAGCGCGGTCGTGATCGCGTTGCGCGTGTCGTTCAGGAGTTTTCCAATGCGGGGCTTGTCTTCCTTCGAGACCGATTTCATGCCCTCGCTAATGGCGGTGATGCCACCACTGCGGCCGAGGTACTTGATGCGGGCCTGCTCGAGTGCGGATTCATCCCCTGCGGTGGCCAGCTCGGCCAGGGCGGCGATGCGGAGTTGTTCGAGTTGTTGATCCATAAAAGGAGGGCGGAAAAGAATGGGGGGCGGAAAAAGAAACAGCCTCGAACACGCTTGGCGCATCCGAGGCTGTAGGAATCTTGGCTTGCGGACGGGTTTGTTTTAGGCCGCCAGTTGCTTGTGCTTTGCCTCGAGCGCGGCTTTCGCCTGCTCGAAGATGGCCTTAAACGCGGGTTCGTCGGTCACGGCGAGGTCGGCGAGCACCTTGCGGTCGACGCCGATGCCGGCGGCTTTGATGCCTTCCATAAAGCGGCTGTAGGTGAGGCCGAGCGCGCGGGCTGCGGCGTTGATGCGCTGCTGCCAGAGGACGCGGAAGTTGCGCTTCTTGGTCTTGCGGTCGCGGTAAGCCCAGTATTCGGCTTTCATGACCGCGTTCTTGGCGTAGCGGAAAAGTTTGGAGCGACGCCCGCGGAAGCCGGCGGCTTTTTCGATGACTTTCTTGCGGCGGGCCCGACTGGCGGGCGAATTAGTGGCGCGTGGCATTTTTGGTTAGTTTGTTTCGTTCAGCGGGCTGTTCGTTTGGTGAAAGATCCGCCGCCTCGCTCGCTGAAGCATCCCGATACATCGGGATAGGCGGTGGGATCGTAGGCCGGGCGGATCAGGCGAACGGCAGGCACTCCATGACGCGGTCGACCATGGTCGAGTGGACCTGGGCGGCTTTGCCGAGCTTGCGTTTGCGCTTCGAGCTCTTGCTCGATGCGAGGTGGCGCAGGCCCGCTTTGCGGCGCATGATTTTGCCCGTTCCGGTCACTTTGAACCGCTTTGCGGCGGCTTTTTTGGTCTTGCGACGTGCGATGGACTTAGGCATGGGGCGGGCACGGTAGCGGACAAGCTTTGGGCGGCAAGTTCTTTTTGCCGTTTTTTCGCGAACCGCCGAAGGGTCCGAATCAGTCGTGTGGCAGCGTGCGGATGCCGGTCTCAAGATCCAACTTGCACTGCTCGCGCGTGGCGGTGAGCTGGCCCTTGCTTTTGAGATGCATGAGAAACTTGAGGCCCCGGTCGTAGCTGGCACGGGCCTCGGCGACGGAGGCGACCTGCACCTGCATCGCGCCGAGTTTCCTGCACAGCAGCGCCATGTCGGCGATCGAAGTGGAGTCGTCGCTCCGGCGCATGGCGTAGCGTTCGGCGGTGTCGATGGCCGCGTGGTAAAAATCCACTGCCTGGAGCATCTTTCCCCGCTTGAGCGCGCTGTCGCCAGCGGCGACTTGGCTCAGCCATTCCACCCGCAGCCGGTCGTCATCCCGGGCGGCTTGATCCCTCTGAACTTGTTCGCGTTTGGCGCGTTCCTGTCCCGCGATTTCCTCAGGAGTCGGCGAAGGAGGCGTGGCCCGAACGATGATCGTTACTGAAGGCGGAAGAGAGACAACCTCTCTCGTCGGCTCTGGGACGCTCGTCGGCTCTGGGACGCTCGTCGGTTCGGGAGGGACGGCCCTCGCGAGGGTCGCCTCCTCAACCCGAGCCGGAGTCGGCAAAGGTGAAA
>JAYTDO010000060.1:0-1524 GCA_043735935.1 Chthoniobacteraceae bacterium
AACCTAACGCAACCGGCTCGCTTGCTGGAGCCGCCGGTGCGGCGGGCGCTGCTGCCGCCCCGCGATTCAACGCCACGTTGTTGAGCGGCTCGTTTTGCACGACATCCAAAGAGTTGAGTTTTCTCACTGCTTCCTTTTCCGCAGCGACGGTGAGTGCGGGAAGAGCTTTTATCTCGCGACGAGCCGGAGCGGGCGGTGAAATCTGGTCCTCCAACGCCACGACGGATTCGCGCTGTGGCTTGGCTGGCGCGGGTGTCAGGGCGGGGCGCGATTCGTTGGCAGTATATCGATCCACGGCAGGCGTCGCTGCGTCCTGCTTGGCGAACTTCATCGCCGTCTGCTTCTCGTTCGGTGGTTGAAGAAAGGTGATGGCCGCAATCCCGGCCACTACCAAAATCCCCGCCGCAAACGCCACACTCGGCCAGAAGATTCTCAACGCATCAAACCACGACCCGGAGGCGGGAGCGCTGACGGGCCGAAGCTTCGCCGCCTCCGCCTGCAACATCCGTCGCGTCGCAGCGTGCATCTCCAAGGGCGCGCCTGCTTCGTCCCGACGCTTCTTCGCGTAGGTCTTCAGCAGGTCGTCCATTTTGTGGTCCGGCTCTGACGGCATAATCGTTAGACGGAGGTTGTGGTTTTATTCTCCCGCGACTTTTCGGCGGCACCCTCGCCAGCCTCTTCGCGGGCCAGCAGGGCGCGAGTGACGGTTTCCAGCTTGTCGAGGCACTTGCTCAGGCGCGAGCTGACGGTCTTGGCGTTGAGGTCCAAGCTAGCCGAGATTTCCTCATAGCTCAGGTCGGCGAAGTAGCGGAGCTCGATGATTTCCTGACACGGTCCGCCAAGCTGTTCCAGCGCCGCGCCCACGATCGACAGCCGTTCGGCATTGACGAGCGCGAGGTCCGGTCCCGGCACATGACTGGGCGGATCAACGTGATAACCTTCTTCCGAATCATCCATCGGCGCGGTGTCGAGCGGGATGGTCGCGTGACCACCGCCGCGTTTCATCGCGTGCTGGCGCTGGCGATAGTCCCGCGCCTTGTTCGCCGCGATGCGGAAGAGCCACGTCTGGAACTGCGAGTTCCCCTGAAAGGTGTTCAGGCTCTTGATGACCGTGAGGAAAACTTCCTGGCAAACCTCCTCCACGTCTTCACGGGTGAAGTCTGACGCGAGCTGAAACACGAAGCGCGTGGCTGCGCCGTAGTGGAGATCGAAGAGCGCATCCCAAGCCTCGGCCTCGCCCGCTTTGCAGCGGGCCAGCAATGCGGCTTCGGCACCTGAACTCATCGACGTCACGCTAGGATAATCGGCTCCGCTTGGCCAGCGCTGGATGAGCCTCCACGAAACCGGGAGCAAAGCGGTAACTTCTTCGTCCAATCCCGGAGTCATGAAACAGACTTCGAAAAACACCGGACGACGAAGCGACGTGAGGCAATGGACTGCCCGCTGTCGAAACATCAGGACGGCGCGAGGTCGGTTCGGCTGCGGCAACGCTCGACACGAATCAATTCTGCTCTGCTGGTGTTG
>JAYTDO010000061.1:0-2497 GCA_043735935.1 Chthoniobacteraceae bacterium
GCCGTCGCGGCTGGACGGTTGAACGGTGTCGCTCGGCTTGCTCGCTTTGGGCTCCGGGAGATTCACGCTGGCGACGGGCGAGGTCTCGGTGAGGCCGTATCCTTGCAGAACTTTGATCCCAAATTTCTCGCCGAATGCGACCGCGAGATCGGACGGCAGTTTCTCGGCTCCGGTGACGAGGAGCTTGATGCTGGCGAGCTGCCTCGGCTCGACGCGGCGGAGGTACGTGCGAAGGAACGTGGGCGTGGAGACGACCAGGGAAATGTGGTAACGCTCGATCAATGCGGCCTGTTTCGGTACGTCGAGCGGACTCGGATACGTGACGAGTTTCACGCCGTGCATCATCGGGAAAAGGATGGTGACGGTGGCGCCGAAACTGTGGAAAAACGGGAGCGAGCCGAGGACCGCGTCGGTGTGATCGAGGTTCAGCATTTCGGCGAATTGGTGGACGTTGCCGAGCAGGTTTCGGTGAGAGAGGGCCACGCCTTTCGGAGCGCCAGAACTGCCACTGGTGAACAAGAGAAGGCCTTCGGCGCGGTCGCCCACGCGCGGGATGCCGAGGACGCGCGCGAGGAGAAATGCAGGCAGCAGCGCGACGGCGATGCGCCAAAGGATGATTCGCGTTTTCAGTGCCGGCAGCAGCTCGTCGAGCCGGATGACGTGATCCGGCCACGGGAAATCTTCGATCTTCTTTTCGAGAATGCGCGCGGTGATGCAGTGGCGGAGTTCGGCGTTCGCGATGGAGGCCTCGAGGGCCGCGCGCCCCGCGGTGAAGTTCAGATTCACGGGGACCTTGTCCGCGAGCATGACGGCGAGATTCGCGATGAGTCCGGCCGTGCCGGGCGGGAGCACGATGCTCACGCGGTGGCGTGGGCACTCGCGCCGGAGCACACGGCTGAGCGCGATGCCTGCGGCGAGGAGCATGCCGCCGGTCATCGTCCGGTGATCCATGCCATCGACGAGCGCCGTGCGGCGCGAGTTGGTCATCAATCCCCGCAGGCAAGCTTCTCCCAGATGCCCGCGGAGGAAGGCGCGCTGCTGATAGCAAAACTCGCCGAGTTCGAGGAAACACTGCCGCACGGTGGCGATGTCCGCGTCATTCGCCGCGATCGGTTCGCCGAATGCGATGGTGACCGGGTACGGCATGCGCCTCGGCATTTTGAAAAAGAACTTCCCGCCGACAAACGAGAAGATGGAACCCCAAAGCTGATCCATCCAGACCGGCACGACGGGACATTTTGCCGAGCGCGCGATCAATTCGTAGCCGCGCTTGAGCCGGAGCAGGATGCCGCTGCGGGAAAGTTCGCCCTCGGGAAAGATGCAGACGATCTCGCCCTGCGCGATGAGCTGCGCGGCTTCCTTCACGGTATCCTTTGCGCGTTTCGGCGAGATCGAGAGCGCGCCGATGGAGCGGAAGATCGCGTTCAGGACGGGCACATTGTAAATGTCCTCGAAGACGATGAACCGAATGGGCCGCGGGCATGCGAGCTGGAGGACGATCGCGTCGACCCACGTGAGATGGTTCGGCAGCAGGAGGAAACCACCGGCGGGCAGCCGCTCCTGAAAGTGCGCGGAGACGCGGTAAAGCAGCCGGGCGAGTGTGGCGCCTACGGTGCGGACGAGGCGTTCGGAGAAGGTGGGCGCGGATGACACAGGCGCAGAGTGATTGAAAAATGGAAATCCGACACCCCGAAAATCCCAATCGGGGCGGAACGGATCAACCATTTGGTATTTCAGTCTTCGGCCCGACGCCTTTACAAGGGACCGGATGGAACCGATCCGACAGCCACAATCTCCGGCATTCCCCGGCGCGGGTCGTGCCCTGGCGCTGCTGCTGGCGATCAATCTTTTCAACTACATCGACCGGTACATCCTCGCGGCGGTCGAGCCGTTGATCGCGGATCAGTTTTTTGCGGCCAACGACGAGACGGCGCTCGCGAAGACCGGCTCGCTGGCGACCGCCTTTCTGGTCAGCTACATGGTGCTGGCGCCGCTGTTTGGGACGCTGGCCGACCGGTTTTCGCGATGGGGCCTCATCGGCCTCGGCGTGGCGATGTGGAGCCTCGCGAGCGGGTGGTCCGGCATGGCGACGACGTTCGGAATGCTGCTGCTGACGCGCGTGTTTGTGGGCGTCGGGGAAGCGGCCTACGGGCCATCGGCGCCGACGATCATCGCCGATCTGTACAGCATCGATAAACGCGGGCGGATGCTCTCGTTCTTCTACCTCGCCATCCCGGTCGGCAGCGCGATCGGCTATGGTTTTGGCGGAACAGTCGGGCAGCATCTCGGATGGAGGTGGCCGTTCTATCTCGTCACGATTCCAGGGCTGATCCTGGCCGGGCTCTGCTTTGCGATGCGCGATCCGCGGGCGGACGCCAGGACGGCTGCAAAGAAGCCGGCCCTGAAGCTGGCGGACGTGCTGGCGCTCTTTCGCATCAAGTCCTACGTGCTGAACACGGCCGCGATGACCGCGATGACTTTCGCCGTGGGCGGCATG
>JAYTDO010000062.1:0-2208 GCA_043735935.1 Chthoniobacteraceae bacterium
GACGCGGGATGAACTTCTCCCAGCACGCTGATCAGTTGCTGGCGTCGTTTCGCATCGACCTGCGGATCGGCAATGACTTTCAAGGCGCGGGCGAGCGCGGTGCGATCTCCGGTGCGAACTTTCAAGGCGTCCGAGCCGGCGTCGTGGCGGGCGATGGCCTTGATAAGTTCATCCGGCAGACCGGTGAGAGGACGTCCGGCGAACGCTTCTTCAAAGCCGGTCATCAGCAGTTTCGTGTGCTTGGGCGAAGGGGAAAGGTCGAGCAGCCGGGCGCAGGTGAGCAAATCTTTGCGCGTGCCGGGCGCGGCGAAGCGGCGCATGAGGCGGGAGAGAATGTGCTCCTCGACCATCGGCAGATTCCAGAAGGGGGAATCCTCGAAGAGTTTCAGCACGGCGTCGCGATCTGATTCGCATTTGGATTCGATGCCCCACCAGCAGAGCAGGGGAACGCGTGGTTCTTTCGCGTCTTCGTCGTGGCGGAGGAGATTCACGATGATAGGGAGCGCGTGAGCGACAGGGAGTCGCTTTGCCGAAGAGGCGAACTGTGCGCGGACTTCAACATTGGTTTCACGGCTTGCTGCTTCTGCGAGGGTCCAGGCAGTGTCGTCAGGCAATCTTTCCAACTTGTCCGTCAGAAGACGCACAATCCACAGGCGACAATGGGGGTCCGGGTCGTTCGTGGCTCGGCGAACCAAGGCGGCCCAATAAAACATCTCTGAGTAATGGCTGGACCAGTTAAGCGACCATAACGATTCCAACTCGGGGGGAATGGTGCCGTTTCGAGGAGGGATTCTTAGATTCGGGATGGAAAAGTCGCTGCGTTGGCCCACAAGGCGTGCAGCATATTCACGAAACCAGAGATTGCTGTGGTTCAGCGTTTGAGCCAGTTCTCTGGTCGAAAGTTTGGCCAAGTTAAATGGAGCCAATGGCGGCGCACCTTTGCGTTTCAACCGGTAGATGCGTCCATTGCTCGTATCGATGTTCCCCTCCTGATTCCGCGTATGCGTCACCTGGCGGTCATACCAGTCGGCGATGTAGATCGCGCCGTCGGGTCCGACCTTGATGTCCACGGGACGGAACCACGAATCGCTGCTTGTCACGACGCGCTCGATGTCGCGCGTCTTGAAGGTCGATCCTTCGGGCGTGATGTCGCTGAGGACGACGCGCCCTTGCAGCGGCTCGATGCCGAAGAGCTTTCCGTTGTAGCGCTCCGGCAGCGCGCCGCCGTGGTAGAGGATGAAGTTGTGCGTGAAGCGTTCGCCCTTCGTGCCTTCCATGTGCGGGAAGTAACCGAACGCATACGGATTCGAGAGCTCGCCATGTTTCTCGAAACCCTTGCGCAGATACGCGCCCTGCATGTAGTGGAAGCCGCGCGTGTCGCCGCCATTGTGCCCGGAGAAGAGCCGGCCTTTGTCATCGAACTCCACGCCAAACGCATTGCCGCCGCCTTCCGAGAAGATCTCGTAGCGCTTCGTCTCCGGGTGATAGCGCCAGATGTTCTGGCCTTGCGAATACACGGCGTTCGTCTCGCCTGGGCGACGCACGTTCGCTGTGACCGTGCTGCCTTGCGCGGCGTAGAGCCAGCCGTCTGGTCCCCAGCGCAGGCTGTTCACGACCGAATGCGTGTCTTCGAGACCGAAGCCTTCGAGATGCACCACCGGATCGCCGTCCGGCACGTCGTCGTCATTCTTGTCAGGATAGAAGAGCAGGTAAGGCGGATTCAGCACCCACACGCCGCCATGTCCTTTCACGCAGGCGGTCGCGATGTTCAGCCCATCGACGAACGTCTTGTGCTTGTCGAACACGCCATCGCCATCCGTGTCCTCGTGGATGGTGATCTTGTCGCGTCCCTTCACGCCACGCGGCGGCGGTTCAGGAACCTTGTCATAGACCGCGCGCCAGAAGTTGTCGCGGCTCACGGGTGTCAGACCAGCCGGCGCAGGATATTGCAGGTATTGCACGACCCACATCCGGCCGCGTTCATCGAAGTTCAGGAAGACCGGCTGACGAACAACCGGCTCGGCGAGCACCTGCTGAATTTCCAGGTCGGCGGGAACCGTGAATGACCGCGCTGCTTCCGCTGGGCTCAGTCCATTGGTCCGCGCGGACATCGGATGACCGGAGAATTGCGATTGGATGAGCTGGGTCTCGGGCTTCGCCGTTTGTCCGGAGGCGATGAGCGCCGAGGAGAGTGCGAGCAATAACCCG
>JAYTDO010000063.1:0-7460 GCA_043735935.1 Chthoniobacteraceae bacterium
AGACCGTCCACGCGGCCGTTTCGCTGGCGAATTCGATTCCGGGCGCGAGGCTGATGATCTTCACCCGGCGCGGCACGATGGCCGACTACACCTCAAATATGCGTCCGCCGAATTCGCCGATCCATGCGTTTACCCCGAGCTACGAGTTGTGCCGTCAGCTCGTGATGAATTGGGGCGTCACTCCGCATTATCTGCCCTTCGATCCAAATCCCGTCCGCACGATTGGCGCTGCGGAGAATCACCTGATCAAACTCGGGCTCGCCAAGTCGGGAGACCACCTGGTGATCGTAAGCGACATGCTCGCCGGCGAGGATCGATTCGATTCGATTCAACTCCGCGTCGTCCCTTAGGAACTGGAAGGGCGCGCCCGGTCTCGGACGCGCCCCTTGGAGATTTGTTAGTTGCGGCTATCGATTACCGCTCGAAAAAACTGTCATCGTTATTCGCGCCGACGTGGGCCGGCAGGAGGTGGTCGATGGGCTTTTCCTTTTTCTGAAGTGCCCGGCGCAGCTTCATCAGCGCGATGTTCTGCAACTGGCGAATGCGTTCGCGCGTGACACCGAATTTTTTGCCGACTTCTTCGAGCGTCTTGGCCTTGCCGCCGTCGAGGCCGAAGCGGGAGAAGATGATCTTCTTCTCACGTTCGTCGAGCACGCTCAGGAGGTCGCCGACTTCATCGCGGAGGTTCTTGTCGCGGAGATTCTCGAAAGGCGTCAGCGCTTCGAGGTCTCCGACGATTTCACCGAATTCAGTCGAATCGTCGTCGCTGATCGGGGCGTCCAGCGACGCCGGGCGGATCGAGACGGTCTTGAGTTGGGAGATTTTGCCAGCAGACAGGCCGACCTCTTCGGCCAGCTCATCGTCGGTGGGTTCGCGTCCGAGTTCCTCGCTCATTTGGAGGGCGACCCGGCGCATTTTCGAAATCTTGTCCACCAGATGCACAGGCAGGCGGATCGTCTTCGACTGGTTCGCGAGCGCACGTTTGATCGACTGCTTGATCCACCATGCGGCGTAGGTCGAGAGCTTGCCACCTTTGGCGGGATCGAAACGTTCGACGGCCTTCATCAGGCCGATGTTGCCTTCGGAAATCAGGTCGAGGAGCGGGAGGCCGAGATTGGCGTAATCGTGGGCGATCTTGACGACGAGGCGGAGGTTTGACCGGATCATCAATGAGCGCGCGGCCTTGTCGCCCTTCTTGATTTTGGCGGCGAGATCAATCTCTTGCTCAATAGTGAGGAGCGGGATCTGGCCGATTTCGCGGAGGTAGATTTTGATTCCAGAATCGGAATCTTCGCCGGATTTGTAGTTCATGTTGGGTTTCGGGTGGCTCGGTCGAGCGGTTGGAGAGCAGTGCTAATACGGAAGTCAGTAGAATCTTGGATGCTTTTTCGGGAAAGTTTTCAAAAAATCGGCAGAAATCAGTGGTTTGTATTCACATTGAATGCCGAAATCGTCGCCCGTTCAAGAATTTTTTTATCTATCGGCATCGGTATTCAACTTCATTAAGTATCACGGTTGAGACACGGGAACGTTAGGTCTGTTCAAACTTTGTTTCCGAGTAGGATGCCAGCCGGCGGGTTCCAATTCCCGCGAACCTCCACATTTCCGACTCGCCGGGTGGATTAGCGCCGGATAAGCCCCGCCGTATGCCCACGCCACAACTCGAGATCTCCGGCTCCAGGCAGTTTTCGTCCTGGCTCGTGGAGCACGGGGTCAGCCTCGCTTTCACCACGTACCAATCCGGAAAGCTCTTCCTGATCGGGATGCGACCCGATGGAAAACTCTCGGTTTTCGAACGCACGTTTGAACGGTGCATGGGGCTGGCGGTGTGGCCCGACGCGCAGACCCTCTGGATGTCCAGCATCTATCAACTTTGGCGCTTCGAAAACGCGGTGCCTGCCGGGCAGATCGCCAACGGCTACGACCGGCTCTACGTGCCGCAACTCGCCTACACGACCGGCGACGTGGACATGCACGACGTGGCGCTCGACCCCGCGGGTTCGCCCATTTTCGTCAATACCCTCTTCAGCTGCATCGCGGCCCCGAGCGAAACGCACAGCTTCCGCGTCCTTTGGAAACCCCCGTTCACGACCCGCTTGGCCGCGGAGGATCGCTGTCACCTCAATGGCCTGGCCCTGCGGGATGGCGCGCCGGCGTACGCGACTGCCGTCAGCACGACCGATGTCCATGAAGGATGGCGCGAACGGCGCAGGGACGGAGGGGTGGTCATCGACATCGTGAGCGACGATGTCATCGCGAGCGGCCTCTCCATGCCCCATTCGCCGCGGCTTCACGAAGGGCGTTTGTATGTATTGAACAGCGGTGCGGGGGAATTCGGATCCATCGACATCGCGACCGGAAAGTTCCAGCCGATCTGTTTCTGTCCGGGCTATGCGCGCGGGCTCGCCATGTTTGGAAATTTCGCGGTCATCGGCCTTTCCACCTGCCGCGAGAATCGCACCTTCAGCGGTTTGCCGCTCGACGACGTTCTGGCGGCCAAAGGCGTGCAGCCGCGCTGCGGAGTCCTCGTCGTGGACCTCCGCACCGGCGACATCGTGCATTCCCTGACGATCGAGGGCGTCGTTCGCGAACTCTACGACGTTGTCGTGCTCCATGGCGTTCGGACGCCGAGCGCGCTCGGATTTAAGACCGAGGAAATCCGACGCACGATCACCATCGACGAATAGCCAGCGGTTCGCAGTTGGCATCGGGCAGATTCGCGGACAGCATCCGCCTCCATGCTGGCGAAAGTCTATTCTGCGGCCGTTTATGGTGTGGACGCGTTCGAGGTTGAAATCGAAGTCAATGGCGGTCGAGGTGATCCGAACATCGTCATCGTCGGCCTTCCGGACGTCGCGGTGAAAGAAAGTCGAGACCGCGTGACCACGGCGATCGACAACAGCGGCTACAAATGGGCGCGTGGGCGGACGACCATCAACCTCGCGCCGGCCAACGTGAAAAAGGAAGGCCCGAGCTTCGACCTCCCGATCGCGCTCGGCATGATCGCCGTCGCGCAGGAGATCCCGCTGGATCACGTGGAGCAGTTCTGTTTCGCCGGCGAACTCGCGCTGACGGGCGCCGTGCGAGCGGTCAAAGGCGTCCTGCCCATCGCACTCGAAGCGCGTCGCCAGGGGCGAAAGAAAGTCGTCGTCCCGGAAGCCAACGCGCGCGAAGCCGCGATGGTGGACGGAATCGAAGTCTTCGGCGTCAGAAACCTTCGCGAAGCCTTCGATTTCCTCACCGGCGAAAAACAGCTCACCCCCACGCGGGAAGACCTTCAGGCCTTCTTCGAGCGACATCAAAACTACGAACTCGATTTTGCCGACGTGCGCGGCCAGCACCACGTCAAACGAGCGATCGAAGTGGCCGTGGCGGGCGGACACAATCTGCTCATGCTCGGCCCGCCTGGCTCGGGAAAATCGATGATTTCAAAACGCATCCCGACGATCATCCCTCCCATGTCCATCGAGGAGGCGATCGAATCGACGAAGATCCACAGCATCTGCGGCCTGCTGCTCGATCCCGGCCATGCGTTCGTCGCTACCCGTCCGTTTCGCGCGCCGCACCACACGATCTCGGATGTCGGCCTGCTCGGTGGCTCCGCGAATCCCACTCCCGGCGAGGTCAGCATCGCCCACAACGGCGTGCTCTTTTTAGACGAGTTGCCCGAGTTCAAACGCAGCACGCTCGAAGTCATGCGCCAGCCGCTCGAGGACGGTCGCGTCACCATTTCACGCGCCGCCGGCTCCATGACTTTTCCAGCCGAGTTCATGCTCGTCGCGGCGATGAACCCGTGCCCCTGCGGCTATCACGGCGACCCGAAGCGGGAGTGCCGATGTTCGCCGATGCAGATCGAACGTTACCGCGCCCGCATCTCCGGCCCACTGCTCGACCGCATCGACATCCACGTCGAGGTGCCCGCCGTCGAGTACCGGGAATTGACCGGCGGTTCAGCCGGCGAGCCGTCCTCGGCGATCCGTGAACGCGTGGAAAATGCGCGTGCCGTGCAGCGCGATCGCTTCGGCGCGAAGAGCCGCGTGCGATGCAACGCGCGGATGTCCGCGAAGCACGTCAAGACCCACACCGTGCTTCACGAGGCCGCGTCGGGATTGCTCGAAATGGCGATGAACGAACTCAGCCTCAGCGCGCGCGCGCATGATCGCATCCTCAAGGTGGCGCGGACCATCGCCGACCTGGATGGCTCCCCGGACATCGACTCGCCGCACATCGCCGAAGCGATCCAGTATCGCACGCTCGATCGCAATCTTTGGGCGTGACCGCTAACGGGCGCTCGCCGGCTCCTCGTCGTGCAGGATCGCCTGGATCTCCGGCAGTTGGGCTTTGAGAAAATCTTCGGTCAAATCCGAGGAGTCCAAGGACACGCTGCGACTCCACGGGTCCGCTGCAAACCATCTTCCAAAACGCGACCAGAAATCCGCTCCGCTCAGCCGCGACAATGCGTCGCGGAGACTGATCCACGCTTCCGCTGGGACCGTTTCGATGACGCCATCGCTCCGCAGTCGTTCGTGAAATACGCTCTCCGCCACGGGCGCCAGCCAGGGGGGCGCTTCCTCGGCGGGTGGCGTTGCGGCGATTTCCGCGATGTAGTTGTTGCCCCGCAGGATGTGACGGCCATCCGTGCTGAATGTCGCCTCGAAAACGGACGGAAACTCATCCGTCACGGCGCGTCCCGATCGCCAGTCCCACAGTCTTGCCTTGATTCCGTATGTCGTGAGCAGCAGCGCGCCGTCCGGACTAAAGTCCGCCCGCTTGAGCCCGCGGCGGCGCAGCGGTGGCGCAGCCTCGATGCCGTCCGAAACTCGCCAGATGCGGAGTTCGTTTGGCGTCATGGTTAGCAGAAATTTCCCCGACGGATCGAACCGGAGCGCCTTGGCGGGCTCGAGCAGCGTGATCCATGTGGAAAGCGCTTTGCCGGTTTTTGCGTTCCAGAGCCGCGTCGAAAGACCGATGCACGTCGCGATCGTCTTTCCGTCCGGGCTCGTCGCGGCAGCGTCGATATTGCCGAGTCCATCGATCTTAATCTCGCGCAACCGGACGGCTGGATCGACGCCCCAAAACTCCACGCTCCGGCCGCGCGCGAAATGGAACTCGCCGCCGTCGGCACTAAACGCGACATCGCGGACCATGCCGAGCCCTTCACACTTTGCGAGCGGGATGCCGCCGTCGCACCGCCAAAGTGAAACGCGGTTCAGCGCATTGACGACGAGCAGATGGCGCCCGTCCCCGCTGAATTGCGCGCTGTTCACGTATGGCCCTTGCTGCAGCGGTTCGGTGAGCGGCGCGCCGTCGGCGGCGGACCAGATGCGGGCCGTTCCATCGAGGCTCGTCGACGCGATCTGCTGGCCGTTCCCGCTGAACCCAAACGAATTGATGAGGTCGTCGTGTTTCATCGCCGCGCCAACGGGTTGGCCGTTCGTGGCGTCGAAAAGCGCGAGTTCATCCTTCTCGCGGCGCACTAGCAGCCGCGAACCATCGGGGCTCAGCACTGCTGCTTGAGCGCCGCGCGTGGACAAAAGCGTGCGGCCGCCGGGCAGGGATGGTGCAGAGTGGCGCAGGACGATCGTGCGGCTGTCGAATTGCGTCGCGATCTGCCGTCCGTTCGGCGCGAAAAGGGGCGGCTGACTTCCGCGATGCGGCACGGGTTCGGCAAGCCGCTGCCCGCTCCCGCGCATCGCGACGAAGTGCGCGCGCCCGTCCATTCCGGCAGCGAGCATCCGGAATCCGGTCGGGTCCAATTCGCCTCCGCGCAGCGCATAATCGGCGTCCGGGAAAAAGCCGAGCGGCTTTTGCGTCGCGCCATCCACGACCTGCCAGATGCGTTGTTGCCGGTCGTTCAGGCCGGTCAGCAGCACCAGCGCTTTCCCGTCGATGATGCGGAGATCTTCATAAGTGCCGTCTTTGCCGGCGCTCGCCGGTGGGCCCGCCGCCTCGCCGGTCTCGGGATTAAAAACGTGCAGCGACGTGCGATCCGCGATCACGGCGATGGCTTTTCCACCCGGGAAAATCACGACGCGACTGATCCTGCCGTTGACCTTGATCGGAGGCCCGATGCGTTTGCCGGCATCGATGTCCCAGACCGAAACCTCGGCGCCGTCGTAGTCCCAAATCGCGATCCATCTCCCGGCCGGATCGAAGGCCACGCGCGGGAATCGCAGGTCGAGACCGGTCGGCGTCGGCGCGCCGATCGGCGTGCGTGTGGCGAAGTCCCATCGTTGCAGCGCCGCATCGTGGCGAATCAACTCGGGTTCGCTCGTGACCGTCGAAAAATCGCCGAACGTGATGAGTTCCGCCGAGCCTGGGCGAAAGTGTGTTTCGCGAAAGGACCACCCGTCGGGTTGAAACGGCGGTCCATCGTACAGGCCGGAAATCGGGTCCAAAAATCGCGCGCCTTCCGCGACCGTGCGGATGAGCAGCCGTTGGCCGTCGGGCGAGTATTCCAAATGAAACAAGTCACTGGCGAGATGGATGGCCGGAGCCATCGGGAGGAGGTGCGTGCGCTGCGCGAGCAGCGACCACAAGCGCGCGGCGACGGCGCGATTGCGTGGATCGTTCCGCAGGGCGCGGGCGAGGTAAGCCGCGCCTTGGGCGGTAGCGCCCGATTCGATTTGCTCGCTGCCGTATTCGAAATCCGCGCGGCTCAAAGCAGTGAGCGCGGCGGTCCGCTGCCGCGACGCGTAGATACCTGCGGCGGTCGCGGCGATCGCGAGGAATGCAAACAGCGTGGCGAGCAGGCGCGTCTTCCGCATTTGCCTCCGGCGAAATTCTTCATCGCGCCGCTTTAGTGCGTCGAACTCGACGCCCAGCAATCCGGCGAGCAGTTTGAGAAAAGCATTCTCGCGGCCGTCGGACTGCGGGCGCGCGTCGGCGGCGATCGGCTCGAGGGTGGCGTCGCTCAGCTCGCTATCGTCGCCGAGTCGATGGCGGACGGCGGACGGAAAACATTCGTCTTCGACGCTGCACTCCGAGCTGCCGCCACGCGAGGCCCACGGCTCACCATCGACGATGAGGCAGCGGACGCGGTCTTCGCGGCCGTGGCGTTTGAATTGCACGATCTCCTTTTCCACCCATGGCGACGCCGCGGCGCGGCGGGAGCAGATGACGATGAGGTAACGCGAGGCGGCGAGCGCCGCGTTGATTTCGCGGCCGAGGTCGTCCGCTGCGGCCAGCTCCTCGCGATCGCGGAAGACCGGTTTGAAACGGGTCGGGATTCGTTCGCCGCGCGGGTTTTCGCGTCCCGCCATGGTGACGGGGATCGGGTAGCGTTCGAGTGATCGGTGCAGCCAGTCGGCCCAGCGCCGGTCGGCGTGGCTGTAGCTGATGAACGCCCAGTATTTGAGAGGCGCGTCGGCCATAGGCGTCACTGCGTGATGTTCAACCCGAACGGCGCGAATCGCGAGATGCCACCGACCTGGATCTGCGAGTAAAGCCGGAGGTAACCC
>JAYTDO010000064.1:0-24838 GCA_043735935.1 Chthoniobacteraceae bacterium
TTCGGCGCTCTCGATGGCGGAGTATTTCCGCGACGAGAAGAATCAGGACGTGCTCCTATTTGTGGATAACGTCTTCCGCTTCTCGCAAGCCGGCTCCGAAGTATCCGCGCTGCTCGGGCGCACGCCGTCTGCGGTAGGCTATCAGCCCACACTCGCGTCAGAGAGGGGCGCTCTTCAGGAGCGAATCACATCGACGACGAAGGGTTCCGTCACCAGCTTCCAGGCTGTTTACGTGCCTGCGGACGATCTCACCGATCCGGCGCCGGCGAACACCTTCGCGCATCTGGACTCGACGATCGTGCTCGAGCGCTCGATCGCGGAGTTGGGCATTTATCCCGCCGTCGATCCTCTTTCGTCCACATCGAAGGCGCTGACGCCCGAAATCGTCGGAGCCGAGCATTACGCAGTCGCTCGCGGCGTCCAGCGTGTGCTTCAGCGCTACAAGGATCTGCAGGACATCATCGCGATTCTTGGCATGGATGAACTCTCGCCAGAGGACAAACTGACCGTTTTCCGTGCGCGGAAAATCCAGCGCTTCCTCTCGCAGCCGTTCACCGTCGCCGAGGTATTCACCGGCACGCCTGGCCAGTACGTTTCCGTCACAGAGACCGTTCGCGGATTTAAGGAAATCCTCGACGGCAAACACGACGACGTGAACGAGATGAACTTCTACATGAAGGGCGGCATCGACCAGATCCGTGCATAGTCGCAAGACATTTTAGAGAACATGGCCACGCTCAAACTCGAAATCGTGACTCCGGAAAAACTCGCTTTCAGCGAGGACGTCGACGGCGTCGTCCTCCCTGCAGTCGAGGGGGAAATGGGCGTGCTTCCGATGCACATCCCGGTGCTCACGCAGATCAAGCCAGGCGAACTCGTTGTCACGAAGGCGGGAGTGAAGCGCTATTTGGCGGTGGGTGAAGGATTTGTTTCTGTCGATCAGACTTCGGTCAAAGTGATGACCGATATGGCAATCGCTTGGGAGCAGATCGACGAAAGTGCCGCTGAAGCCGCTGTGGCGCGCGCGAAGGAGTCGATGGCTCGGACGGATCTCGGTGCGGAAGAGACCGCCGCCGTTCAAGCGGTGCTCGCGAAGAGTCTGGCTCAGTTGCACGTCAAACGGCGTCAGCGCCACTGACAACGAGTCTTGCGGTTCATGGCCCCGCTGGGTTTACCGGCGGGGCCTTTTTTTTGCGAAAGTCACCGCCCCGGTCGGACCACACCCGCGCGACTCCGCGTCAGAGTTCCGCAGTGATCGCGACGGTGGTAGCTGCCTGGCCTTCTCCCGGGCTTTCCAGGGTGAGGGTATCGACCGTGGCACCATCGTGTTTCACCGGGATCGAAAACCGGCGCACTTGATGATCTCTCGTCACGCCATCGACACGCGTGGAGCCCGGTACGTCTTGCTCCGATACGTAGTCGATAAATTCCACTCCATCTCGAAACTCAGCCTCCTGCTTCGAGCCGTCGGAAAACGTGAGCGTCGCTTTCATGATGACCTTTCCCTCCTTCGGACCAGCCGCGCCCCATCCCGCGACTCCTCCGAGGAAATGAAGCGCCTTTGCCGCGACGCCCACCTTGATGTCCACACGTTGGGGAAACGTATTTGCAAAGGATTGGCGACCTCCGCCTTTAAGCACGATCAGGTTTCCGCCAACGAGACTTTTTGCCGGATCCGCCAAGTCAAACGGGATGCCATCGACGTCGATTATGCCGAACCGTTTGAACCGAAGCGTGTCATTCACTGCCGCGGCCGACTCAAACAGGCCGCGACGAGTATCGGCGGAGAAGACGCTGCTCAAGTCCAGCACGCGGTAATTCGTCGACCCCTGACACAGGAAAGCGATCAGGTCGCGGAGAGGCTCGGCACCGAGAGCTTCGAAGCCCTCCGGCATCAGCGAGCGATGTGTGTTCGTGCGGGCCTTGATCCGGTCCTTCGGCACTTCCACTTGGGCGCCGGGCATTTTGAGGACCAGGCGGGCATCGTTTTCCGTGGCGAGGATTCCAGCCTGAAATTGGTCGTCCTTCATCTCGATGTTCCAAACCTCATAGCCCGCGTCGACGGCGCGGTTTGGATCGACGATGTGCGTGAGAAGTGGACCTGGGCCGTGGGCTCCCATGCCCGTCAACACGGGGCCAACGTCATTTCCGATGTCCTTGAAACGATGGCATACGGCGCACGTCATTGAGAAAAGTTCACCACCGCGGGCGGGGTCGCCAGCTCGAGTCACCATCGGGAGCAACTGGGCGATGAGGGCGTCTTTGTCCGTTGAAGTCTTCCGCAGGGAATCGAGGAGCTTTGCTGAACGTGTCGCGACGGCTTTGGACGGATGCGTCCGTAGTCGGAACGCATTGGATGGCCCCAGCACATTGGCGCTCAACTGCTTTCCTTCAACGGCATCAAGCAGTGCGGTGGTCCATTCGGGACGCGTGAGAATCGCGTTGAATGCTGCATCCTGCTCGGCGCCGTGGACTTGACCAAAAGCCGATACCAGGGTCGCGCCGCACTTCGAATCCCCCGCCGCAGACATCGTCGCGATTACGTGACGTTTAACGGGACCGGGTGCATTACCGACGAGCAGGCTCGAAATCGCGGGAAGGATACTGTCACTCGCGTTACGCGCCCCGATGACGGCTTCGGCAATTTGCATTTTGCGAGATTCGCCTGTCTGCGGTTCGTTGAGTTCGGAGAGGAGCGCTGGAAGTTGCGCCTTTACCGAATCCCGTAATCCCTGACTCAGCTTTGAGGCGATGGGAAGCGCCGCGGTGGACACTTCGGGATTGGCCGACGTAAGCAAGATGCTGACGGCTTTGACGTTTTCCGGTGTCACCGAAAATGGCGAGTTCAGATGCGCGGCGGCCTCGATCAGCACACGCTTGACGCTGTCAGAGGTAAAGGGCGCATCCGCACAGGCCGCGATGAGGTGCTCGAAGGCGGCGAGATCGTGCTTTTCGACCAAACCTTCCGCAACGGCTGCCAGAAAGTCGTGGATTCTCGGCGCATCGTCGGAGTGCAGTGCCGCGGCGAGAATCGCCGTCGGATTCGATGCGGCAGTGGCAACTGCCGCGGACTGAGACCAACGATCGTCTAGCGAAGGATAGAAGGCGACGAGTGCACGAGCGCTGTCGTCATTCAGTTCCTTCGCGCCGAGGGCTCGGAGCATCACCAGCCGCGTCCGGACATCGGCATCCGCCAGACCGACGGTCAGATCCTGCACCGATGCGGTCGGTCCGTTCGTTTCGGCGATGAGCGCGGCGGTCTTTCGAATCGTGGGATCAACGTCTTCGAACGCGGCGTATAATGTGGCGGGCTCGAGAGCGCCGACGCGTTGAAGCGCCCAGAGGGCGAGGATGCGTGCTGGTGTAAATGGATGGTTGAGCATCGCCGAGGCGGCGCCGGCGTCATCGCGACCGCGGTCCACCAAGAGACGGAAGGCGTTGTTGCGAATGGTTCGGTTTGGATGGGAGAACGCTTTGGCGAGAGCATCCGCATCGAGCTTCGACAAATCGGGAGTTTTCGCCTGAGGCGCACCGTCATATTGGACACGGTAAACGCGTCCGAAATAATGATCCCGGTCAGGTCGCACGGACGCGCCGGCTCGACTGTGTTGTGGGCCGCGCGAGTCGCTATGGGCGACGACCGGCGTGTAAAAATCGAGGATATACACGGCGCCGTCGGGTCCCGGTGCCAGTTCAAATGGGCGGAACCAGTAGTCGTGCGAAAAAAGGAACTCTTTGTCCGGCGGAACCATCGCGCCCGAGAAAGTCGGACCTTTCGGAACGAGGCGCTCATGATGAATGACGTTGAGGATGGGCTCGGTGCAGAAGATGCCACGTGCGTATTCGAGCGGCCATGTGCCGCCCTCGTAGATCAAACTCGCGCACGCCGCGCTGTAGCCGCCGACCGTATCGATCTGCATGAGTGGCGCCCGATCCGGCATTGTTTCCCTGACCACTTTTCTACCGGCGATGACGGACTCGGCGCCGCCGGTCGTGCCAAGTTTGCCGCGCGCGAGTGTGGCCTCGGGAAGGACGACGTGCTGGACGGGGTTGCCGCTCGTGGCCTGGCCAAAGAAGACCTCGCCATCGCTCGTGATATCGAGGCCAAAGCCGTTGCCGCCTTTGGACGAAAACTGCTCGATCGCCGAACCGTCAGGTTTGAACCGAAAGACACCCGATGTGACCCGTATCATTTTCGGGTTCGTCGCCAACGAGCGCACGTCCGCATCCCCGCCCATCGAGGCATAAATCCAGCCGTCCGGTGCGGGGATGAGATGGTTCGCAACGAAGTGCGTGTCGCCCGGAGTGAAGCCTGTATAAAGCCGTTCGACCTTGTCGGCCTTGTCGTCGCCGTCGGTGTCCCGGAGCCACACGATGTCGGGTTCGTGCAGCACGATCACTCCATCCTTGTGAAAACAAAACCCCGTGACCAGTTCGAGGCCTTCATGGAAAATCGTCTTCTTGTCCATGACGCCGTCACCATCGGTGTCCTCCAGAATGCTGATCCGGTCGGTGGCAGGGCGGTCGTAGGTGCCGGGCTTGAGGACTCCGGTCTCTTTCCAAGGCTCCGCCACGCCGGGACGGCGTCCATTCGGATATTCGGGCGTCTCCGCAATCCAAAGGCGCCCGCGAGCATCCCAGTTTGCGGCGATCGGCTTGGTGATGAGAGGCTCCGAAGCGACCACAGAGACCGAAAATCCGGGAGGAAGATCAAATTGCTTGATGGTTTTCGCCGGGGCCGAGGGCCCGTCTTTTGGATACCGCAACGCGTTGATTTCGGATTTCGTGCAAAGCGCGTCGGCGTTTTCGCGTTTTGCTGTCCACGCGACAGCCCGCAAAACGAATGCGCGAAAGCTCGGGTGTTGGAGCGTCGTCACGGAGCCTTGGAGCGCCACGAACGCTCGATGATCCGTCGCTTCGAACGCCCACATCTGTGGCTGGATGTCGTAGATATTCGCTCGATCCCTCTGGCCTGCGCCATCCTTCCGTCCGCCCGTGATCTTTGGAGTGAACGCGGAACCGAGTACGCGCACATCCTTCTCCAAGTCCAAATCGTAGAGCGTCTCGTCGGTGATATCGAAGGCTGAGGCGCCGTCGACAATTGGATGCCCGTCCTGACTGACGTACAACATCATGCGGCTGGAAAAGCGTTTACTCGTCCCCTCGATCCATGCTCCACCGACCACGGGCCTCCACCATTCACCCGCGATGTCTCCGTGAATGGCGACGATACCGCCTCCGCGCTTCGCAAAACTTTCGAGGTGTCCACGGGCTTCAGCGGGAAGGGGGCCGGTGACCACGATTACGTCCGCGTCCGTCGTTTGCGCGTCGTTGCCCTCGGAGATCGCCTTCGCAACGGCTCCGCGTTGATTCAGGAGCGTCGTGAAGTCTGCGCGGAGCGCATTCGAGCTCCCTGCGACGAGCACGCGTATTGGCTCAGCGGCGGACGTTCGGAGAGTGAGAACGGCGAGGAGCGATACGACGAAAATGCGGGTCACCATGATAAGCATTACAATCCGCTCATCGCGCGAGACCTTGGAAGCAATCACCTGAGCCAAATGTGCAGCCAGCTATCCGGCTTTGCGATGAAGTGCGGTCGACCTCAAACGGCGAGCCGTTCCGACACCGATTCGCACAAGCCGACGAAAGTCTCCTCGGCGAGGCTCAAGCGGCGACCTCTCCAAAAGAGCACCCCCCATCGGCGTTTGAGTTTTCGCTTCCCGAGTGGAAGCGCCGCGAGCGAGCGCTCTTTGATCTCCTTCTTTGCCGTCCACGGCGCGATGATGCTTACGCCCAGACCGAGTTTCACCAGCTCTTTGATCGCCTCCATATTTCCGAGGTCGAGCAGGCTGCGAAGCACGATGTCTTCTTCGCGAAAATACGCTGCAATCATTTGGAACGTGTAGCTCGCCTTGCCGTAGAGAATGTAGTTCTGCATCGCGATGTCCGCCCGGGTGACCCGACCAGCCCGCGCCCACGGGTGCAACGGACTTACGATGAACTGCAATTCGTCGGTAAACAGCGGACGAAATTCGAGTGCGTCTTCGCGCCGCGGCTCAAGATTCACCGCCAGATCGATGCGGTGCGCGCGAAGCGATTCGATCGCTTCGGGCGTGTCGCCGGGTTCGATCGAAATCGCGCATTGCGGGAAGCTTTCCTTGAACTCCCGCAGGACGGCCGGGAGTATATATTGGCAGGCCGTGGTGCTGGCTCCGATGCGGAGTCGCGATTGGCCCCATTTTCCGAGACGTCCAATTTCTTCACGGGCTGCGCTCATTTCCTGCAGGACTCGCTCGACGCGTACGAGGAGCGCCTCACCAGCCTCGGTCAGCATCACGGTTTTGCCCATTCTGTCCAAAAGACGACAGCCGATTTCCCGCTCCAGCGCCTTCATCGAATGGCTGATGGCGGATTGCGAGAGGTGAAGTTCCTGCGCAGTGGCGGTAAAACTACCGGTGCGCGCGAGACTGGAAAACGCGCGCAACTGTCGTGAATCAAGCGGCTGGGACATGTATGAAATCCATTCATGAGCCGTATAAAAAAGTTGCAAGCGATTTCTGGGTGATCGCGGACGGCGCTGGCACAGGGGGAGCTAGGTGCGCCGCCGATTGCAAAGAATGAAACATAGCTCGCGTCAAAAGGTTCGCGCCCAAAAGCCAACCATTCGGATTGGCTTTGTGGCGCTGTGCGATTCCGCACCTCTGGTGATGGCGAGGGAACTCGGGCTGTTTGCGAAATACGGCGTCGATGTGGAACTGCGGCGCGAAGTCGGGTGGGCGACGATTCGGGACAAGGTCATCTACCGGGAACTCGACCTGGCACAGGCACCGGCGGGGCTCGTGGTGGCCGCGAGTTGCGGGTTGGGTTCGGTGCAGGCGGATTGCTTGGCGGGCATGGTGCTCAACTTGAATGGCAATGCGATCACGCTTTCGAGCAAGCTTTGGAAGCGCGGCGTGCGGGATGGGAAGACGCTCCGGCGCGAGATCCTTAGCAGTGAGAAATGCCTTACCTTTGGGGTGGTGCATCCATACTCCGCTCACAGCTTTCTCCTGCGCCAATGGTTGCGGGAGAATGGAGTGGAACTGGATCGCGATGTCCGGTTTGTAGTTGTGCCGCCGGCGCAGGTTCACGCGAATCTGAAGGCGGGACACCTCGATGGTTACTGCGTAGGGGAGCCTTGGAATTCCGTAGCCGTTCTGGCTGGCACCGGTTGGGTGGTCGCGACGAGCGCCGACCTCGCTCCTGGGCATCCCGAAAAAGTGCTGATGGCCCGCAGGGACTTCGCGGAGCAGCATGACGAGGAGCACGTCGCCATCATCGCTGCTCTCATCGAATCGTGCGCCTTCTGCGATCGTCCGGAAAATCGGGAACGTATCGCGGAGATGCTCGCGCAACCGGAGTACGTGGGAGTGCCGTGCGAGGCGTTGCGTGTCAGTTTAAGCGGCGCTTTCAACTACGGTAACGGTCGGGTCGAAAAGCAGGGAAACTTCCACATCTTCGGTCGAGATAATGCGAACGAGCCAACGGCGGAGCGCGCGGAGTGGGTTGTCGGAAACCTCAAGGAGAGCGGAGTGATCAGCGCCCCGTCAGTCGTCCCGATGGAGCGCGCGTCGGAGTGGTTCCGTGCCGACATCTTTCAACGGGCCTCGAAACTCATCAAATCATGAACACACCAAATACCAAATCCAACACACGATCGGCACTCAGCAGACGAACATTTCTCTCGACCACAGTGAAAGGCGTGGGACTTGGCTCCCTGCTGAGCGGGCTCCCATCCGGATGGAGCGGGAGTGTCTATGCAAGCGATGCTCCGGAAACCGCGGATCTGAAGTTCGGCATGATCGCCCTGACGGATTGTTCGTCGATCGTGCTCGCGCATGAGAAAGGGCTCTTCAAAAAGTACGGGATCAATTCAACGGTCTCAAAGGGAGCGAGCTGGGCGGCCATTCGCGACTCGCTCGGCAACGGGGATATCCAGGCCACGCACATGCTCATCGGAATGCCAATCGCGAGCACCATGGGTCTCGGCGGCGCGCCGAAAAAGCCGATGATCGTGCCTTGGCTGATCAATCGGAACGGGCAAGCGATCACGTTGAAAAAGGAATTGGCAGGGAAGGTCGCAGAGGATCCAAAACCCCTGAAGGCGCTGGCCGATGCGGCGAAAGCGGCTGGCACCCCGATGACCTTCGCGATGACCTTCCCGCCCGGGACCCACGCCATGTGGATTCGCTATTGGCTCGCCGCGGGTGGGGTACATCCGGGCGACGCGGCTGGAGCGGGTGCCGATATCTCGCTGATTACGATTCCGCCCGCTCAAATGGTGGCCAACATGAAGGTCGGGAAAATGGATGGCTTCTGCGTTGGCGAGCCGTGGAATGCGCGTTCGATCGCCGATGATATCGGCTTCACGGCGATCACGACTCAGGCGATCTGGAAGGATCATCCCGAAAAGGTGTGCGCGTTTACGGCTGAGTTTGCAGAGAAGAACCCGAAGACGGTGAAGGCGGTGCTGAAGGCGCTTCACGAGGCGAGCGTGTGGCTCGATAAAATGGAAAACCGCGAGGAGCAGGCGAAAATCGTGAGCGCGGCAACCTACATCAATTGCCCGCCGGAAACGATCCTGGGACGTTTGCAGGGTAAGTACCTGATGGGCGACGGCCGCAAGTTGAAGGATCCGAATTACATGATTTTCAGCGATCGGAACTGCAACTTTCCGCAGCCGAAATACTGCAAGTGGTGGCTCACTCAGCTGAGGCGGTGGGGATTCACGGACGGCGCACCCGACTATGACGCGGTGACGAAGCAAGTGATGCGACCGGACATTTACGAAGAGGCGATGAAAGAAATCGGGTACGAGCATGGTGGCGCCAGCGACGCGTCGGAAACACTGTTCGACGGCTCCAAATTCGATCCCAAGGGTGATCTCGAAGCTTATGCGGCGAGTTTCCCGGTGAAGGCGTTGAAGGGCTGAATTCGCCATGTGCTACGATCCACTGCGATTCAGACCGGCGATGAAGCGTGAACCGGGGGGCGCGCGATGAAGGCATTTAAGTTCGATAGTGTTCTGCTGCCGCTCATCGGATTACTGGCGTTCGTGCTGATCTGGCTGGCGGTCGCCGGACGTTCCACCGTCACAAAATCGGTGGATGACTTCGGAGATCCTGTGGTGAAGGTCGTCCGTTCGGGCATTTCGGCCGACCTGCCGACACCTCTGGAGACATGGCGGTCATCGAAGCCGTATGTAATCGAACCGTTCGCCAAACGCGGTGAGTTGGACCAGGGAATCCTGGCCTTCACCGCGCTTTCATTGGGACTCGTGACCCAGGGTTATCTGATCGCGTTGGCGATCGGTGCGCCGTTGGGTTTTTGCATCGGGCTTTCAAAGACGTTCTCGAAAGCGGTTGATCCCATCATCCAAGTTTTGCGTCCCGTCTCACCGCTTGCTTGGTTTCCGCTCGGGCTGATTCTCTTCAGTTCGGTCAAGTTGCTCGATGCTTCGGGCAAGACAGTCTTCGGTGCGTCCGATGCCGCGGCGCTTTTCACCATCGCGGTCTGCGCGATGTGGCCGACCGTGATGAATACCGCGGTCGGAGTCCGAGCCGTGCCGCAGGATTATCTCAATGTCGCGCGGGTCCTGAAGCTCTCCCGCACGAAGACCCTGCTCAAGGTGCTCCTCCCGGCCACGCTGCCGTACATGTTCACGGGATTCCGTCTGTCGCTCGGCATCGCATGGCTGGTCATTGTCGCTGTCGAAATGCTCACGGGCCGTCCCGGTGTCGGTGGCTTCCTGTGGCAGGAATACAACGCGAACCATTATGCGCAAATCATTCTTTGCATACTCACGATCGGGATCATCGGCCTCGTGCTGGACCGCGTGATGTCGCTGATCGAAGCGCGATTCCGGTCGGTATGAGGACTCGCGCGTCCCTCCTCCACGCAGCTTTGAACTAACCATGTCATTTCTCGAAATCGAACGTGCCTTCAAAAACTACGGTTCGCCGACGGCTCCGACGGAGGTGCTCGCGGATATCAACCTGCAGGTCGAGCGCGGTGAGTTCATCGCGATCGTGGGATTTTCCGGCGCGGGAAAAACCACGCTCATGAATTTGCTCAGCGGCCTTGCGTTTCCAGATCGCGGGAGTGTGAGGTTCGACGGACGCCCAGTGGTCGGGCCGGGTCCCGACCGCGGGCTCGTGTTTCAAAACTACAGCCTGCTTCCGTGGCTGACGGTGTTCGAAAACATCGCGCTCGCCGTGGATCAGGTCTTTCCGAACCGCACCGCCGACGAGCGGCAGAAACACACCGAGCGGTATATCGAGATCGTGAATTTGGTCGCCGCGCGGAATAAGTTCCCGCGCGAGTTGTCCGGCGGGATGCGTCAGCGAGTGGCCGTGGCGCGCACGCTTGCGATGGAGCCACAGGTGCTGCTGCTCGACGAGCCACTGACCGCCCTCGACGCACTGACGCGGGCCAATCTTCAGGACGAGATCACGAGCATTCGGCGGCAGGATGATAAGACGATCGTCCTCATCACCAACGATCCGGACGAGGCGATCCTCCTGGCCGATCGGGTGATCCCCCTGACGCGCGGGCCGCGGGCCACGCTGGGGCCATCGATCCCGGTCAATATCCCGAGGCCGCGCACGCGGGCGGCGATCAATCACGATCCTGAATTCAAGCGGATCCGCAACGAGGTGATCGACTACCTGTTGGACTCGAACGAGCAGCGGAAGATCGCCGTCACGAAGAAACTCGTCCTTCCCGATTTGCTTCCCGAGGACCTCGATAGTCCTCGAGTGCTCTTCGGGAAGCGGCTTCCACGACGTCGCTCGGAACAACGGATCGAACGAGTGGAGGTGATCCTATGAGGGATTCCGCGTATCTCGAACTCACGCAACTCACCAAGAGTTACCCGACGGCGAACGGGGATGCGGTCATCGTGAAGGATCTCAACTTCAAATTCCGGAAGGGAGAGTTTGTGACGGTCATCGGGCATTCGGGTTGCGGAAAATCCACGATGCTCATGATGGCAGCCGGTCTGACGTCGATCACCTCGGGCGGCATCATCCTCGCTGGGAAAGAACTCACGGGTCCGGGACCCGATCGAGGCGTTGTCTTTCAAGCGCCGTCCCTGTTGCCGTGGTTGACCGCGAAGGAAAATGTCATGCTCGGCGTGAACCAGGTATTCTACACGGCGGCCAGGGCCGAGCGTGAGCAGATCGCCGAGTATTACCTCACCCTCGTCGGCCTGGGAGAGGCGATGGGGAAGACGCCGAAGGAGCTTTCTCAGGGGATGCGGCAGCGTGTGGGAATCGCGCGTGCCTTTGCCCTCGCCCCGAAGATGTTGTTGCTCGATGAGCCGTTTGGGATGCTCGATTCGCTGACGCGCTATGAGCTTCAGGAGGTGCTCATTCAGCTTTGGCGGCGGGAAAAGATCACGGCCATGATGGTCACGCACGATGTGGACGAGGCGCTGTTTCTCAGCGATCGGATCATTTGCATGACGGATGGCCCTGAAGCGGGGATTGGCGAGGTCATCGAGGTGAACTTTCCGCGTCCCCGCGAACGCAAGGCGGTCATGGAGCACGAGGAATACTACGCACTGCGGGAGCGGCTCATTCACTTCCTCGTGGTGAATGCCCACAAACCCGCCGGAGCGCATTCTTCGCCGGCCGTCTCCAACGCTTTCGCGGTATCGCCACTCGATGCCGCGGCAATTCAACCGTGACCGGAAGCTCCCGCGTCACATCAACCATGCCAGATAACGCGCGCCGCGGAGCTTTGCGTCGTGCAACACAACACCACTCCTAATGACCCAAAAAACCATCCGAGCGATTTTTGCCGCATCGCTATTTGCCGGCAGTCCCACGATTTCCATTGCCGGCGACGGCAAGGCGACCGTGGTGAAAACCACTCCAGACAATCCGCTCTGTTTTCTCGACGGACGCGTTTGCTTCGATTTCGAAGAGCGCTTCCGATGGGAAATTCGCGATAACAACTTCGACTTTAACAAGTCGCTCAATTCGATCACGGACGACAACTGGTTCCTCCAGCGAGCGCGTATCGGGATGAAGTTGAACCTGACCGATTGGGTGCGGGTTTATGCGCAGGCTCAGGATTCCCGCGAGATCAATTCGGATCGTCCGGATACTCCGGGCCTCTTTGCCGCCGAAGGCGACGACGCGTTCGATCTCCGGCAGGGTTGGGTGGAGATCGGAAATTCAAAGGAGTTTCCGCTGACGCTGAAGATTGGGCGGCAATTGTTGAGCTACGGCGATGAGCGTTTGATCGGTGCGTTCGACTGGAACAACATCGGCCGCACATTCGATGCGGTGAAGTTGCGCTGGGAGGACAAGGCGTGGTCGCTGGACGCATTCAGCGGGACGGTCGTGGTGCCCGAGCGCGGGAGTTGCAACCAGAGCGATTTTTTCAATGGAACCGAAACCGATCGCGGCCAGATCCTCAGCGGCTTGTATTTTTCGACCACTGCCACCGGGCCGCAGGTGACGGATCTTTATGTGCTGCATCTCCACGAAGAAACCTCGGCAAAATACCAGCCGAACCCGCTCGGAAACACGAACTTCATCACGCTCGGGCTTCGCGTGAAATCGAAGCCGGGTGCGTTCGCACACACCGCGTCAAACGAGGGTCTGAGCAAGGATGGAAAGAGCGTTGTGCCGCCCGCGGCTCCGAAGCCGGTGGGCTTCGATTACGAGGGCGAGTTCGCGTTCCAAAAGGGCGACGTGAGGGGACTGGATCTGACGGCGTTTGCGGCGCACGCCGGCGTCGGTTACACGTTTGATATCGGGATGCTGCCTCGTCTCGGGGTCGCCTACAATTTCGGTTCCGGTGACGATAATCCGACCGACGAAGACATTCAGACGTTCCAGAATCTGTTTCCGACGAATCACAAGTTCTACGGGCAAATGGACGCGTTCTCGTGGCAGAATATGCACGACCTCGAATTCAGCGTGAAAGCGGTGCCTTGCAAAGCGGTCACCGTGAAGGCGGAATACCACGCCTTCTGGCTCGCGAGCACCGACGACGTTTGGTACCGCGCAAATGGGGCCACGGCGGTTCGGCCTCTCAGTCCCGTCAGCCGGGCGGCGGACAACTTCGCAGGCTCCGAGGTGGACCTCACTGTGACTTGGAACGTGAACAAACACCTCCAAGTCGAAGGTGGTTACAGTCACTTCTTCGCGGGCAGTTACCTCGGCGATACCGGCGCGAGTGACGACGCGGACTTCGGGTACGTGCAGGCGAAGATCATGTTCTGATCGGATTTGGTTTGGTAGTCGCACGACCGCCGGCCCGGGCGTTTCCGGGTCGGCGGTCGATTTGCGTGGGCGGGCTTAGCGCGAGGCGTCCAGCAGGCGCATCTGCGGCAACTCGTCGGGATGCCATGGGTTTTTGGAAAAGTCGCCGCAGATGATGACATTGATCATGTGTTGGCAGAGGGCGTTCAATTCGAGGACGTTCAACTGCAAATGATGGGGCGCGAACGGCGCGGTGGATCGCATGCCTAATTTGAATAAACGCACCGCCGGATGGAGGCGGCGGCCGTCCTTCGGGTGATCGGGCCGGAGGAATTGCTTTTGAAGGTGCACGAATGCTCCGGCGACTTGGATGAGACCTTTGAAGAAGGCTCCGTGATCGTCGTCCGTTCGGAGCCACAGGTGTTCGAGCACGTCGTGCGCTTCATAATACTGGCCTCGATTGAAGCACACGAAAAACCCCACGTAGTGCGGATCGAGAAGGCCTTGGCCTTCGGTGGCGAGCGTCGAGACGAAGTCGGAGATGCGTGCATTTTTTTTCATCGCGCGATCAATTCATGGAATCTAGCTTCCAATTCCTTGTGCATGACAAGATTCGATCGTTAACAGCGGCGTTCAACCACCCGGGCGTTGAATGATGCCGTTTGGCCTGATCGTTCCTATCGCATTGCTACTGGTTGTCCTCGTGGTTTGTTCGGGGCTCTTTTCGGCGATCGAAACGGCGCTTTTTTCCCTCCAACCTCAGCAACTGGAACGCCTCAAAAATGAGCGTGAGGGCTTGGGGCCGGCACTGGCGCGGTTGATGGAGAATCCCCGGCGACTTCTGAGCGCAATCCTGTTGGCCGATACACTGGTCAATCTGCCGCTCATTCTCCTGAGCCTTTGGCTTCTGCGGGATCAGGCCACTGCGCGGGTGCCTTTCTGGGTCGCGGCCCTGCTGGTGTTCACGCTGATCGTTTTCGTCTGTGATCTAGTGCCGAAACTCCTCGCGCTCGCGGATGCTTATCCGCTGGCGAGGATCGGGCTTCGGGTCATGAGGATCTTGATGCCGGTGGTCGATCCCGTCGCGCGGACGCTCCAGCGAATCAGCGAATCGTTTGCCGATCTGCTGACCCCGTCGTCGATGCAGCCGATCCCGTTTCTGGACGAAGACGAACTCGAAACGCTGGTCGAATTGAGCACCGAGGAAGGCGCCCTTCACGAGACCGAAAGCGAGATGATTCAGGAGATCATCAAGCTCGGTGACAAGACTGCGAAGGATTGCATGACTCCCCGGGTGGATTCCTTCGCCATTCCCGATGATCTCGAGCATGAGGAGATCATCCCGCTGCTGCGCGCCCGGCGCTATCGTCGCGTGCCGGTGTATGGTGAGACGCCCGATGATATCCTCGGCGTTCTCGATGTCGGGCGGTTTCTCCTCGATCCCTCCGGACCGCGCTATACGGAGCGATTGATCCCTCCCTCATTCGTGTCAGAGACGATGAAAGCCCTAGATTTGCTCCGAAGTTTTCTCAAGCACCCGCAGGGTCTCGCGTTTGTGGTGGATGAACACGGTGGCATCGAGGGAATGGTGACCCTCGCCGACATCGTCGAAGAGATCATCAGCGACGCGGTGCCAGCCGGCGAGCAGGCACTGTACATCGAGAGTATCGGGAGGGGGCAACTCCTCGCCAATGGTTCGGCGCGTTTGGACGATATTGGGGAGTTGCTCAACGTTCACTTTGATGCGGACGGATTGGATACGATCAGCGGCTTGATTTTCAACCGACTCGGGACCCTGCCTCGTCCTGGGGCAAAACTTGAAATCGAAGGTGTCCACTTCACCGTTCGGCGGACTTCCCGCAAACGAATCGAAGAAGTGTTGATCGAGTATGACGAAGATCTTCCGGGAGAAGAAGGGGAGGGTATATGATCTGGATTGAAGTCGCCGCGTGTCTTCTCGTGTCGTTCCTGTTTTCAGGGATCGAAGCCGGCATCCTTTCGGTCAATCGCGTGCGCCTGAAGCACCGGGTGAAGCGGCGCGATCCGGCGGCGATCAAGCTCAACCGTCTGCTTGGACAGCCGGAACGGTTGCTGATCACCGTCCTTTTCGTGACGAATCTCGCCAACATCTTCGCGCTGACGCTCGCCACCCAGGAACTCGCCCGCGCGTATGGCACCCGTGGTTACGTTATCGTTGGCGTGATTGCGCTTCCGATCTATCTCCTGATTCTCGAGTTGCTTCCAAAAGCGCTTTTCCGGCGATTCCCATATCGGGCGCTTGCGGCCATGGCGGGCCTCCTCGATGCCGCGGACTGGCTGCTGACACCCATGCACATGGCAGGCCAGGCTTTGTTTCACCTGTTGTTCGGGACTCGTCCGGCCGCTGTGACGAAGCTTTTCGTCGCTCGCGAGGACTTCAAGTATTTAACGAGTAAAAGCGAGCACGCCGGGACCCTGACGAGTGAGGAACGCCAGATGATCCACAACGTGGTCGATTTTCGCTCGGTGACCGCCCGAGACGTGATGTTGCCGATGGATCAAACGCAGACGATCTCCGCGCGGGCGAGTCTGCCGGAACTCATCCTGCGCAGCGGTGAGGCAAATATCGACCGCTGGCCTGTGTTGTCGGAGACCGGTGAAATCGTGGGTCTAGTGAACGTATTTGAAGTCGCGCTGAGTGGCCGCCGCAAAGGAACGGTCGAAACCTACCAGCGGCGAATCGTGAAAGTCGCGCCGAACGAACCGGCGTACAGCGTACTCCGAAAACTCCGAGCGGCGCGCAGTACTCTCGCGGCGGTTGTCGATGTCGGCGCGCGACCAGTTGGAGTCGTTACCTGGGAGGCAATCGTCCAACGGCTCGTGAGCACTGCGGTGCCCGTCTCAGTCTAGGCGCTGATCCGCTTAGACTTTGCGGAAAATGTCGGTGCTGCCGGGGCTGCGTTCGCGCCACAGCCAGATTCCGCCGCGCATGCCGAGTTCATTCGATACGGTGCTGACGTCTTTGGGGAGTTCGAACTTGATGGCCTTGGCGTTGCCCCCGCCGATGTAGAGGTGATCAAAGTTGGTCAGGATTCGAAGTTTCTCGATCGCCTTTCCGACACGGCAGTTCCATTTGCGTTTACCCGCCTTTTCCAGCGCGGCGTTTCCGAGTTGCTCCTCGTAGGTTTGACCCTTGCGAAACGGATGATGGGCCAATTCAAGATGCGTCGAAAGTCGTCCGTCTTCCGCGAGACTTGATCCGAGGCCGGTTCCGAGGGTGATGACCATTTCCACTCCCTTTCCTGAGATGGCGCCTAACCCCTGGATGTCCGCGTCATTGAGAACACGTACCGGCTTTCCGAGCTTCTTGGTGAGCGCGAGATCAAGGTCGAATCCTTTCCATGCATCCTGGCCCAAATTATGAGCGGTCATGATTTTTCCCCGACGGACCACGCCGGGAAATCCGACCGAAACACGATCGTAATTGGGGAGGGGAGCGACGAGCTGTGCGAGGATCTCGACCATTTTCTCCGGAGGGCACTGGGGTGGTGTGGCGATTCGTACGCGTTCGGTGAGCATATTGCCGTCAAAGTCCAGCACCGAGGCCTTGAGGCCCGTGCCGCCGATGTCGATCGCGAGCGTGGTGGAACCCACGACTGCGGTTGTTTTTTTGGAGGACGGCTTCGCGCTCGTCGTTTTGGCCATTCCTGAAGCGGTAACGGTTTTCATGTAAGTCCGCGATTTAGGACGAAACCCGCGGGCGAAGCGAGGCCATTTCCGCTCAATTCAATTTGCGGCGCTTTGTTGATTCGACCTGCTTGCAAGCGCCGAGCGGGGCGGCTAGCGTCGTCTCCTTTTAAATAATTATGAGCCAGCCAGCCAAAAGCATCGCCAAGAGCACCCCGAGTCTGCACCGCGAACATTCCAAATTGGTCGTGGATGGATACGAGCGTGCGGCTTCACGCGCGATGCTGCATGCGGTGGGATTTACCCGCTCAGATTTCAAAAAATCCCAGATCGGAATCGCGTCCACATGGGGAATGGTGACGCCTTGCAACATGCATATCGACGGATTGGCTCGGCAGGCCGAGGCGGGCGCCAACGCCAGCGGCGGCAAGGCGGTCATCTTCAACACGATCACCATTTCAGACGGAATTTCGATGGGGACCGAGGGCATGAAATATTCGCTGGTCTCGCGTGAAGTCATCGCGGATTCGATCGAGACGGTTATGGGCTGCGAAGGATTCGACGGCCTCGTCGCCATTGGCGGTTGTGATAAGAACATGCCGGGCTGCCTGATCGCCATGGCTCGGCTGAACCGACCTTCGATCTTCGTCTACGGCGGCACCATTCTCCCCGGATGCATCGGAGGAATCCTCGCCGGCAAACGCCTGCGGAAGGAGCGCGCCGAGTTGCTGGGGGAAAAGAAGCTCGATATCGTCTCGTGCTTCGAAGCCGTCGGCCAGCACGCGAACGGTCAACTTGACGATCGCGAGCTTGCGCTCATCGAGGAGCAAGCCATCCCGGGTGCCGGTTCGTGCGGGGGAATGTATACCGCTAACACGATGGCGAGTGCGATCGAGGCGCTGGGGATGTCTCTTCCGAATTCCTCCGCGCAAAACGCCGTTTCCAAAGAAAAACAAATGGACGCGCGCGCCGCCGGGAATGCCGTTCTGGAACTGATCCGTCGCGGCATCCGGCCACTGGACATCATGACCCGCGAAGCATTCGAGAACGCAATCACGCTCGTGATCGCACTGGGCGGCTCGACAAACGCCGTTCTGCATCTTCTCGCGATGGCGTACTCGGCAGGCGTTCCGCTTGCGTTGGATGATTTTACCAAGATCGGCGCACGCGTTCCGGTGCTCGCGGACTTGAAGCCGAGTGGGAAATTCCTCATGTCCGAACTGGTCTCGATCGGTGGCCAGACACCCCTCATGAAGATGCTCCTAGGCGAAGGCCTGCTGCACGGCGACTGCATGACCGTGACTGGCAAAACGGTCGCGCAAAATCTCAAGAGCGTGAAACCCTATCCGAAGGATCAGGAGGTTATTCGGAGCTTTGCGAATCCGATCAAACCCGACTCACACCTCGTGGTTCTTTACGGGAATCTCGCTCCCGAGGGTGCGGTCGCGAAAATTACGGGGAAAGAGGGTCTCGTGTTTTCCGGCAAGGCGCTCGTGTTTGAAAATGAGCAGACGGCCCTTGCCGCGATCCTCGACGGGTCAGTGAAGAAAGGGCACGTCATCGTCATCCGCCACGAGGGGCCCGTCGGTGGTCCAGGCATGCGCGAGATGCTTTCGCCCACGTCGGCAGTGATGGGCAAGGGTTTGGGGCAGGATGTGGCGTTGATCACCGATGGTCGATTCAGCGGCGGCTCCCATGGATTCGTTGTAGGGCACATCACACCGGAAGCCGCTCTCGGCGGGCCGCTCGCGATCGTGAAAAACGGCGACGTGATTACCATCGACGCGGCGAAGAGAAAACTCTCGCTCGGCATTTCTGATGCGGACATCAAAGTCCGACTCGCGAAATGGAAGGCTCCCAAGGCCACCTATACCCGCGGTGTACTCGCCAAATATGCTCGTCAGGTGAGCACCGCCAGCCGTGGCGCGGTGACGGATTAGCGCGCTTTCGCAGCCAGCGATTCGCGGTGTAGCCGCGCCACCTGCCACATGTATGCCGGGCCGTTTTCCGCGGTCCGCCCCCAAGGGCTGTCCACGGCCCGCTCTAAAAGCTCACGGGCCCGAACTCGGTCGCCAAGAAGGTCGGCATTCAGGCCGACATAGTAGTGAGCGAAAAACATCACCGCGCCGTCTTTGGCCAACGCTTTTTTCTGAACTTCTGCGAGCACTTCGTCGCCGGTTTTGCGTCCCGCGAACATTTCATAAAGGGACGGAAACGGCTCGCGATCAAATGCGGTGTAGGGAAGCATCGCCTTTCGCCCCGCCTCCAAACCCATCGTTTTCGAATCGGCCAAAAACTTCCAGATCCCGTTTTCCCGGTCACGCCCGTCGAAGTCGTGGTACTTCTGAAATTGTGCAGCGCACTTCGCGAAATCGCCTGCAAAGTAATAAGCAATCCCCAAGCGCCAGTGCGGCGCATCCTGTTTTGAGTCCAGGGCGATCATCTTTTCAAAGTCCGACACCGCCTCGCGAAAATGTCCCAGAAACAAGTGCCGGTCTCCACGCTTGGAAAACAACCCAACCGCCGTCGGGCTTTCGTTGATCGCGACGTTCAGATCCATCAGTTCCTTTTCGTAGCCTGCTAGCATCGTCGCGCGCTCCGTATCATTGAAAGTCTCCGCTTGCGCAGGGCCGATGCAGGATAAAATGGCGAGGGTGATATAACGGCGAAGCATCGTGGCATCCTAGACGCCCCGCGCTTCATCGCGCGAGTATTCGCTTAAGCGCTCATCCGCAGCCGATCCGTTCCTATGCCGTTAAATATCTACACGCTCGAGCACGAGCCCGTCGAAGGCCCTGGCGCCATCGCCGATTGGGCTGCCGCCCGCGGCCACGCTCTTCGTCGCATCCGCGTTTATGCGGCTCACGATGCACCGTGGCCCGACGCGATGGATCTTCTCGTCATCCTCGGGGGGCCGATGAATATTTATCAGCACCGCGACCACCCTTGGCTCGTCCCCGAGAAAGCGTTCATCAGCCGCGCGATCGCGGCCGGAGTTCCCATCCTCGGCATTTGTCTCGGCGCGCAACTCCTCGCCGACGCGCTGGGCGGGAAGGTCTTCCAAAACCCCGAAAAGGAAATCGGATGGTTTCCGGTCAAAATTATCGACCGCGCCGACCTACTCGCGGAATTCCCCGACTCCCTCACCGTCATGCAGTGGCACGGGGACACCTTCACTCTCCCAGAAGGGGCGCGGCGCATTGCGGAAAGCGACGCGTGCATCGAACAGGGATTTATCTATCGCGAAAATGTCGTCGCGCTCCAATTCCATCTCGAAATGAACCCAACCGGCGTCGCCGATCTCAGCGCGGAGTGTGCGGCTGAATTTGTGCCTGCCCGTTTCGTTCAGAGTCTTGCGCAGGTTCTTGATACGCCGGCCGATCTTCCGCGCACTCACGCCGCGCTTTTTTCGCTCCTCGACCGACTCTGCTTGGGTCGTTGATCATTCCGTCTTTGGGAAAAGACGGCCAACTGACTCCGCTCGGTAGCGGAATATTTTCGCGAGTTGCGGCGCGACCGAAAGCGCATGCGCCGGCTCGCTCCATGGGCCCAACGGCAACGCGTAATGGATCACATCGCGAATTTCGGTCCGGTGGTCATCCAGCGCGGCAAACCAATGTTCATGGTGCCAGAGGGCATACGGTCCCGCGCGTTGCTCGTCGATGAAGTAGCGACCGCTTTCCAGGTGCGTGATCTCGCTGAGCCAGCGCATCCGCAAACCCAGGATCGCCCGGACACGATACTCGATGAGCATGCCGGCGTACATCTGCTCCGGCAGATCGCCGACCACGGTAAAATCCATTTCGGGCGGGGTGATTTTCGCGAGGTTTCGGGGATCCGAAAAGAAGGCCCAGCAGTCGGCGATCGGCGCTTCTACCACTTGGGTATGTTTGCTGGCGTGGATGATCATGGATGCGGCCGGCACCATTCGCGTCTTTCCAATCAACTGCGAGTCGCTATTTTCCGCGCGTGTATACTCGCCAATACCTGATGCTGGCCCTCGCCCTCGCCCTTGGCGCTTGCGCCGAGCGGGATACCATCCACACGATCAAGGTCAGCACCGCCGATCAAAAGATGGTGGTTTACCGCCAGGGCACGCCGATCGCCACCTATCCCGTCTCCACGTCGAAATTCGGTCTCGGGGACCGCCCGGGAAGTCGCGCCACGCCGCTGGGAAGATTGGAGATCGCATCGAAAATCGGCGGTGGTCAACCGTCCGGGATGAAGTTTCACAGCCGGCGACCCACGGGAGAGATTGTCAGGCCAAATGCTCCAGGGCGCGACCCGATCGTCTCTCGCATCCTTTGGCTGCGCGGCTTGGAGCGGCAAAACCGGATGGCCCACGAGCGGACCATTTACATCCACGGCACCGCCGAGGAGTGGAAGATCGGGACACCGGCCAGCTACGGCTGCGTACGCATGCGCTCGTCCGATGTCATCTCTCTCTACAACACCGTCGGTATCGGCGCCCGGGTCGACATCGTGACCCAGCACATTCCTGAGACGACCGTCGCTGCGAATCCTCAGCCAGGCGCGGCGACGGCAAACTGAGCCACGCGGCCACCTCGCGGGCACGGCGCTAATTCATTTGCGGGCGGGGCGCCGTGCATGTTTCATACGCCCCCTTATGTCCAGCCAACTTGGTCACGCATTTCGTATCTCCACCTGGGGCGAGTCCCACGGTGGCGGGGTCGGCGTGGTGATCGATGGTTGCCCGCCATGCATTCCTTTGAGCGAAGCGGACATCCAGCGCGACCTCGATCGGCGGCGGCCAGGCCAGAGTGAAATCGTGACGCCGCGCGACGAGGCGGACGCGTGCCGCATCTTGAGCGGAGTCTTCGAGGGGCAGACATTGGGGACCCCGATCTGTGTCGCGGTGATGAACAAGGATGCCCGGCCCGAATCTTATCGTGAGATGGAGACGGCTTTTCGTCCGAGCCACGCGGATTACACCTACCAGGCGAAGTATGGGATCCGCAATTGGCAGGGTGGGGGTCGCGCCAGTGCGCGTGAGACGATCGGCCGCGTCGCAGCTGCCGCGGTGGCAAAGAAGGTCCTCTCCCAACTTTACCCAGCGCTGGAGATCGTCGCATACGTGAAGACGGTTCACGAACTCAACGCCGACGTGAATCCCGACACCGTGCGTTTTGAAGAGGTCGAGGCAAACATCGTCCGTTGCCCCGATGCTCCCATGGCGGAAAGGATGATCGAGTTCATCAAATCCGTGCGCGCCGAGGGCGATAGCGTCGGCGGGATCGTCGAGTGCGTGGTTCGCGGCGTCCCTCCCGGACTGGGCGAACCTGTCTTTGACAAGCTGGAAGCCGACCTCGCGAAGGCCATGATGAGTTTGCCCGCCACGAAGGGTTTTGAGATCGGCAGCGGCTTCGCAGGCACTCGCCAACGCGGCAGCGAGCACAACGATGCGTTTGTCATGGATGCCGGGCGGGTGCGTACGACGACGAATCGGAGCGGAGGCATCCAGGGCGGGATCACCAATGGCGAAACGATTTTCTTCCGCACCGCCTTCAAGCCGACCGCGACGATCTTCCAGGCGCAGCAGACGGTGACGGTGACCGGCGAAGACACCGAACTGAAAGCCCGTGGGCGCCACGACCCCTGCGTGCTTCCTCGCGCGGTGCCCATGGTGGAAGCGATGGCCGCGTTGGTGATTTGCGATCACGCATTGCGACAGCGCGCGCAGACCGGCCGCTGATATCCTCCGAGGCCGCCCCCCGTGCGTCGCGGTATTTGGAAGGCTCGCAGACGGCTGCGGCGCGACTCCGGGCATGCCGACACCGGAGCACTGTGATGAACCACTTCCGTGAAAATAGCCCAGCGCTTCAGCGTTGGGAATCGCGCCAGGAAAACATCCTGAGTCCCGCCAGAGGCGGGACTTTTGCCTGCATCGCCACCGCAACCCAGTGCTGAGGCACTGGGCTATTTTCACCCGAGCCTCACACGGATGGCCGCATCGAAGGGCGGGGCAAACGTGGGAAGCGGGACATCGCGGACTACGTGCTGGTGAATCGCAACACGAAGCTCGCCGTGGTGGAGGCGAAGACCGATGAGTTTTGTGCGAGCATCGACGTCCATCCTCAAACCGGAGAAATGACCGTTCAACAGACGCGCCCGTAAGCATCTGGGGGTTGCTGAGAACCTCGATATGAATTCAGCATTTCAAAACTCGCGATTCCTCTTATCGATCCTCTGCGTCGCTCGAAGCGCTGCCGGGAAACACGGGGACCGCGCTGGGCCGGTAATAATACGTTTCATTGAACGCCTCCACGCCACCCGTTGAACCCCCAAAAACCAGCATGCCTTCTCCGGTCCATACCCCCGTCGCAATTCCCCGACCAGATGGAGCACCTTTGTTCGCAGTTGCCAGCCAGCTGTTGTCAGCAGGGTTATAGCGTCCACCACTGCTCAGATTGCCACTTTTCTGATCGCCGCCGCCCCACACAATCATTTCTTCGCCTGTCCACGCTGCGACGTGATTCATTCTTCCATCGGGTGCTCCGTTCATGGAAAGCGGCTGCCATGAATTCGTGTCGGGGTTGTACCGACCACCCGACTTCAATCCGATGTTGATCGGAGTGTCGCCGTCAAGATGAGCTCCACCCCAAACGATCATCTCCGTGCCAGACCAAATGGCCTGGAGTCCCCGCGCCGAAGTGGGCGCACCCTCTGTCGGCAGGTTCGTCCACGTTCTGTGGTCCGGGTCGTAACGGGCGCCCGTGCCCGATGAACGTGATCCTCCTCGCAGCAGACCGCCCCAAACAATGAATTCGCGCCCCGTCCATACAAACGCCGCCTCCATTCGTCCTTCCGGGGCATTATCGAGAGGCAAAATGGTCCACGTATCCGTTCGCGGATTGTAGCTGGCACCACTTTGCAAATATTCGGCCTGGTCTCCCCACCCACCCCACACAATTAACTCCTCGCCTGTCCACACCGCCGCCATCTGCGAACGCGGCGTAGGCGCGCCTTTGGAACTCATTGATCTCCACGTATCGGTTGCTGGATCATAAAGTGCTCCGTCGCCCTTGTGATCCCGAGGCGCGAAACTGCTTCGACCACCCCACACAATCATTTCTCTCCCGGTCCAGACCGCCGCGTGGCCCCAACGTCCAGATGGTGCGTTGCTAAGTGACATCGGACGCCATTGATCTTTTACCGGGTCGTAAATTCCCCCGTCGTTGTAGAACTGGTGCTCCGAGCCGCCGCCCCAAACAATCATCTCCGCGTAAGTCCAGATCGCTGAGTGGTAAATTCGTCCTCGCAGGAAACTGGTGCGTTTCTCCCACACGCCAGCCCTCTGCCCATCAACCAGAGGTTGCACGACGAACTCCTGCTCGAATGGTCCATTGGCTGTGAAGCCGGCACACAGGAGCGAGGCAGTGATGAAAAGTGTGCTTAAAACGAATGGGATTTTCATCGGCATAAAATCAGCCTGCATGGCGCTGCTGTTGTCAGGTTTTTGTTCAGGAGTTGTAAAAAGTTCGTGCCACAAACCTGAGCGACGTGAGTTATGGACCTTCGCAGCTTAATCAGTCGTGGCCATCCGGCAGCGCTTTGGTTGTGTGGTAGAGAGGCGAGATGAGGTCACGTTCCAGCCGGGGAGAATAGTAATTGGCGTGCGCCATGATGTGCCTCCTTCGGTTGATCGTTGAGGGGAGAAGGCCGAGGTCATCGAGACGCCGGAAGGCGGCTGATGGATATAGCACCCTCCATAACATTATGGACCAGAACGGAGGAAAAGCGCTGTCTCGGCAGCATCAGATACGCCGTGCAATTGGCTGATCCAGAATTTTTAAGGGGAATATAAGGGCAACGACATTGAGGGAGCTGGGAATGGAAATCTTACGAGACCCTCAGCCCGAGGAATGCACTCGCCGTGACTCGAACACGGAACCTTC
>JAYTDO010000065.1:0-2346 GCA_043735935.1 Chthoniobacteraceae bacterium
GACGGTGCCGGTGCCGAAGGTGTCGATGTGGACGCTGACCGGCTGCGGGTGGCCGATGGCGTAGGCAAACTGGATTTCGCAGCGCGCGGCGAGGCCGGCGGCGACGACGTTCTTCGCGATCCAGCGACCCATGTAGGCGGCGCTGCGATCGACCTTCGACGGGTCTTTTCCGCTGAAAGCGCCGCCGCCATGACGACCCATGCCGCCGTAGGTATCGACGATGATCTTCCGGCCGGTAAGTCCCGTGTCACCCTGCGGCCCACCGACGACGAATTTGCCTGTCGGGTTGATCAGATACTCGGTGTCCTTGGTCAGCATGCCTTTCGGCAGCACCGCCTTGATGACTTTCTCGATGCAAAATTTCTCGATCTCCGCGTGCTCCGCGTCCGCCGCGTGCTGGGTGGAAATGACGACGTTGGTGATGCGCACGGGTTTGCCGTCCACGTATTCGACAGACACCTGCGACTTCGCATCGGGTCGCAGCCACTTCGCGGCTTTGCCGGCCTTGCGAATTTCCGTCAGCTTCCGCCCGAGGCGGTGCGCGAACATGATCGGCGCGGGCATCAATTCCGGCGTCTCATTGCTCGCATAGCCAAACATGATGCCTTGGTCGCCCGCACCCTGCTCGGCGGTCTTCTTGCCCTTGGCCTTTTTCGCATCCACGCCCTGCGCGATGTCGGGGCTCTGCGCGGTGAGGATGTTCTGCACGAAGATTTTGTCCGCGTGGAAGATGTCGTCGTCATTCACGTAGCCGATCTCGCGCACCGCATCGCGCGTGATCTGCACGTAATCGAGCTTCGCCTTCGTGGTGATCTCACCGCCAACGATCGCGATGTTGCTTTTCACATAGGTCTCGCAAGCCACGCGGCTCGACTTGTCCTGCGCGAGGCAGGCATCGAGGACGGCGTCGGAGATGGTGTCGGCGACCTTGTCGGGATGGCCTTCACCGACGGATTCGGACGAGAAAATGTAACGGTTAGACATGCGGGAGTTGCTTGGGTTTGAGGTGGAGGTTGGTAGTGAAAGATCGGCTAGTCAACGTATTGACCAATCATGATGCGGTGATATGTCTAGCGCACATCACCGGGGCGTCAATCGCAATTTGCCGCCAGGCCGGATGGGCTGCGCGGGAAAGCGGCGCGAGGATTCCCGCGGGTGCAATTAGTGACTTTCCGCACGCGGGATCGTGAGCGTCTGCCCTGTGCGCAGCTTGCGTTCATCCTGAATCTGATTGGTCGTTTTCAATGCCGCCACGGTGACGCTGTAATGAGCGGCGATAGCGCCAAGCGTTTCGCCTTTCGCCACCACATGGGTGTTTGCCGGTGCTTTGCTTTTCGTGGCCGCCGGGCTTCCTGGGCCGGTCGCTGCGGGCTGTGTTCCGCCGGGTGGGCGCGTTTTCATATAGGGCTTCAGCGCGGGATCGATCTGAGCCATCTTGGCTTCCAGCCGCTGATCCGCCTCCTCATAGGCGGCGCGCACCTTGGGATCGCGCAGGGCGATTTTTCTGACCTGCTGATACTCTTGCTCCTGGCTGCCGGAGCCCGCCGCGGAAAGCGAAAGCGGCAGGGCAAGAAGCGCGACGGGGAGGAGAAAATTTTTGCACATGCGCTACGGATTATCGTTCGTGCGGGACAGCGCAAGTGTGATCTGACTAAGGCGAGACGCATCGCATCTGAGCCGATCTCGCGGCTTGAATCGGAACCCGTGGCTGTTACACACGCGGCTCCAAAGGTTCACCATGTCTCCGCTCCCGTTTCATTCCCCACTCACGGAAATCGAAGTCAGACTCCTGCCGCGGCGGCGTCTGCGGCGGAATGGGTCGTCCGATGCTGCTGCCCACATGGGTCGGTCTGGCCGATGCCTTGCCATGATAAGACTGCGCGTGGCTCTCCCCGTGAAAGTCCTGGCCTTTCTGCTCCTCGCGGCAGGTCTCGTTGCGTGCCGAAAGGAGCCCGAGGCCGGTGCTGAGGGAACTCCCGCCAGCCCGCCGCCGGAGCTGAGTTCCGAGGGAGCCAGCGGCGATGCCGTGCCGGCAAAGAACGCGAAAGAGGCGACTAAGAGAGCTGTCGAATTTGCCCGGAGCGCCTCAGCCGCAGCTAAGAATGCCGCCGCCGCCGCAGAGCGCGCTGCCGCGGCGGCAGACGCCGCCGTGGAGGCTATCCAGAAAATCCCGCAAGACTCATCGCCGACGGCACCGGCGACTCCGAAGCCTGGAAAATAGTCTCAGAGGGCGTACCGAAACTCCCAAGCGTGTCATCCTGAGCGGAGTTTCGCCGTGGAAAGGTGGGGGCGAAACGGAGTCGAAGGACCCCGGCGGTCCGAACAAGTTCAGCACGTTATCGGACC
>JAYTDO010000066.1:0-10657 GCA_043735935.1 Chthoniobacteraceae bacterium
GCCCTTGGTCTTCCCCTTCGCATGGCACTTCACGCAAGTCGCCTCGAAGAGTGGCTTGATGTCTTTCTCAAAATCCACCGCCCTCGCGGCTGGCTGTGGCAAAGCGGCCACCTGTTCCGCAGTGAGCGTCGCGCGGACTGTTCCGGCAGACCATGCCAGCGAAACGGCGACGAGTGAGGGGAGAAATCTCATATTCAAATGTAATGTACTCGAAGTGCTTTTCTTGCAGCGTTTTTTCCATGCGCCGCCCGAAATACGCTCGCCCCGCCGTCGCGAGACCATCGTTGAAACCCCTCCGGGAGTGCTCCCTTGCCGATCCGATTCCCAGCGGATATGACACTCCGCCATGCGTCCCCTCACGTGGTCGGGCATCATTGTTTTGCAGTTTTCCATGGGCCTGACCCATTCGCTCGGCCAAGCGCCGTCGACGGACGCCGTTCTGGTTGAGATGGAAAACATCGTGGAGACCGCGAAGCCGAAGGGCAAATGGGCTCCGGCGGTTTTGAACCAGAGCATTCCGCTCCGCGACCGGCTCTCGACCGGCGAGCTTTCCCGCGCCGGAGTCCTTTTCACCGACAAGAGCGTCCTGCGCATCGACGAGGCGACCATCATGGAGATCCTCCCGGCGCAATTGTCGTCTGCCAAGCCGACCCTGAAACTCTCCAACGGTGCGGTCTATTTCCTTTCCCGCGAAAAACCGCGCGAACTCGAAGTGCGGACCCCTGCGGCGAATGGGGCGCTAAAGGGAACCGAATTCCATCTCGCGGTGCGCGCGGACGGTCACACCGAGTTGACGATGTTTGAAGGCGAGGTGGAACTGAGCAATGCGAACGGGACGATCAATGTGCGGAGCGGCGAACAAGGGATCGTGGACGTCGGCCGCGCGCCGCGAAAGACGGCGGTGATCGAGGCCGTCAATATCATCCAGTGGTGTTTGTATTACCCCGGCGTGCTCGACCCAACGGAGTTGGGGCTGAACGCGACGCGCAACCCGGCGTTGCGCTCGGCGCTCGATGCATATCGGAGCGGCGATCTGCTCGCAGCATTGGCGCGGCATCCCGGCGGAGCGGCCGCAGGCAATGGCGAAAAGCTGTTTCACGCGCAACTCCTGCTCGCCGTGGGCCAGGTGGACAAAGCGCGCGCCGCGCTCATCGGAGTGCCCGCCTCCGATGCAGGACGCCGCGCGCTGGAAGAGATGATCGCAGCGGTGAAACTTGCCGACTTCACACCGACCACATCGCCATCCAGCACGGGCGAATGGATGGGCCATTCCTATTTCCAGCAAAGCCGTGGCGACCTCGATGGAGCGCTCGAGTCTGCGCGGCAGGCGGCGAAGGCATCGCCAAAGTTCGGTTTTACCTGGGCACGCGTCGCGGAACTCGAATTCAGCTTCGGTCGTACCCGCGCGGCTCTTCGCGCGCTGGATGCAGGGCTGGAATTTTCGCCCCGGAACGCCCAGGCGCACGCGTTGAAGGGCTTTTTGGAAAGCGCGCAGAATCGAATCGTCGAGGCACGCAGCTCATTTGAAAAGGCACTCTCCCTCGATGGCGCGCTCGGCAACGCGTGGCTGGGCCGCGGTCTGTGCTCGATTCGACGGGGCGATGACGCGGCCGGCCGCCGCGACCTGCAAACGGCCGCCGCGATGGAGCCGAACCGATCGATCCTGCGGAGCTACCTCGGCAAAGCCTTCTCGCAAAACGGCGAAAATGCACTGGCCCGCCGCGAGCTCGATCGCGCCCGCGAGATGGACGAGCACGATCCGACTCCGTGGCTGTATTCCGCGGTCCAAAACAAACAGGAGAACCGCTACAACGCTGCGATCGGCGACTTGGAAAAGTCCATCGCACTGAATGAAAACCGCCGCATTTACCGGTCGAAATTCCTGCTAGATCAAGACCGCGCCGTGCGCAGCACGAACCTCGCGTCGATCTACCAGAACAACGGCATGACCGAGCAGAGCGTCCGCGAAGCGGTGCGGGCGGTGGGAGCAAACTACAGCAGCGCATCCGCCCACCTTTTCCTCGCCAACTCCTACAACGCGCTCCGCGACCCGACCCGAATCCTCCTGCGCTTCGAGACGCCGTGGTTCAATGAACTTCTGCTCTCGAACCTGCTTTCGCCCGTGGGCGGCGGACCGCTTTCGCAGTTTGTTTCGCAGCAGGAATATTCGAAATTATTCGAGTCCGATCGCCTCGGGCTGAGCACGGTGACGGACTACTTTTCCTTTGGCGAACTGCGCGAAACGGCATCGCAGTATGGCACCTCCGGCAACGTCAGTTACGCGCTCGATGCGGAGTATCAGTTCAACGACGGCCTGCGGCCGAACAATCACATCTCGCGCTTCGAGAGTTATCAAAACTTCAAACTTCAGGCCGGCCCGGAGGATACGCTGTTTTTCCAGAGCAAATACGAGGACCTGCAGACCGGGGAAACCTTTCAGCATTACGACCATCGCGAGGTCGAAACGACCACACGTACTGATTCCCTCGGCACCCGCCGGGTGCGGAATGACGCGGCGCTGACGAACGACTTCCGTGAGCTCCAGGAGCCGGCTTTGATTCTCGGCGGCTGGCATCATGAATGGGCGCCAGGCGTGCATACGATCCTCCTGCTCGGTCGACTCGCCAACGATCAGGTCCTGACGGCTCAGACGACGAACCAACTCGTCCTGACAAGCGACGCGAGCCGGCTGATCCCGGCGAACGTCGTCAACCAAACTTTCGTGCCCACGAGCCAAAGCACGCAGCAGCAACTCGCCTCGCTGAGGGCGGCTCTCGGGACAGCTCCCGTGACGCGGGTGAACACGCTCGACCTCGACTCCGACTACCGCGCGAACCTCGAAATCTACACCGGCGAGCTCAACCAGATCATCGAAGTCGGCCCGCACGCGGTTGTCCTCGGGGCACGTTTTCAGAGCGGTGCTTTCACCACCCAGCAGCTCTACACCGACCCGCCGCCGAGCGTGGCGTCGCTATTCCAGACGCCTCCCGCGCAGCAGAATCTGTCCGTGGATTTTCAGCGGCTTAATCTATACGCGTACGACACGTGGCATCTGAGACCGTGGTTCACCGTGACGGGGGGCGTCACGTACGATTCGATGGACTATCCGGAAAACTTTCGGAGCCCGCCCATCAATGAACGGCAGGCGTCGATCGACAAGGTTTCTCCCAAGGTCGGATTCACTCTTACGCCGACCTCTACAACCACCATCCGCGGCGCCTACACCGAGGCGATCAGCGGCACCAGCTTTGACGAAAGCATCCGCCTCGAACCGACGCAGGTGGCCGGCTTTCTGCAGGCGTATCGCACGATCTTGTCCGAAGACGTCGTCGGGTCGGTCGCGGGTTCGGAGTATCAGCTATGGGGCTTGAGTCTGGAGCAACGTCTGCCGACCCGGACGTATCTCGGGATCGAATTTAACGTGCTCGATCAGGACCTCGACCGTGTCATCGGTGCGTTTGAGTTTGCTGAACCAGCCGACCGCGATCCGAACAATTTTTTGCGCAAAATTCTTCCTTCGTCGCTCGACCAAAAGCTCATCTATCGCGAGGACGTGCTGACCGCGACGGCCAATCAACTCCTCGGCGAGTGCTGGTCGGTCGGCGCCCGCTACCGCGTGACACGCTCGAAACTGCGAACCCTTTACCCGACGCTGAACACCGACGTCTTCCCCGGTCGCGACGCCACGCAGCAAAGCACCCTGCACGAACTCGACCTTTACGCGCTCTACAACCACCCGTCGGGATTCTTCGCGCGAGCCGACGCGCTCTGGTTCAATCAGGAGAACGACGGTTACGCGGCCGCGGACAACAACCTAACGCCGTACGACGAACGACGACCGGGCGACCAGTTCTGGCAGCTCAACGTCGGCGCCGGTTACCGCTTTTACCGGAATCAATGCGAGGTGAGCTGTGCCCTGCTGAATCTCACCGGTGAGGACTACCGGCTCAATCCGCTCAATCCGTACACGGAACTCCCGCGCGATCGCACTGTCCTGCTGCGGGTAAAGTTTAGCTTTTGATCCCGACTCATGGAACGCCGCTGGCTCCAGAATATCGTCACGATCCTCGCCGGGATGCTGCTCGCCGCCGGGCTTGGGTGGGGCGCCTTTTACATGCACGTCGGCGAGCCGCTCGAACGCCTCAGCTACGATCTGCCGTTCCGGTTTCGCGGGGAAAATCTCGCTGCTCCCGAGATCCGCATCGTCTACGTCGACGAAGAATCCGCGAAGGCGCTCAACCAACCGACGACGGGCACGTGGAGCCGCTCGATTCATGCGAAGCTGGTGCGTCACCTGACCCAAGAGGGAGCACGGGCGGTCTTCCTGGATTACGTCTTTAACCAACCGAGTGCCGATCCTGCCGAAGACGAGAGCCTCGCTGCAGCGCTCGCGGAAAACGGGCACGTCTTTCTGGGAGGTTCAGTGGAGACTTCCAATGAAATCCGCGGCGACGGAGATGCGTTCATGCAACATGTCGATCTCCCGACTCCCCTGCTCCGCCGCGCGGCCGCCGGCTACGGCACGGTTTTTTTTAAGGAAGACCCCGATCACGGCGTGCGGCAACTGCCCTCGGGAACGGAGAAATTTCCGAGCGCAGGCTGGCGACTCGCCACGGCGCTCGGCGCCGATCTCCCGGCGGACGCCGCCGAACGCCTTGCCCCGCGCTGGATCAATTACTACGGGCGGACCGGAAGTTTCGTCGGCGTCAGCTACCACCGGGTCTTTCAGCCCGACGGTGTGGCGCCGGATTATTTTCGCGACAAAGTCGTCTTCGTCGGTGCCCGGACGGCGCTCGCGCAACTGCAACTCGGCAAGGACGAATTCCATGTGCCGTGGACTCGGTGGGGCGATCGCTACATGCCTGGAATTGAGGTTCACGCGAATTCCTTCCTCAACCTGCTGCATCGCAACTGGCTCGTCCGCGGGGCCGTCCGCACCGAGGGCATCTTCGTCATCCTCGTCGGCATGATCATCGGCGGGCTCCTGGCCAGGATGCGCCCGCTCACCGCGGCGCTCGTCGGTGCGATCTTCGCCGCTTCCACCCTCGCTGGCGCGTGCTGGTACCTTTTCCATTTCAATGTGTGGTACAACTGGATGGTGCCGGTGGCAGTGCAGACACCGGTCGCCATGGCGTGGTCGTGGGCCGCAAACTACTTCCTCGAGGCCCGAAAACGCGGACAGATTCGCAAGGCATTTTCCCTCTACCTCTCGCCTCACATGGCCGATCGCATCGCCAGCGCGAAGTTCGATCTGTCGCTCGGCGGCAAACTGATCGAGGCCACGATGATCTTCACCGACCTCGAGGGTTTCACCGCGCTTTCTGAAAAGCTGGGCGATCCAAAGAAACTCTCCAGCGTGCTGATCGATTATTTTTCAAATACCACCCGCCACGTCCTCGCGAGCCACGGCACCATCATCAAATATATCGGCGACGCCGTCTTCGCCGCCTGGAATGCGCCGCTCGAAGACAAAAACCACGCGGCCAACGCCGTCATGGCCGCCTGGCGGATGCACGTCTCCTCCTCGGATGAAGTCCAGGGTCATAAACTCGTCACGCGAGTCGGCATCAACACGGGCGAAGTCCTCGCCGGCAATCTCGGATCCGAGTTCCGCTTTGACTACACCCTCATCGGCGACCCAGTGAACTTTGCCTCGCGGCTGGAAGGCTTGAACAAATTCCTCGGCACCGAAGTGCTCATGTCCCAATCCACTCGCGAGCAGATCGGCAGCCGCTTCATCACCCGCGAGTTGGGCTCGTTCCTTGTCGTGGGAAAAACTCAGCCGGTCACGGTTCATGAGTTACTCGGGCTTGCCGAAGATGCCGAGGAACGGACGTGGGCGGCCACGTTTACGCGGGCACTGGAGTGTTTTCGCAAGGGTGATCTCGGCGCCGCGGAACTCCTATTCGAGCAAGCCAAAACCGAACGCGCAGGACGCGATGGTCCATCCTCGTTTTACCTGAAAACCATCGCTGGCTTTCATCTCGACGGCCAGCCTGCGGATTGGAGCGGCGCGGTCGAAATCACCTCGAAATGAGCCGCCGTCCGCCCACCTCTCTGCGCCTCGGGCAGGCCCTCAAGGGTACCGCGCCCGCTGGGATCCCCCCGGACCAGCGAGCGCGGCGGTCCTAGTCGAAACACGCCGGTCTTGGTTCCCGGGTGGTGTTCCGTAGTCCTTGCGGAGCGAGCAGAAGAGCCCCGCAAATTGGCATTGAGAGAGTGGGCACGGGCAGTTTTCAGCCGGCCTAGTGGCCTTTCGAATGGTGATGGTGTTGCGAGCGATGCGCCGCCGTCCATTCGTACGCCAGGACGGCGGTGCTGAAGATGATCGCCATCGTGATGATCAGCCTCGCCGAGACGAAGCCGCCAGTCGGACGACACGCGCGATACGCGATGCAGCGCCGCTATCGTCGCGGCACCCGATCTTGCTCGAGGTGGTTCTGGAGTTCCGTCTTTTCAACGCAAGCCGCTTTGCAGCTCGCACGGCAGGCCGATATGGGGCCTGCGCCCGTCCTTCGATAGGCGCTGCGCCTATGCCATGAGGGTCGACCGAGCCCGCCGTAAACAGGTCGCAAACCCGAAGCCTCTTCGGGGAAAATTCGTCCGGTTGCCAATGTGACCGCTACCGGAACGCGTCGCCCCGCGATATGATTGCGCCTTTCACCCAATCCCAATGGCAATCAAAGCCACCATTCACAAAGCCGAACTCCAGCTTTCCGACATCGACCGAAACATCTACGGCGACTACCCGATCACGCTGGCGCGGCATCCTTCCGAGACCGACGAAAGGATGCTCATCCGCCTGCTCGTCTTCGCGCTGAATCTTCCGGAGGACGGCGGTAACAGCACGCTCGAATTCGCCAAGGATCTCTGGGATGCCGACGAGCCGGCCCTTTGGCAAAAGGACCTCACAGGAAGGACCATTCACTGGATGGAGGTGGGGCAACCCGACGACAAGCGCCTCCTGCGCGCCGCCTCGCGGGTGGATCGTGTCAGCGTTTTCAGCTACAGCTCGAGTTCGGAGATCTGGTGGCAGGGCATCGCACCGAAACTCACCCGCGCGCGGAATCTGACCGTGTGGCAGATCCCGGCGCAGCAAAGCGAATCGTTGGCGATGCTCTGCCAGCGCTCGATGGAGCTCCAGGTGACGGTGCAGGATGGAGACATCTGGGTCGGTGACGGCACCCGGTCGATCCAGGTCGCGCCCGTCCGGCTTTGCGGTCCGGCTGGCGCCGGGAATTCCGTGCGTTGATTACCCCCTAAGCTCGGGAGACGGAGCGGGTTGTCGCAGCACCTTCAAATGAAACGCACCCTCACCCTCCTAGCCACCGCTGCCTTCTTCGCCACCCTCGCGCCCATCCTGCGCGCTGCGGAACCGAAGAAGGTCATCGTCGTCACCGTCACCACCGGCTTCCGCCACAGCTCGATCCCTTACGCCGAGGCGACGCTGAAAAAGATCGGCGACGAATCCAAGGCCTTCACTGTGGTCGGCTACGTGCAGCAGCCGACCGCGTCGATCCTCAAGAAACCGAGTGCGCCGAGAAAGCCAGGGGACCTGAAGGCCGACGCGGACGACAAAGCGAAAGCGAAGTACGACGGTGAGATGAAGAAATTCGCCGAAGAGCAGGCGAAATACGACGCGGCCATCGCCAAGTGGACGCCGGCGGACGATGAAAAGGCAAAGGCTTCACAGGCCGAATGGGACGCCCAGATGAAGGCGGGAATGGACAAGCTTTCGCCCGCGAGCCTCACCGCCAACAAAATCGACGGTGTGATCTTCGCCAATACGACCGGCGATCTTCCGTTGCCCGACAGGGAAGCCTTCATCAAGTGGGTCGAGGACGGCCACGCGTTCATGGCCATGCACTCCGGGAGCGATACCTTCCACGGCTTCCCCGGCTACAATGCCATGCTTCAGGGCGAGTTCAGGACCCACGGCGCGCAGGTTCCGGCCGATCTCGTCGCGGGTGACACGAAGCATCCCGCCAATGCCGGCATCGGCGAGACATGGAACATCTCGCAGGAGGAAATGTATGAGTTCAAGGAGGGCAGCCACGACCGCTCGAAAGTGCATGTCATCTGGTTCCTCCAGCACCCGCCGCAGGACAAAAACAAGGCCGAATACGCCGGCGTCTCGTGGTGCCGGATGGCCGGCAAGGGGCACGTGTTTTACACTTCGCTCGGACATCGCGAAGACCTCTGGAGTGATGACCCCGCGATGAAAGATCGCAAGAACTCGGTCGAACTCGCGAAGCAATATCAGGCGCACATCCTCGGCGGCATCAAGTGGGCGCTCGGCCTCGCCGAAGGCAGCGCGACGCCGAACCCCGAAGTGAAGTAACGATCCCATCCAGGACTCCATCACCATGAAACGCATTCTCTTCTCCAGCCTCCTCGTTCTCGCTGCGACCGCCTTTGCCGCGGACGATGAAAAGGACTTCAAGCCCCTTTTCAACGGCAAAGACATGACCGGCTGGCACCTGCGGAAACCGGAAGGAACCAGCGCGTGGGTCGTCAAGGACGCCATCCTCGCGAACGAACTCGAAAAAGGGGCGCACGGAGTCGATCTCGTGAGCGACGCGAAGTATTGGAACTTCACGGTCCGTTACGAGTACATGGTCCCGGATGGTTCCAATTCCGGCTTCTACCTCCGCGGGCGGCACGAGATTCAGATCCTCGGCGACTTCGCCGGTGGCAAAACTTCGCTCGGCGGAAACGGCGCGATCTACCAGCACACGGCGCCGACGCAATTCGTCAGCAAAACGGGCGACCAATGGCAGACCGTCGAGGCGACGATGATCGGCAACAAAATCACCGTCACCCTCAATGGCGTGAAGATTCACGACAACGTCGTCTGCGAGCGCGCCACGGGGAGCGAACTCGACGCGAAGGTCACCGAACCCGGCTCGTTCTTCCTGCAAGGAGACCACGGGCGCGTCTCGTTCCGTAACCTCCGCGTGAAGGAACTGCCGAAGGAGTAATCCGCTCGTTCTACAAAATGGCGCGTTCCGAAAGGGGCGCGCTTTTTTGTTTTTGCAACGCCAACGCCCGACCGGATACTTCGTCCACCTCCCTAACCGCCATGAACCGCCCCCTCTTCATCCTAGCCCTCCTGTCGCAACTGGCATCGGCCCAGACTTCCGTGGAAGCCACGCCCGCTGCGGCGACTCCGAAGGCGGTCGTGACCGCCGAATGGCTCGCGAACGTCAAACCGCTCGAAGCCATTCTCGACAAGGTGCTCAAGGCCTACAACGCCGGCGACGCCAGAGCATTTTGGGCGGACGCCGCCACCAAGGCCACGCCGCCGCCGACGCCCGGGACATTCAAGTCCCTATTCGAGGATTATTATAAGGCGGACTTCGGCAAATACCTGGCGAAGACGTTGATTAACGGAGAGACCTTCCCGGACCCGGCGCTCGGCGTCATCGTGTATGAGGCGAAGTTTGAAAAGCGCCCGAAGGTTAAGGTGAGCGCGAACTTTACGCGCGAGGACGGGGCGCTGAGGCTGATGCAGATCCGATTCGAGAAGATGTAGTCCCTACGGCCGCGTGAGCAGCGCGGTGCGCGAACGCAGCGGGATCGAGCAGCCGACACTTTCGCAGCAGCCCGTGGCGCGGCCCGTCTTCAGCCACTTGTCGGCGTAGTCGAGCCACACTTTCCAGTCGTCGCCGGTCATCGAATGTTTGCCCGGGCGAATGTAATAGCCGAGCCGGGAATCCAGCAGCTTGCCGACTTCGGGCATCTCCTGAGCACCGAGACCGTCCCCTGCCATGAGTTTGTAGACGGAATTGGCGGCCTTGAGCATTTCGAACTGGCCGGATGGATTGGCCCATTGATCGTCCGTCGCATTCGAGAGCAGCACGGCCCGCGGCGCACAGAGCGCGATGAGGCAGTGCTGATCGAAAGGGAGTCGATCGGTGGCGTCGTTGAACGCCTTGAAATTGCCCGCGAACCAATGGGGAAAACTTGTGTTGATCCGTTTGACCGTCTCATGAATGAGCTTGCCGCCGGGAGGGTTTTGCAAGTCCGGCGCGAGCCGGTTCGGTGCGGTTCCGCCGCAACCCGCCTGCGACGGAATCGCGAGCGCGACCCGCTCGTCGAAGGCCGCCGCGAGCATCGCGGTCTTGCCATTTCGCGAATGGCCGACCACCGCGATGCGTTTCGCGTCGATGTCCCGGTCGGTGGCGAGATAATCGATCATCCGCATAAATCCCCATGCCCAGCACGCGATGGTCGCCGGCGCGCCGGCCCCGTCCGGGGCGAAGTCACGCAAACGAGCGGCGGCGAGTTCCGCGTTATCGGGAACGATGTCGCCGTGATAGAAACACGCGAAGGCATATCCGCGGTCGATCGTCTGCTCGATCGCCCACGCATCGACCTCCTTGCCCCGGCCGGCATCGGTGGCCTTGTGGTCCTCGCCCACGCCCGCGCGGCCACTGGGCATCCACGACGCCGGAAGCTCAATCAGCGGGTCGGCGAGCAAGGCATGGTTTCCGTTGAAGTTGATGCCGAGAAATACCGGGGCGGGACCCGTGCGTTGATTTGGGACGAGCACGAGCAAATGGACGCGCGTCTCCGGTCGGGCAATTCGGATTTCGACTTCCCGGAGCGTGGCCTTGCCGCCGAGCGAAGTTTTGTCTTCGCGAATGACTTTCGC
>JAYTDO010000067.1:0-9328 GCA_043735935.1 Chthoniobacteraceae bacterium
CCCCGCTCCGAAGATGATGTGATCCAAACCCGGGCGGGCATTGGCCGCTGCCACAGCGTCGCGCAGGCTCCCGGCGCCGGCGTCCAGGAGGTTCCCGACAGTGAAGGTCGACGGGCATACGCGGGCCTCGAGGATCTCGATCGAGGAGCCGAGGCGCGCGCGTGTTTCGACCCGGAGGAAGGGTGGTCGTCGCATGGGAGAATTAAGCGCGAATCGGTGCGCGCCTGTCAATCCCCCGACGACCTACAGGCGGACGGTAAATTCGTCGCTTTCCACCACCGACTCGACGAACGCGGTGAGCAGCGCAATGACCTTCTCGACATCGCCGAGATCGGCCATTTCCACGATCGAATGCATGTAGCGCAATGGCAGCGACACGAGGCCGCTCGGGATGCCGTCGCGTGTGGTGAAGATCACATCCGTGTCGGTGCCGCTGTATCGCGAGGTGCTTTCGTGCTGTAGCGGAATATCGAGTTTCTCGGCGCATTCCATCAGCCGCGCGATGACGGCCGGGTGGTTGCAGGTGCCGTGATTCACGCTCGGGCCGCCGCCAAGGGTGACTTCGCCATGCGTGGCGTGGTCGATCCCAGGCGTGTCGGTCGCGTGTGTGACGTCGAGCACGATGCAGACATCGGGCCGCAAACGGTGAGCGGCCATTTTCGCCCCGTGCCCTCCGATCTCCTCCTGCACGGCGTTCACGGCGATGACGGTAGAACGCGGTTTCTTCTTCGCACGGCTGAGGCGCGCGATGACTTGGGCGATGATGAAGCCGCCCATGCGGTTATCCAGCGCCCGGCCGACGATGCAGCCCTTTCCAAACTCGATCGCGGCATCGCTGTAAACCGCCGGATGCCCGACGCGCAGGCCGAGCGCCTTCACGTCCTTCGCGCTCGACGCGCCGACGTCCACGTACAGCTCGTGAATCTTCGGAGCCTTTTCGTCGGAGAGCGAATCCTTCCGAAGATGGATGGCCGTATTGCCGATGATACCCGTGACGGTGCCTTTATCGCCGAGGATATGCAGCCGGCGCCCACGGGCCGTGGCGGTGTCCGAACCGCCCACCCGGTCGATCCGCAGCCAGCCTTCCTTGGTGATGTGCTTGATGATGAAGCCGATCTCGTCCGCGTGCGCCTCCAGCATCACGCGACGCGGCTTTTTATCCCGCCCCTCGAGCGTGGCCCACGCCGTTCCATAGGCGTCGTTTTCGACACGATCGGAAAACTCCCGCGTGTAAGCCGCCCACTTGCGCTGGCCGGCGACTTCAAAGCCCGTAGGGCTGGGAGTATTGAGAAGGTCGAAGAGAAATGCTTTGGCTTTGGAATCCATGGAGCCGTGATGGTGGTGTGAAAAACGGCGGATGCCAAGTCTCCGGAATCGCACGGAGTTTCGCCTTGATGGTGGGCCGAAACTCCCCTACATGCAGCGAGTTGAAACGCGGAGAAATGCGTTTCGACCTCCGCGCGAGATGTCGCAGGCGCGGGGAGGCAGGAGCCGCGGAAGTGTTTTCCCCCGGAATACGCCCGCGAAATTGCGACTTAAAAATGACCGGGCCAGCCCACCGCTCCAGGCGCTGGCCCTTACTTAATATCTAGCCATCCAAATCCAGCAAATTCGAGTCAACGGGCGCATCCGCGCGCGAGAAGTCCGCGTCGTCCTTGCCTCCACCGGTGAACAATTGGGCGTCATGAAACTCTCGGACGCCATCCGCCACGCGCAGAGCCTCGGCCTGGACCTCGTCGAGGTCGCCGCCACTGCCAATCCCCCCGTCTGCCGCATCGTCGATTACGGCAAGTTCAAATACGAGGCCGCCAAGCACGACAAGGACAAGAAACACTCGACCAGCAAGCTCAAGGAGATCAAGTTCCGCGTGAACATCAGCGCGCACGACTACGAGACGAAGCTGCGCCACGGGGAGGAATTCCTCGACAAGGGAAACAAGGTCCGCGTCCACCTCCAGTTCCGCGGCCGCGAAATGGCCCACCAGGAACTCGGCATGGCGCTGATGAACCGCGTGAAGATCGACCTCGCCCTGATGGCCAACGTCGAAATGGAGCCGAAGCTCATGGGCAAAAGCGTGACCATGACGCTCGCCCCGCTGCCTGCGAACAAACGCAAGCGCCGGTTCGTGAGCGACCACGATCTTCCTCCCCTCGAGGACGACGACGAATCCGAGGACGACTCCAAGGACTAGGCGCCTACGCCCCGGCCTTTGGACAAGAAACTCCTGCTCTTCGACATCGACGGCACGCTGATCACCAGCGGCGGCGCCGGTGAACATGCGCTGCGACTCGGCATTCGGGAACGTTTCGGCATCGACGATGACCTCAAAGGCATCGAGATCGCCGGACGCACCGACTCCGGCATCGCGCGCCAGGTCTTCGCCCGCCACGGCCTGCCGGAAACCGCCGAAAACCTGACCGCGTTTTTCGATGGTTACCTTCAGCACCTCGTCCAGCAACTGCCCGCGAAAAACGGGCGACTCCTGCCCGGCATCGTTCCGCTCCTGGCCGCGCTCAAGCTGCGCGCGGATTTCGTCCTCGCGCTCCTCACCGGCAATCTCGCGCGCGGCGCCGAACTCAAACTCACGCACTACGGCGTCTGGCAATATTTCGAGTTTGGCGCCTACGCCGACGATCATCACGATCGCAATGAACTCGGCCATTTCGCCAAAGCCCGCGCGAAGGAACGGCACGGCGTCGATTTTTCACCCGATCTCATCTACGTCCTGGGCGACACGCCGCATGACATCACGTGCGCCCGCGCCATCGGCGCCAAGGCGGTCGCCGTCGCCACCGGCCAGTTCACGCGCGAACAACTCGCGCCCCATGCGCCGGATTGGCTCTTCGACGACCTGAGCGACATCCCCGCCGTCCTCGCCGCGCTCGACTCGTAGCCTCCAGACCGCCGCTTGTCAGCCGCGCGGGAGCCGCCTAAAAGCTTGTGCGATGAGCGCCCACCAAATCACCGCCCGCCGAAGCTGGCGCGATTGGATCCCCTTTGGAATCGGCTCGGTGAAGCCCCACCATTTTCGCGACATGGCCCGCGTCGTATGGGAGAACCGCGACAACCTCACCTACGCCTGGAAAACGCTCACCCGCGGCGTCTGCGACGGCTGCGCCCTCGGCGTCGCCGGCCTGCACGACTGGACCGTAAAAGGTCCGCATCTTTGCATGACGCGGCTGAACCTGCTGCGGCTGAACACGGTGTCCGAGTTGGACGTCCGCCTGCTCGGCGACGTGGCGGGTTTGAAAATGCTCAAGAACCACGAACTCCGCCAACTCGGTCGGCTCCCGTTTCCCTTCGTGCGCGAGCCTGGCTGGTCCGGCTTTCGGCGCATCTCGTGGGCCGATGCCAACGAACGCATCGCGCGACGCCTCCGCACGGCCGATCCCCGGCGGTTCGCGTTCTTCATCACGTCGCGCGGGGTCACAAACGAAGTTTACTACATGGCGCAAAAGGCCGCGCGTTTCCTCGGCACGAACAACGTCGATAACGCCGCGCGCCTCTGCCACAGCCCCAGCGGAGCGGCGATGAAAGCCACGCTCGGCGTCGGTGCAAGCACCTGTTCTTACAAGGACTGGTATGGCACCGACCTGGTCATCTTCTTCGGTTCAAATCCAGCCAACGATCAACCCGTCGCCACGAAATATCTTCACGAAGCCAAGAAGCTCGGTACCAAAGTCGTGCTCGTAAATCCCCTGCTCGAGCCGGGAATGAAGAAGTATTGGGTGCCGTCCAATGCCGACTCGTGCCTGTTCGGAACGGAGATCGCCGACTACTGGTTTCCGGTCGCGCAAGGTGGCGACATCGCGCTGCTCTACGGCGTGCTCCGCGTGCTCATCGATCGGGGATGGGTGGACGAGGTCTTCATCCGCGACCGCTGCGTCGGCTGGGATCATGTGAAAGCGATGGCCGCCTCGCTCTCGCCTGAATCGCTCACAGCACGCTCCGGATTACCGTGGGCCGCGATCGAGGAATTCGCGGCACTCATCCACGGCGCGAAGAACGCCGTGCTCGTCTGGAGCATGGGCATCACCCAACACCCTCACGGCGGTGACGGCGTGCAGATGATCCTCAACCTCGCTCTCAGCCAGGGCTGGCTGGGCCGCGACAAGTGCGGCGTCATGCCGATCCGCGGCCACTCCTCCGTGCAGGGCGGCGCGGAGATGGGCGCCTACGCCACCGCATTTCCCGGCGGCAAACCGATCACGCCGGAATCCTGCGCGGCGCTCGCCGCCGAATACGGATTCCCGATCCCGGACTGGCCCGGCCTCACGGCCACCGAGATGGTCGAAGCGTGTGCCCGGGGCGAATTGGACGTGCTGTATTGCGTGGGCGGAAACTTCCTCCGCACCCTGCCCGAACCGGACTACGTCGCGCGCGCCCTGGAAAACGTGCCGCTGCGCGTGCATCAAGACATCATCCTCACCGACCAGATGTTTCTCGACGCAAAGGAGGAGGTCATCCTCCTGCCGGCAAAGACCCGCTACGAGCAGGACGACGGCGGCACTGAGACGAGCACGGAACGGCGGGTGATGTTCAGCCCGGAAATCCCGCGCGCTGTCGGCGAAGCGCGCGCGGAATGGAAGATTCTGCGCGACCTCGCGGCGACGACCTTTCCCGAACGCGCCCATCAACTCGGTTGCGAAAGCGGCTCGCAAATGCGCGAAGAGATCGCCCGCGTCGTCCCGTTCTACGATGGCGTCCAGCATTTGAGAAAAACGGGTGACGCCTTCCAGTATGGCGGCCCACATCTTTGTCCGGGCGGACATTGCGAGACGCCAGACGGCAAGGCGCACCTTCGCGCGCCCACCCTGCCTGCCGCGCGGCAGCCCGGTTTCTTCCACGTCAGCACGCGGCGAGGGAAGCAATTCAACACACTCATCTATGCCGAGACGGACCCGCTCACCGGTGCAGATCGCGACGCGGTTTTCATCAGTGCCGAAGATGCCGCGGAGAAACATCTCAAACACGGCGACCGCGTCTCGCTCGTCAACGAACTCGGCCGCTACGAAGGCCGCGCCTTTCTCGCCGCCATCGCACCGGGCAATCTCCAGATCATGTGGCCCGAAGGAAACCGGATCATCCGCCGCGGCGTCGTGGATGCCGCCGGCGGTGTCCCGGATTATAACGCGCTCGTCCGCGTCGAAGTGCCGCGCGACGAGGGATCTCCTTTTCAACGTTAATCCTCCATGTCCTCCACCGTCCCCATCCACCTCGCCCGCTACGCCGCCGGAAAACCCGTGGGCGAAGCTGACGACTTGCTCGCCACCGAAGAGCCGCTCGAAATCCGGGTCGAAGGCCGCAGCCTCGCCGTGGTCATGCGCACCCCCGGTAACGACCGCGAACTGGCTGCCGGCTTTCTCCTCACCGAAGGCATCGTCAAATCCGCGAAGGATATCTTCGACATCACGACCTGCGTACCAAAAGGCACCCGAGGCCAAGGCGGCGCCGTCGACGTCGGGCTCGCGAATCCAAGCTCCCTCGACTGGTCAAAACTTACCCGGCACGTCTTCACCAGCGCCAGTTGTGGTGTGTGCAGCAAGGCGACCATCGCCGCCGTGATGAAACGCCACCGCCCGCTGAAGAGCGACCTCCGCATCACCGCAAAAAAAATCTTCTCACTCCCGAAGGCGCTCACCCGCGCCCAGGCGACCTTCAAGGCCACGGGCGGCCTCCACGCCTGCGCTCTCTTCGATTCCACCGGGCGCATCCTCGCAACTCGCGAAGACATCGGGCGCCACAACGCCCTCGACAAACTCATCGGCTGGGCGCTGCTCGAAAAGCTGACCCCTTTGCGCGACCATATCGCGCTCCTCAGCGGGCGCGCTTCTTTCGAGATGATGCAGAAGGCCCATGCCGGAGGCATCCCGATCGTGGCCGCCATCTCCGCGCCGAGCAGTCTTGCCGTCGAATTCGCCCGGGAAAGCGGCCAAACCCTCATCGGGTTTTTGCGTGGCCGAGCGATGAACCTCTACGCCGGCGCCGAGCGGATCGAGTGAGCGAATGGCCCGTCGATCCTACGCGAGATGGGCGGCCCCGCCGCATGGCGGATCCACCCACCCCGTGTTTAGCAAACGACTGTCTTGCCCTCCGAAAGCTTGATGACGCGGCCCTCCGGGTCGCGGAAATTGGTGTAAGGCCCCACCGTCGTCACGATGATGCCCCGGCGGCGCAACTCGTTGAGCACGCCCTCCCGGTCCTTCATCGACACATAAAGATGAAAGTAGCTCACCATCTCGCCGTGCTCCGCCTTGCGGATCGTCAGCGGCACGCCGCCCAGCTCCATCTCCGTATAGCGGTCCGCACGCTCGCTCAGCACATGCGCGCTCATGATATCGACATAAAAATCACGCACTTCCTTCCACCGGTGGGTGAAGAGCGTGATCGAATAGCAGTTCGAAGTAGCGGCGACGGCACCGATGGAAGACTCGGTGGTGTCGGTCTCGGGTTCATCGGCCAAACTGGTGAGGGTCATCATGGATTCTGATTTTAGCAGCCGCCATTCCCACCCCTCCAAGTTTTTATAGAAATTATGATTTATGCTCTTTTATCGCCTCAATCCCTTGCGCCAACGAGCAGCACCACCGTCGACCTCGGCGGCACCGACACCGTACCTGAGAGCGGCATCGTCTTCCGCGAAACCAGTTCCGGCGCGCTTTTCAAGCCCGCCGGCGTCGGCAATTCGAACGTCTTGTCCTTCGTCATGTTCATCCCGATCAGATAAGGCCCGTAGCGCAGTTCGTAGAATGTGCCGCGCCCCGCGAAGCTGTTCTCCTGCCCGGCCTTGAAGGCGATGCCAGCGGGGATTTTCGCAATCGGCAGTTTCTCACCCGCATGCGCGGAATGCAGGTTCCCCGGGTAGCGCAGTCCGCCATTGGCAAAGCCGAAATTCACCCAGTCCGGCCGCGTATATTCGATCCCGGCCGGCTCAAATTTCGTCTGTTCCCGTACCACCGCGATGCGGTCGAACCGCGGCGTGATGTAATGCACGCGCGCAAGATGGTTGACGGCGTTCCGGGCGCGCCAGTAGAGCGACACATACAGGATCTCGCCGCCGTGTTTCACCGCGAGCACGCCGTCTTCCTCGTCCGCCCATGCGAAATCCGGGTTGCCCGGCGACATCGGCAACCGCACCGCGCTCGCAGGCTGCGCCTTGATCTTCGCGTATTCGTCCGGCACACGAAGCAACGTATTGCTCACGCGCAAACCGCTTTGCTTCACCAACGCCTCCGTCGCCTTGAAAAACTGGTTGTCCGCGAACATCTGCTGCGCAAATCCCACCGCCCGCGGATCGAGCGTGGCCGCCGCAGAATAGATCGCCGAGCCCTCCCATCCAGCGCGTTCGCCATACGTCACATCACCCGGGTAATGCACATCGCGCCAGCCCACGATCGTCTCGGCGCGCATCGCGCGAAAGCCATCCTCATCCGCCAGCGGATAGCGGAAGCAAGCGCGGGCGTTTTCGATCTTTGCGAGCTGCGCCTTGATCTTCTCGTCGCCGCCCGTCGTCTCGCCCGGCGCGCACGTCGCCCGGAAAATGTGCGTCACCCAGTCCAGCACCTCGCCGTAATAACCCACAAAGCCCAGTTCCTTCGTCAGCCCTTTGTCGGTGAGTTGCCAATACGCGTCGCCAAGCGGCTTTTGCGGCCCCGCATCCGTGTCGCTCCCGAGCCACGGCTGGAGGCCGATCGCTTCGTAAAGGTAACGCCGCACTTGCTCCTCGGGCAGCGCGTTCACCGGGTCGATCGCCGCCACGCCGCGATTCGCGAGGTAAATATTCAGGTCCACGATCATCGTCTGATTCGTGTACTGCCGCCTCGCTCTCCGATGCCCGTCGCGGCTCGCCCGCAGCATCTCCGACCACGCCGCCCGACGCACCACACGATTTCCCGCGCCATCGTCGATCTCCTCATCAAGCAGCCGTTTCAACGGCTCCGCAAGCAACCGCACCGCATCGCCGAGCGCGCCGAGGCCCTGCCAATCCGAGTTCGCCTGCCGGGGATCGGATTGCGCCAGTTTTGGGTCCTTCCTGAATCCCCGAAAATACTCGTCGGCGCCGCGGACCACCTGCTTCACCACTTCTGGATTCTGAAAAGCCGTCGTCCATTTCACATGCCAGGCCGACGCGAGAAACTGCATCTCGACCTGATCCAAAGGCCCACGCGGTTTCAACCGCCCGCCGATCTCCCGCGCGATCCGTTCCTTCACCTTCGCCAGGATCTCCTCGCCGGGCTCGGTCCGGACCACCGGCTCTCCCGGCGCTACTCCCTGTTTCTCGTCCGGCGGCGGCGCGAAGAATCCGTCCGTGTGCGTATAGACCCGATGCAACGTCCGCGTCGGCTCCTTCATCGGCTTTTGGTACTGCTCCCAATTCGTCCCGTAACCCCAGATCGGCCCGCTGCTGCGGATCTCGAAGTGGAGCTCGCTCCGCCCCTTCGTCATCTCGATAGGGAGCGAGGTTGTGTTGTAAAAATATCGCCCGGCGAAGGCCGGTGTGTTGTCAGGAATATCGAGCAGATCAATGTCGCCGAGATGCCGATAGCCGATCTGTTTCCCCTCGCAGAAAAGGATCAGCCGGTTCGCGCTGCGGTCCGACCCCCAAAGTTTGATCGTGAAATAATTCGGCTTCACCGGGTCGACCTTCATCGTGAACGAGACCTTGCCGCCTTCCCATCCCACCTCCGCCGTCGGCAACAACCGCCGCGCGGATTCATCCAGACCGCCCTTCGTCGCCTCGCTGCGCTCGCCCATCAGCGCGTGGTCGCGCTCCGAATTCGCGTCAGCGAAAATCACGGTATCGACGATCGTTGACGCGGCGTCCGCGAGGACTGGCAGTAAAAGCGCGAGGAGAATGAAGTGACGCATCACCGCCGATCTTGGCGGCAATTTTCCGAGGTGCAATCCGCTCTTCAAAACGCGCCAGTCCGCGGCCGAAATCTACGGCGCGGCGAGTGAGACGCTGACGCGAAAAAACTGCGCGGGCTCAGCGGCGAGCGAGAGCGAACCGCGGACCTGAACGCGTTCCATCCCGTCCGACATGAGGGTGACGGACTCCACCACTCCCGCCGCCCACGATCCAAGCGCACCCGTGCTCTGGCCGGCCGCCGTCACGTCGCCGAACTGCCCCATCTTCCGGAAACGCACACCGCCGAACATTCCGCCTGCGGCGCTTCTCATGAAGGTACTCACCGTTGGCGGCGCAGGCGCGAGCGGATCGGAGTCCAGCGCGCATTCGAGCAGATTGGCGAGGCCGTCATGATCCGGATCGGCAGTCGGCGCCCGCTCCGCGATCGGGAGCGCGCCCAATTTCTCGGCCTGCCACGCG
>JAYTDO010000068.1:0-27492 GCA_043735935.1 Chthoniobacteraceae bacterium
CCGAAGTGGCCGGCTACGTCGTGGTCTTTAACGACGTCTCGGAACGCCGCAAACTCGAAGCCGAGCTACGCCAGGTGCAAAAAATGGATGCGATCGGCAAGCTGGCGGGAAGCATCGCGCACGACTTCAACAACGCGCTTACCGCGATGATGGGATACTCGTCCCTCCTCCTGGAGCAAATCCCTCCGAATGACCCAAAGTATGCGGACGCGGGCCAGATCCTCCGCGCGGTTGAACATTCAGCGCGACTCACCCGCCAGTTGCTCGTTTTCAGCCGAAAGCAAATGCTGCATCCGACTCGGATGAACCTCGGCGAAACCGTCGACCACGTGCAGGGGCTTCTGCGCCGTCTGATCCGGGAAAACATCTCGCTCGCGATTTCGATTCCGCCGGAGCTTTGGCCGATCAGCGCCGATCCGGGCCAGTGTGAACAAATCGTCGTCAACATGGCCGTGAACGCGCGGGACGCGATGCCGAATGGGGGCGCCCTGCACGTCGATCTGGAGAATGTTTCCCTCACCCCGGATAACCTCGCTGGCATCCGAAGCGCCCGTCCGGGCGAGTTTGTCGCTCTCCGTTTCAGCGACACTGGGACCGGCATGAGCCGCGAAACCATCGACCGCATTTTCGAGCCGTTTTTCACGACCAAACCCGCCGACCGCGGCACCGGGCTCGGCCTGTCGACTTGCGACCGCATCGTCACTCAGGGCGGCGGTTTCATCAATGTCGCCAGCGTCCTCGGAGAAGGCACCGTGTTTACCATCTACTTTCCCAGAAGCGAAGCGGCGGAACTGGAAGAAAAAGCCCTCACCAACGATGAATCCCTGGCACGCGGCGGGAACGAAACCATCCTGGTTGTCGAGGACGAGGAAGCGGTCCGGATGCTCACCGCGCGCGTCCTCGAAGACTTGGGATACACCGTCATTGAAGCTGAAAACGGACTCCTCGCCATGAACGTTTTGGAATCACGGCCCGAGGGGGTGGATCTGATAATTACCGACCTCATGATGCCGCAAATGAGCGGCCGGGACCTCGCCGCCCACGCCCGAGCCCAGACCAATTCACAACAACGAAAGACCCGCGTCCTGTTCATGTCGGGATACACGGATGAAGACATTGTCGGTGACCCCGACTTTACGTCCGCCGTATCCTTCCTCCAAAAGCCCTTCACGCCTGACACTCTCGCCCGAACCGTGCGCCTGGCACTAAAAGGCAGCGCGGCTGCTGCGCTGCCGGCTTAAATCGGCAACCCGGCGCCTTACCCGCGCAGGCCGGCGAACGCCTTCCGTCCGCACCAGAGCAGATACGCCGCGAGCAGACAGACGACGATCAGCACCGGATCGGCAAGCCCCTGCCCTTTGGTGATGAAGATATGAAATGCGAGGATGTTGACGATGATCGGGCCGAGGACGAGCAGCCCGAAGTTCCTCGTCCGCGGGATGGCGACGAGCAATCCGCCGAGCACTTGGAGCACTTGGACAAAAGTAAAATAACCGGTCGGACCGAACGCTCCCATGAACATCGCAGCCGGCGTGCCCTCCGGCGGAGGCGGCATTTGGACGAGGTGAAACAGCCCAACTGAGCCGAAGGCGATGAAGAGCAGGCCGAGCAGACCGCCTGCGAAATTGGGAGCGTATTTCATGGTGCGTCGTGTGGTTGATGTGTGGAGAAAATGCGCGGACGCGCGGCTACCGGACCGTGACGGCGGGAAGCGCTGCCTGAAGTTTTTTGGTGACGGCGGCCGGCGTATCCGGACCGACCGTGAAGGTGCGAAGCGCGCGCATTTTTTGATACGCCTTGATCGCGCCATCCGTGGAGGGCGGACTGGTGAGTTCGAGTTCCGTCACGCGATCCATCTTCCCGAGCGTGATGGCGCCGACCTCGGTGAGGTGCGCCTCGCCGAGATGGAGGATCGTCAGGCCGTTGATCTTCTCGATCTCGGCCACGATCGCGTCGGTGATACCGTCGCCAGTGATCTTGAGCGTGCGCAACTGCCGCAGTTTACCGAGATGAACCCCGCCCGCCGCCGTAACGCCGCCGGCTTCGGCGCTGGTCTCAAAAATCTCCAGCTTCGGGAACGCATTCGCGATCGCCTTCAGCGACTCGTCGGTCGCGGGCCCGGCAGCCGTCAGCCGGAGGTGCATCATCGCGCTGTGCGTCGGCCAAGTGGCAAAGGCGGTGCCGCTGACCTTCGTATTCGCGAGCCACAACTCCCGCAGCTTCATGAGCGGCGCAAGCGGCGCCACGTCCGCATCGGTCACACCCGAATTGCCAAGATTGACCGATTCGAGACCGGCGCATTTGCCGACAAAACCGAGCGCCTGCGCGCCGATCTGCGGGTCGTGCGCCGCGAATGCACGCAGCTTTCGAATCATCGGAAGCGCCTTCCAGCCGGTCGAGGGAAGCTGCGGCAGGCGACCGAGCGTGACATCCTCCAGCGCCGGCATCGCGGCGAGCGCGGCGAGGCTTTCTCCGGTCACTGGAACCTGGCTCAGGCGAATCGTGGTCAGCTTCCGCGGAATGCCCAGTGCCTTGATGCCGTCATCGCCGACCGGCAGGTTGTCGAGGTCGAGTTCTTGCAGTTCGGGAAGGGCGGCGATGGACGCGAATCCGGCCGCGGTGACTTGCGGCAGGCTGTTGAGCGCCAGCATGCGGAGTTCGCGGCAGGCGCTGAGCCGCTGCAGCGTCGCATCGGTGATGGGGAGCTTGGAAAGCGTGAGATTTTCCAGCGAACCGCACGATTCGAGAAGTTCGAGGTCCGCATCGGTGAGATCCGCGAGATCCGTACGCGGGCCGAAGGTCGCGCTCACCAGATCGATCTTGTTGCCCGGCGGGACTTCGAAAATCTTCGTGATCGCGACCGCCGTCTTCACGTTTGCTTCGCGGATGCGGACTCCCGTCGCTAGCGGCAGGAGCTTTTGCAAAAGCTCCCGGATCGGAAGTTTCGCGCTCTTGACCACGGAACTCGGCGCGGTCGCCGAGCCGAAGGCCGGCGTCTTCGCGGCCGCCGCAGCGGCCGCGGCGGGCGGCACCAGCCACGCGGTGGCGATTTCGGCGCGTTTGTTTTTCACAAGGAGCGCATCATCGAGCCGCTGCCGCTGCGCGAGCGCAGACTGCGTCTGGCCGAGCAAAAGGTCGTAGCGGGCGTGAACCAACTTCGAGTGGTCAAAGCGATCCTTGTCCAGCTTGGCAAACTGCGTCCGATACGCGGCCCGCATTTGTTTGAGGGTCGCGGGCGTCGCCGCATCGTCCTCATCCGGCACCCCATCGCGCAGGCCGAAGCGCACACGCTCATCGCGGAAGAGCACCGCCTCCTCGATCTTCCCGCTCTTGCTCAGCGTCGTGAGATTCGCATCGACGGCGGCCAGATATTGCTCCTTGAGCTTCGCCACACCCGCCTCAAACGGCCCGGCGGCTTCACGCTGGAAGGTCGCCTTCCACGTCTCGTCGGTCGTCGTCAGCCATTGCATGAACTCCGACACCGGCGCGGCGGGCGCCATCGGCGCAGTGCGATCCACCGGCGGTCGCAGCGTCTCGCCCTCCTCGTCGAGTTCGCGGACTTCGATCTTGTGAAAAGTGATACTCTTCGCGGAGGAGGCGAGCGCGAGCTGCTTCGGATCGCGCGTCTTGAAAAGCGGATCGAGGCTCAGGCGCGCAAGATCGTCCTCCCAATCGAGCTCCGTCTTGCCGTCCACCAGCACCCGGATGCGCCCTTTGCGTAACTGCACCTTGGACGTGTGTTTCCCCGCCGAAAGGCGCGCGGTGAGCGGGATCGCAGCCTCCCCCCGATCGCCAAAAGACTGGCCGTCGATCACCGCGAGGCCGTTGAAATACTTGCCGTTCGCGACGGCGCTCAACACCCACGCGCCCTGCCCGCCCGTGAAGGCGATGATCTGCTGGAGATCGCCCTCGTCCGGCACGGTGAACTCGACGTTGAAATCGTACTGATCCGGCGGCCGATACGGCAGGCCGACCGCGAGCTGCTGCGCGCCTTCCCCGAGTTCGCCGACGAGCGCACCCTCCACGATTTGCCATTTTCCGCCCGTCGCATCCTCATCCATCTTCACCCGCACGAGCAGGTCGATGATCGCGCCTGTCGCCGGGTTCAGGAATTTTCCACCGGACGCGGCAGGCTTTGCGGCGACCGGTTTCTGCGTCGGAACCGGGGTCGAAACCGGAGCGCTATGCGAGACCGGCGCGGGCGTCGGCGCGGCTGAGCGGTCGGACTTCGTCGCCTCGCGTACGAGGTAACCACCGGCCAGCAGGACGAGCGCAGCCGCAGCAATACTCACAACGGACGAGCCGCCTTTTCCCGAATCGACCACCACGGGGGTCGGCGAGCGTTGCAGATTGGCCGGAGCCGACGGCCTCGCCTTTCCTGCACGCACACTCTCCACCGCCGCCTTCATCTCTCGCGCGCTCTGGAAGCGCTTTGCCGGATCGGCATTCATCGCCCGCGCGATCACCGCATCGAGACGGGGATCGGCGCCCACGCGCTTCGAGGCTGGCTGAAAAATGCCCCTCGGCACCTCGCGGCACAGCATTTCGTAAAGCATCACGCCGAGCGAATACACGTCGGCGCGGTGGTCCACGTTCATGTGCTGCTTTTGCTCCGGCGACATGTAGTCGGGCGTGCCGAGCACGGCGCTGCCATTGGAAATCATGGACCGATACGTATCCGCCCGGCCCTCGACGACGCGCGCGAGGCCGAAGTCCAGCAGCTTCACCCGACGCGCTCGATCGACGATCACGTTGCCCGGCTTCACATCACGGTGGACCACACCGTTTCCATGCGCGCAGGCGAGCCCTTCGCATACTTCGCAGAAGATGTGCAACGCGTCGTCCATCTTCAGGTCCGAACCGTGAATCCAATCGTGCAGCGACGCCCCGTCGACGTATTCGGTGACGATGTAGGAATGGCCGGCCGTCGTTTGCCCGAAGGCGTACACCGCGATGATGTTGGCGTGCTGCACCTTCGCCAGCGCCTGCGCTTCGCGCCGGAATCGCTCCGCAAAATTGCTATCCAGACTCACCTCGAGCGGCAGCAGCTTGATCGCCACCACACGATCGAGCGTCGTCTGCCGCGCCTTGTAGATCGCCCCCATCCCACCGTGCGCGATCATCTCCAGCACTTCGAATTCCGTGAAAAGCTTCGCGACCGTTTCGACCGATGGAGGCTTCCATTCCCCATGCTGCAGCGGCTCCAGCTCGCGCGGTCTCGTCTCCGATTGCAGCGCGCGCTGGAGAAGGTCTTCGGGCGTCAGGCCACGGAAATTCGTGGGAAGTGGTGGGCGTGGTGCAGTCAAAACGGAATGAAATTATGCTAGGGCGAGCTGCATGGCGGTAGTCTCGGCCTTGATGTCCTCTGCTTCCAGCACGGTCTGCCCGAGCTGCGCCTGGAGCGTGGCGCGGTAAAACTTCCGCAGCTCGTACACGGAAACTCGCGCCTGGTGCGCAGTCTTGCCGATCCGCGCCGCCAGCGCATCGTAATCCTCCAGATCTCCACCCTGGTAGCCCAGAAAAGGCAGCATCGCGAGATACCGCTCGCCCTTGCCGGCGGCCACGTATTCCTCCTCCACCTGCGCGAGCGTGAATTCGAGCAGCGTCAGCACCCAGCGCCGGACGAATACGCCCGTGGCCGGCAGGACAGGCTCGCGGTCAAAACGCGACTCCGCCCACGCGAGATCGATCTTGATCAACGCCGGGCCATCCACGCCGCTCATCGCCGCGTTCTTCACCGCGAGCAGGAGAAACTCCCGAAACCGCGGCAGCGCCTGCGTCGGAGGCGTCTCCACAAAATCAGCCAGAAGCGCTTGCAGCCGATCGTGCGCCGCCTGCGGGCCGAAGCCTTCCGCCCGTAGATAAGCATAGGCCGGATACCAAAACGCCGACGCCAGTCCCAGTCGTGCCTCGCGACCTTCCGGATCGTTCCGCATCGACATGGCCCAGCGGCCCGAGTGGATGGACTCGGCAGTGGAGTCGGTTTGAAGAGCCTCTGGCATGATGCCGACGATGACTCCACAGGCCCCGCCAAACGTCAAGCCCGCCAGAGGCCGCGCCGCACTTCGCACCACTGAATTCCGCTAAGATCGTGGCCTCATGGCTACTGATAGAGTCGCCGCCGTTCCCGAACTTCGTTACCCCTTCCCATCGATGAAATCTTTTCCCCGCTTCGCCACGGTAGCCTTCGCGATGACCGCGAGCACGCTGGCCGCCGCCGATCCGGAGGGGAACGCCCGGTTCGACGCGGAAATCCGCCCGCTGCTCAAGGACTATTGCCTCGACTGCCATTCGACCGAAAAACAGAAGGGCGACCTCGACCTCGAAGTCTTCTCTTCGCTCGATGCCGTGAAGCGCCACCCGAAGATTTGGCAGGGTGTGGCCGAGCAACTCGCCAACAGCGAGATGCCTCCGAAAAAGAAACCGCAGCCGCAGCCCGCGGAAAAGGAGCGCCTCACCGGCTGGCTCAACTCCACGCTCGACGGCATCGCGCGCGACCGCGCGGGCGATCCGGGACCGGTCGTGCTGCGGCGCCTCTCCAACGCCGAATACACCTACACCCTCCGCGACCTCACCGGCGTCGACTCGCTCGACCCGGCCCGCGAGTTCCCCGTCGACGGCGCTGCCGGTGAAGGTTTCACCAATACCGGCCAGGCCCTCGTGATGTCCCCGGCGCTCGTCACCAAATACCTCGACGCCGGCAAGGCCATCGCCAGCCACGCCGTGCTGCTGCCCACCGACATCCGCTTTTCCGAAAAGACCACGCGCCGCGACTGGACGCAGGAAATCCTCGGCGACATCCGCGCGTTTTACAGCGAGTTCACCAACCAGCGCGTCGGCGAAAAACTCAATCTCCAGGGCGTCATCGTCGACGGCAACGACGGCGGGCGCATCCCGATGGAGAAATATCTCGCCGCGTCGATCGCCGAACGCGACGCGCTGAAGTCAGGCGCCAAATCGCCCGCCGCCGCCGCGAGCGAACACGGCTTGAATGCGAAATACTTCGCCACGCTGGTGACCGCGCTCACCGGCACCGAACCGTCGCTCCTGCTCGATGGACTGCGCGCGCGCTGGCGCACCTCGAAGCCCACCGACGCCGCCGCGCTCGCGGGCGACGTGGCCGTCTGGCAGAAGGCGCTTTGGAAATTCAGCAGCGTCGGCCACATCGGCAAGGTCGGCGGGCCGAAGGCGTGGATGGAGCCGGTCTCGCCGCTCGCCGCCAAACAGGATGTGCGGTTGAAAATCCCCGCCTCGCCGGATGGCAGCGACGTCACGCTCTACCTCGTCGCGTCCGACGCGGGCGATGGAAACGAAGGCGACTTCGTGACGTGGGAACGCCCGCGCCTCGTCGCACCGGGCCGCGCCGACCTGCTCCTGCGCGATGTGCGCGGCGTGAGCCGGGAGCTCGCCGACCGCCGCGCCCGCATCTTCGCCAGCGCCGCGAAGTGCCTCGACGCCGCCGCGGAAATCAGCGCCGCTCCCGCGAACCTCGCCGAGCTCGCCGCGCGGCACGGCGTCGATCCCGCCGCACTCGGCGCGTGGCTCGACTACCTCGGGATCGGCGGCACGCTGAAGATCGACGGTTATTTCACGACCCAACTCCAGAAGGCGTCCACCTACGATTTCATCAAGGGCTGGGGCCTGCCCGAGACGCCGAACCTCGTCGCGAACTCCTCCGACCAGCTCGTCCGCGTCCCAGGCAACATGAAGCCGCACAGCGTCGCCATGCACCCGTCGCCGAAGCTCCAGGCGGCCGTCGGCTGGCGCAGCCCGGTCGCGGCCCATCTGCGCGTCGAGGCGACCATCACCCACGCGCATCCCGAGTGCGGCAACGGCGTCACCTGGTCGCTCGAGCTCCGTCGCGGCGCCACCCGCCAGCGCCTCGCCACCGGTACCTCGCAGGGCGGCACGCCGGTCAATGCGGGCCCGTTCGACAACCTCGCGGTCCAGCCGGGCGACCTCATCTCCGTGCTCATCGGACCGCGTGACGGCAATCATTCGTGCGATCTCACGGCCGTCGATCTCGTCCTCGCGAGCAGTGGTGAAAATGCGCGCACCTGGAATCTCGCCGCCGACGTCTCGCCGGACGTGCTCGCCGGAAACCCGCATGCCGACAGCTTCGGCAACGCGGGCGTGTGGCATTTCTACACCGAACCCGACGGCGGCGGCAGCCAGCCCGGCGCGGTCATCCCCGCCGGATCGCTGCTGGCGAAATGGCAGTCCTCGGGCGACCTCGCCGAAAAACACCAGCTCGCCGAAGCCGTGCAAGCGCTCCTCACATCCGCGCCGCCCGCGGCGAAGGACAGCCCGGACGCGAAGCTCCACCAGCAGCTCTCCTCGCTCGGCGGCCCGCTCTTTTCGTCGGTCCCGTCCGCGCCCGCCGTCGCCGACGCCACGGCCCCGGACGCCGGTCCCGGCTTGAATCCCGCCCTCTTCGGCAAACACCCGAACGGCCAGACCGTGGACGCCGCGAGCCTGTGCGTGCGCGCCCCGGCCGTCATCGAGATCCGCCTTCCCGCCGACCTCGCCGCGGGCTGCGAACTCGTCACCACCGGCGCGCTCGACAAAACCACCGGCGCGGAAGGCAGCGTGCAGCTCCAGGTCCTCACCACGAAACCCGCCGCCGACTCCGGCCTGCTCGCCAGCACCGCCTCCGTCACCACCGCAGGCGGCCAGTGGACGGACAACAACCAGCGCATCGCCTTCAACGCGCCGATCATCACCAACGACGGCAGCGCCGCCCGCGCCCGCGTCGAGGCGGCCTTCGAGCGCTTCCGCGCGATCTTCCCCGCCGCGCTTTGCTACACCAAGATCGTGCCCGTCGATGAAGTCGTGACGCTCACGCTCTTCCACCGTGAGGACGATCAGCTCGCGCGCCTGATGCTCGACGACGCGCAAAAGGCCGCGCTCGACCGGCTGTGGGACGAGCTGCGCTTCGTCAGCCAGGACGCGCTCACGCTCGTCGATGCCTTCGAGCAGCTTTGGCAATTCGCCACGCAGGACGCCGACCCGAAGGTCTTCGAGCCGATGCGCCAGCCGATCAATGACCGCGCCGCCGCCTTCCGCCAGCGGCTCGCCGATGTCCAGCCGCGGCACGTCGATGCCGTCGTCGAGTTCGCCGAGCGCGCCTTCCGCCGCCCGCTCGCCGACGCCGAGAAGACGGACCTGCGCGCGCTTTACCAAAAGCTGCGCGCCCAGGAACTGCCGCACGAAGACGCCATCCGCCTCACGCTCGCCCGCGTCCTCGTCGCGCCGGCCTTCCTTTATCGCGCGGAAAATCCCGGCCCCGGCAAAACCCAGATGCCCGTGAGCGACTGGGAGCTCGCGAACCGGCTCAGCTACTTCCTCTGGTCCTCGCAGCCCGACGTCGCGCTCCGCGCCGCCGCCGCCGCGGGCACCCTCCGCGACCCCGGCGTCCTCACCGCGCAGACGCGCCGGATGCTCGACGACCCGCGCGTGCGCCGGCTCGCCGTCGAGTTCGGCTGCCAGTGGCTGCACGTCCACGATTTCGACACGCTCGACGAAAAGAGCGAGCGCCACTTCCCCGCCTTCGCCGCCCTGCGCGCGCCGATGTACGAGGAGTCCATCCGCTTCTTCACCGACTTCTTCCAGCACGACGGCTCGGTGCTCGGCCTGCTCGACTCCGATCACACCTTCCTCGATGAAGCCCTCGCCAAACACTACGGCATCCCGGGCGTCACCGGTCCCGAGTGGCGGCGCGTGGACGGCGTGAAAAAGTTCGCCCGCGGCGGCATCCTCGCCCAAGGCGCCACGCTCGCCAAACAATCCGGCGCCTCCCGCACCAGCCCCATCCTCCGCGGCAACTGGGTCGCCGAAGTCCTCCTCGGCGACCGCCTCCCGCGCCCGCCCAAGGACGTTCCGCGCCTGCCCGAGGACGAGGAAAACCAGACCCTCTCCGTCCGCCAGCTCACGGAAAAACACAGCTCCGACCCGCGCTGCGCCGGCTGCCACGTCCGCATCGACGCCTTCGGTTTCGCTTTGGAGAAATACGACGCCATCGGCCATCTCCGCGACCGCGACATCACCGACCACGCCATCGACACCAAGGCCCGCGTCATGGACGGCACCGAGATCGACGGCATCGACGGCCTCCGCGCCTACCTGCTCACCGCGCGACGCGACGCCTTCCTCCGCCAATTCTGCCGCAAGCTGCTCGGCTACGCCCTCGGCCGCGGCGTCCAGCTCTCCGACGAGCCGCTCCTCAAGGAAATGCAGGCCCAACTCGCTTCCCACGACTTCCACATCTCCGCCGCCATCGATACCATCATCCACAGCCGCCCCTTCCTCGACATCCGCGGCCGCGAAATGACCTACGAAGACTAGCCCCTCGACGATCACCACAATAATGAGCGCACACCACTTCTCCCGCCGCACCTTCCTCCGCGGGCTCGGCGTCACGATGGCCCTGCCCTGGCTCGAGTCCACCAACGTCTGGGGCGACACCCCGGTCGGCCGCGAAGTCTCCAGCGAAGCGCCCGTCCGCATGGCCGCGCTTTTCTCCGGCAACGGCTTTCACAGCAAGGAATGGTGGGCCAAGGGCGAAGGCAGCGCCATGGAGCTCGGCAAGGTCCTCGATCCGCTCACCCCTCATCGCGAGAAGATGCTCTTCATCCGCGGCCTCTTTAATGCCGAGGCCCTCAAGGGAAACATCCACTCCTCCCAGACCGGCAATCTCCTCTCCGGCGCGTCCCTCGCCTCCGGTGGCGAGATCCGCTCCGGCACCAGCATCGACCAGCTCCTCGCCCAGCGTTACGGCTCCTCCACGAAGGTCCCCTCCCTCGTCCTCGGTTGCGAAAAGTCGAACCCTTCCGTCCACAAGAACTACTCGATGCTCTACAGCTCGCACATTTCCTGGACCTCCCCGACCACACCGACCCCGCTCGAAATCTACCCCGCCCTCGCCTTCGACCGCCTCTTTAAGGACGAGGTCAATCGCGGCGACAAAAGCGTGCTCGACGCCGTGCTCTCCGATGCCGGCGACCTCCGCCGCCGCATCAGCTCCAGCGACCAGCGCAAGCTCGACGAATACCTCGACTCCGTCCGCGAAGTGGAAACCCGCATCGACGCCGCCGGCAAAAAGGGCGAGCTCCAGGGCTGGCGGCCCACCCTCGCGAAGCCGAACATCCCCCGCCCCGCCGACGGCATCCCGCAGGACATCGCCGAGCACATGCGCCTCATGGCCGACATCATGATCCTCGGCTTCCAGACCGACACCACGCGCATCACCACCCTGAAGCTCAACAACGATCACTCCTCCCTCCGCTTCCCCAATCTCGGCGTGGACTACATGATCCACCATCTCCTCTCCCACAGCGACACCGCCGACTGGTTGAAAGTGAACCAATTCTTCATCCAGCAGCTCGCCTACATCGCCGCCAAGATGGACTCCATCCAGGAAGGCTCCCGCACCCTGCTCGACAACTCCATGCTCCTCTACTGCTCCAGCATGATGACCGGCAACCACAACGCCGACCAGCTCCCCGTCCTCCTCCTCGGCGGCGCCGGCGGCCGCATCAAAGGCGGGCGCGTCCTCGACTACTCCGGCCAGCCCGAGCGCCAGATGTGCCGCCTTTACCTCTCGATGATGGACAAGATGAATCTCCGCGAGACCAAATTCGGCGACGCCACCCAGCCGCTCGCCGAAGTCTAGCCCGGCGGCCCCGGCCCGCCCGCCGCGAAGCTTTACCTTTCCCGGGCGCCGTGTGATTTGCGCACCTTTTTTGGAACGGCCGGAGCAGCGATCTCAGGCTGGGGAAAGAACCTCCTTCAAAACCTTGAGGAGAGTCTCCGCCGTGTAGGGCTTCGGCAGAAAATGTTTCACACCGAGGGTGGCGAACTGGGTGTTCGCCGAGAGGCCGCTCGCCGCGATGATGCACACGCCAGGGTTGACTTTCCGAAGCACTTGGATGGTCGTGAGGCCGTCCATCACCGGCATCGTCATGTCCGTGAGCACGACCGCGATCTCCTTTCTGCGCGTGGCGTAAATCGCCACGGCTTCCGCGCCATCGGACGCAAGAACGACCCGGTAGCCAAACGCCTCCAACGTATGCTGCGTGACCTGGCGCACGCCGGCCTCGTCATCCACGACCAGGATCAGTTCGCCGTGACCGCGGGGCAGTTCGGCGGCGATTTCCGCCGCCGTTTCGACTGAAGCCTCGGTCTGCGCGGGAAGATGGACTTTGAATGTCGTGCCCTTTCCCGGCTCGCTGTACACTTGGATGAAACCGCCGTGACTCTTCACGATGGCGAGCGTGGTTGAGAGACCGAGGCCGGTGCCGTTGCCCACTTCCTTTGTGGTGAAAAACGGATCAAAGATTTTCTCGATGACTCCCGGCGGCATCCCGGACCCGGTGTCCTCGACCTGAATAAAAACGTAGGGCCCAGGTTTCGCCTCGGAGTTCATGCCGGAGTACTGCGCGTCGAGGGTGAGGTTCCTTGCGGAGATGACGAGCTTGCCGCCATCCGGCATCGCATCGCGCGCGTTCACGCAAAGATTCAGCAGCACTTGGTGAAGCTGAGTCGGATCGCCCATCACCGTCCAGAGACCGTTCTGGATGACGGTCCTCACCTGGATGTTTTTCAGGAAAGTGTCGTTGGCCATTTTTTCGATGTCCCGAATCAGGTGCCGGATCTGCACCTCCATCCGTCGGCCCTCCACACCGCGGGCAAAAGAAAGGACCTGCCGCACCATGTCCGACCCGCGCTGCGCACTGGAACTGAGAATGGAGAGCAGCTCCTGACTGTCGGGATCAGGGAGACGCATCTTCATCACCTCGATGGCCATCATGATCGGCGCGAGCACGTTATTCAGGTCATGCGCGATGCCGCCCGCCAGCGTGCCGATGCTCTCCATGCGCTGCGAGCGGAGGAATTGCTGCTCGAGCTTCTTGCGCTCGGTGAGATCCACGGCGAAGGCGACGCCCTCCTCCGGGTTATCCTCGAAACCCGCCGCGCCAAGGAGGAGCGGCACGCGCGATCCGTCCTTGCGGAAGTATTCCTTCTCATACGGTGCGCAGAATCCCCTGGCGGCGATCTCCTCCATGCAGTGCCGGCAGCGCTCCACGTATTCCGGCGGCGTCATGGCCTCCCAGTTCAGGCGACCCGCCTCCAGGTCCTCGCGGCTATATCCCACCATCCGCAGGAAGGCGTCGTTGGCATCGGTGATCTCACCGCTTGCCCTGAAAAACAACACGCCTTGCGCGTTGGAATCGACCAGCCGCCGGAAGCGCTCCGCAGCGTGCTTGCGCTCGGTGATGTCGATATGGCAGCCCATGATTCGGACCGGCTTGCCGGTCTCGTCGCGGACCATCTTCGCGCGGGTGAGACTCCACCGCCACGACCCGTCCTTGTGGCGCAACCGGAACTCCACATCGTAGGTCGCCCGGCGGCCTTCGAGGTAGTCCTTCACCGCAGCGAGCACTGCTTCGCGATCCGCCGGGTGCAGGCGGCTCTCCCATTCCTCAAACCGGTTGGGTAGCTCGGCGTCCGCATAGCCGAGCTGGCCTTTCCACTCGGCGGAAAAGAAAACTTCATTCGTAACAAGGTTCCAATCCCACAGGCCGATATTGGAAGCCTGGACCACCAGCCGCGCGCGCTCCTCACTCTCCTGGAGCGCAGCCTCCGCCTTTTTCCGCTCGGTGAAATCCGTGAACATCGTCACCACCACCGGTTCCGCCTCGCCGGGCACGTCCAGCCGTTCCGTGGAAAGGAGCACATCGCGCACTTCACCGCTCCGGCAGCGCAGGCGCACTTCCACATCGCGGGCGCATCCCGTGGTGCGCACCTGCTCCATCACGGCATCCCGCTGCGCCACATCCACCCAGACCTCCAGCTCGAAGATGTTCTTCCCGATCACCTCCTCGCGCTTCCAGCCGGAGAATTCGCACATCCGCTCGTTCACTTCGACGACCCGGTCCTCGAGGACGGTATGGATGCCGATGGCCGCAAGGTTCGACCGGAAGACCGCAGCAAAGCGCGTCTTTGAAATCAGCGCCTCCCTCTCGGACCGCTTGCGCTCGATGATGTCGCGTATGTTGCACTGGATCACCTTGCCGCCGTTGACCAGATACACATTGCTCACGAACTCCACTTCGATCCGCCGCCCATCGCTGGTCTCCAGCGGCAGGTCCTCGTAGCGGGCGTATTTGGTCTCCCGCAATTCCGCAAACTTGTCCTCGTTTGCCACGACATCCCTGAAAAAACCCAGCTCCCAGAGCGCCTTGCCCATGAACTGTTCGTGCGAATACCCCAGCAGCGTCTCCAGAAACGGATTCACATCCACCACCATCCCGGTCTCGGCATCGAGGATCAAAATGCCGTCCTGAGCCGACTCGAAGAGCCTCCGGTAGCGCAGCTCCGAGGCACGCATCGCCGTCTCCGCCCGCACGCGCTCCGCGATGTCGATGATCGTGCTCAAGACCAGCAGGCCTTCGGGCGTCTCAATCGGGTCCAGCCCGATCTCGACCCGCACCTCCGAGCCGTCCTTGCGCCGCGCGAAGAGTTCGCGCCCCCGGCCGAGCAGCCTCACTTCGGCATCCTTTCCATACTCCGAGCGATGATCCCGGTGCGCAGTGCGGAACCGCTCCGGCAGCAGCGTCTCGACGGGCTGCCCGACCATCTCCTCGCGCGTGTAGCCGAAAAGTCTTTCCGCACGCGCATTCACCAGCACGATCTGCCCCTGCGCACCCGTCAGCACGATGGCGTGCGGCGCGGCCTCGACGACGAGCCGGTAAATATCAGCCACACCGCAAACCGGCAGTGGGGATGTGGGCCGGTTTGACATTGCTTCGTTGGTGATCCGATCGTGCTCGGCTTCCCAGATTTCGCAGCCCGCACGCTCGGTGGATGTATCTGTTTTTCCTTTGTGCCTGCCCTACGGGCGCGCAGCGCTTTACCTTTCGCCTTCGCACGCTAGCTTCACCTCCCTTTTTCCCACGCCATGCTCACCGCCGCCCAGATCCGCCAGCAGTTCCTCGATTTCTTCCGCGAAAAGCAGCACACCATCGTGCCGAGCAGCTCGCTCATGCCCGACAGCCCGAACCTCCTCTTCACGAACGCCGGCATGAACCAGTTCGTCCCCATCTTCCTCGGCGAACGCGCCCCGGATGTGGACACCTGGAGCGGCGCCATCAAAGGCTCGAAGACCCGCGCCGCCGACACCCAAAAGTGCATCCGCGCCGGCGGCAAACACAACGACCTCGACGACGTCGGCCTCGACACCTACCACCACACCTTCTTCGAGATGCTCGGGAACTGGTCCTTCGGCGACTACTTCAAAAAGGAAGCCATCGAGTGGGCGTGGGAGCTGATCGTCGAGCGGTTCAACTTTCCGCCCAACCGCGTTTACGCCACCATCTACCAGCCCGATCCCGCCCTCGGCGACCCCGCCGAGCGCGACCAGGAAGCGTGGGACTTCTGGGCCGAAAAATTCCGCGCCCGGGGCCTCGACCCCGCCATCCACATCGTCAACGGCAACAAAAAGGACAACTTCTGGATGATGGGCGAGACCGGCCCCTGCGGCCCGTGCAGCGAACTGCACATCGACCTCACCCCCGCCGGCGACACCCGCGGCCTCCTCGTGAATCAGGGCACCGCCGAGTGCATCGAGATCTGGAACCTCGTCTTCATCCAGTTCAATGCGAACCCCGACGGCACCTTCACCCCCCTCCCCGCCCAGCACGTCGATACCGGCATGGGCTTCGAGCGCGTCGCCAGCATCATCCAGGGCACGAAAAATTTCACCGACTTCGCCAACGCCAAGATCAGCAACTACGAGACCGACATCTTCCGCCCCATCTTCGACGAACTGGAGAAAATGAGTGGCAGGCACTACGCCAGCACCCTGCCGGGTGGTCAAAAAGAGACACTTGACGTAAGTACCTCAAAATTTCGGGCTTTAAGCCCCGACGCCGGGGCTAAAACCCCCGTCGTTGGGGCTCAAAACCCGGCCTCCGGGGCTCAGACCCCCGCCGATGGGCCTCAGACCCTCACCGGCGGACCTTTGACCCCCGCTGCCGGACCTTCGACGGCCAAATCCGGGTCTTCAACCCCCGCCGCTGGCGCTCAGACTGCCGCCGCTGAGGATCAAATCGCCATCGACGTAGCCTTTCGGGTCATCGCCGACCACATCCGCACGCTCAGCTTCGCCATCGCCGACGGCATCCAGCCCGGCAACACCGACCGCAACTACGTCCTGCGCCGCATCCTGCGCCGGGCGGTGCGTTACGGCCGCACCCTCGGCTTCCGCGAACCCTTTTTCTACAAGCTCGTCGCCGTGCTGGCGCGCACGATGGGCGACGTCTTCCCCGAAATCCGCGCGAAGCAGAAGCAAGTCGAAGAAACGCTCAAGCGGGAGGAGGAGGCGTTTAACAAGACGCTGGATCGGGGGATTGCGATCTTCGAAGAGGAAGCGCGCAAAGTAGGCGGCTCTTCCCAGAGCCGCATCGACCCCGCCGCGGAGCGCACCCCCGCGGGACTGGGAAGTCCCGCCCACATTGGTGCCTCCTTCGCCTTCCAGCTCTACGACACCTACGGCTTCCCGCTCGACCTCACCGAACTCATGGCCCGCGAGCGCGGCCTGAGCGTCGATACGCCCGGCTTTGAAAAGCACATGGAAGAGCAGCGCGCCCGCGCCCGCGCCGCGCAGAAGAAAACCATCATCGAGCTTTCCGAAGTCGAGACGAAGACGCCCACGCTTTTCCTCGGCTACGACCACGACCACACCGTCGCCGATGTGCAGGAAGTGCTTTCGGTGAAGGGCAAGACCGTGATCATTACCAACAACTCCGTGTGCTACGCCGAGATGGGCGGGCAGGTCGGCGACACCGGCGAGATGACCCACGGCGGCAACGTCTGGCGCATCGCCAATACGCAGAAGAGCGGGCACACCTGGCTGCATTTCCTCGACGAAGCCGACGCGCCCGCCGTCGGCGAACACGTCACCATCGAGCTCGACCGCGCGCGCCGCGGCGCCATCCAGCGGCACCACACCGTCACGCACCTGCTGCACTGGGCGCTGCACGAAGTCGTCAGCCAGGAAGCCACGCAGAAAGGCTCCTTCGTCGGCCCCGACAAGCTCACCTTCGACTTCAACAGCGCCGCGCTCACGCCCGCGCAAGTGCGCGACATCGAGCGGCTGGTGAACGAGCGCATCGTCGAAAACGCCGCCGTCTCGTGGATCGAAGTGCCTTACGCCGACGTGCGCGGCCGGGGCGACATCATGCAGTTCTTCGGCGACAAATACGGCGAGACCGTGCGCGTCGTGGACATCGGCGGCTATTCCAAAGAACTCTGCGCCGGCACCCACACGCGGGCGACCGGCGAGATCGGCCTTTTCCGCATCGCCAGCGAAGCCGCCATCGCCGCCGGCGTGCGCCGCATCGAAGCGCAGGCCGGCCTGAACGCCTACGACCTCGCCACCAGCGACACGCAACGCCTCCACGCCCTCGCCACCAAACTCGGCACGCCGCTGCCCGAACTGGAGAAGCGCATCGAAGGAATGCTCGCGCAGCAAAAGGAACTGGAGAAGGCGCTCAAATCCGCCGGCCAGCGCGAGGCCGCCGGCCGCGCGAAAGACCTGCTCGCTTCCGCCACGACGATCAACGGCACACCCGCGATCATCGCCAACCTCGGCGCGGTCGATGGCGACACGCTCCAGACCGTCGCCGACGCGCTGAAGTCGCACGGCTTCGCGGGCGTCACCGTCCTCGGCGGCAGTGCGAACGGCGCGGTGGCGCTGGTCGCGAGTGTCTCGGCCGACTTCACCGCCAAAGTGCAGGCCGGGAAAATCATCAGCGCCATCGCCCCGCTCGTCGGAGGCAAAGGCGGCGGCAAACCCGACAACGCGCGTGGCGGCGGCAAAGACCCGGCGCAACTCGACGCCGCCCTCGCGAAGGCGAAGGAGCTGCTGGCGTAGCGCAAAGTAGGCGGCTCTTCCCAGAGCCGCATCGAACGAACCGCGCAGCGCCGTCCAGCGGGACTGGGAAGTCCCGCCCACGTTAAGGTCCAGCGGGACTGGGAAGTCCCGCCCACGTTAAGGCCTACGTTAAGGTGCCGTTTCGCGGCTCTGGGAAGAGCTGCCTACGAGATACTCCCCCTCGCGCAGCTTCGCCTTCCCCGGATTCTCCGCGATGTATCGGCGGAAATGCGCGAGCTGCTCTTCGCTGCGCACGATGTGATCGTACGTCTCCGCCTGCCAGAAAGCCCCGCTGCGTCCGAGCAGCCCATTGATCTGCCGAGCCGTGTAGGTTTTCCAAGAACGCACGATGTCCGAAAGCTCATGATCTGGTGCGGGCGTCACGAGCAGGTGCAGATGATTCGGCATGACGACAAAATCGCCGAGCACATACCGCTGCCCATCGAAAAACCGCAGCGCCTCGGCGACGATCTGCGCGGCATCCATCCGGCGCAGCCAGCACGCGCCGAAGCCGGCATCGAGCCAGGCGTGAAACTTCGCGGTGAAATGACGATGGAACTCCTGACGATCCCCGACGGGCAGTCCGTCCAGGTCCGCCACCGTGCGACAGCCGCGCGCTCGCAGCCAGCTTTCGCGCTCGTCTTTCCATGCGGCGAGCTTGGACTGCGGGAGCGAATCGGCGAGGCGAGTGGTGAGGAAGTAGGTGACACCCGGCTGACGCCAGTGGGGAAGATGGAGCCGATACGTGATTACGTCGCCATGGGGATCGAACGCCCGGAACTCCATGTGGCGAGCGTAGGCGGCTCTTCCCAGAGCCGCAAGAATGCAGGTGGGATTTTGCCGGTTACTTTTGAAGGTCGTTGTTTGAAGATGCGGCTCTGGGAAGAGCCGCCTACGTTTGCCCACGTTTCCCATGCCGACTGAATTCGTGAACTACCTCCTCGGGCAACTCGCTCCGCTCGGCGAAATCAACGCGCGCGGCATGTTCGGGGGGTGGGGCATTTACCACGACGGCCGCATGTTCGCCCTCGTCGCCGACGACACGCTTTTCCTCAAGGTGGACGACGTGAGCCGCGCCGAATTCGAGTCCGCGGGGCTGCAACCCTTCCGCTACGAGCGCACCGACCGCGAGGTCGCCGTGATGTCCTACTACCAGCCGCCCACCGCCGCGCTCGACAATCGAGAGTTGCTCTGCGCATGGGCCCGCAAAGGCGTGGAAGCCGCCGCTCGCGCCGCGTCGAACAAACCGCGCCGCAAAAAATGAACGACACGCCTGCGCCCGCGCTCAAGGAAATGTTCGACGAAGCGCGCTATCGCAAGATGGCGGGGGACGTTGCGGCCGTGTTTCCCCATTTCAACCAAGAGGGCTTTCTCAAGCTCACCCTTCCCGGTCTCGAACCGCTCGCGCTGCTGGCCCGCCTGCGCCGCGCGACGGAGGCGCTGCACGCGACGCTGCCCGCGGATTATGCGAAGGCGCTCGGGGTTCTGCGCGAGGTGGCGCCGCGCTGGGGTGAAGGATTCACCGCGCTGGTGCTGCCGGATTTCGTCGGGCTCTACGGACGCGAGGAATTCAACCGTTCGCTCGAAGCGCTCGCGTTCTTCACCAAGTTCGGCTCGTCGGAGTTCGCCGTGCGCGAATTCCTCCGCCTCGACCTGCGCCGCACGCTGCGCGTGATGGAGCGGTGGTCCGCCGATGATGACGAGCAGGTCCGCCGTCTCGCGAGCGAAGGTTCGCGCCCGCGCCTGCCGTGGTCTTTCAAGCTGAACGCGCTGATCGCCGATCCGTCGCCGACGCTGCCGATCCTCGAAAACCTGCGAGCCGATCCGAGCCTCTACGTCCGCAAATCGGTGACGAACCATCTCAACGACATCACCAAAGATCACCCCGGGTGGGTGCTCGACCGCGTGGAAGCATGGGACCTCGCGAATCCGCGCACCGCATGGATCGCGAAACGCGCGCTCCGGACGCTGATCAAGCGGGGCGACCGCCGCGCGCTCGGAGTCATCGGCGCCGGAGCGCGGGCCGAGATCCGGGTGGAAACATTCGGCGTCGAGCCGAAGCGCATCCGTCTCGGCGAGGAAGTGACGTTTTCCTGCCGGCTGATCTCCACCGCACGCGCCGCACAGAAGCTCGTGATCGACTACACGATCCATTACGTGAAGCAGTCCGGCGGCGCGTCGGCCAAGGTCTTCAAGTGGAAGGAAGTCACGCTCGGGCCCGGCGAGACTTGGTCCATTTCAAAAAGGCAGCGCGTCCGGGATTTCACCACACGTCGGCACCACGCCGGGATGCACCGCGTCGAACTGATGGTGAACGGCGAGCGGTTCGCGGAAGACGGATTCGCTCTCGCCGCTGACACGCGCGGCTGATACTTCGGCGCGAATATGAAACTCCTCGCGACTTCCTTCACGCTCGTTTTCACGGTCACCGCCTTCGCCGCAGATCACGGACCGGCCATCTCGCCCGACGCCGGGCTGAAGAAACTTTTCGCCGGCAATGCCCGCTACGCGAGCGGCGCCGCCGCCCATCCGCACCAGAGCGCCAGCCGCCGGACGGAAGTGGCCGCCGGCCAAAAGCCGTTCGCGATCGTCGTGGCTTGCGCCGATTCCCGCACGGCGCCGGAGGTCGTGTTCGATCAGGGGCTGGGCGATCTTTTCGTCACGCGCCTCGCCGGCAGCATCGTGGACGATGCCGCGCTCGGCAGCCTCGAATACGCGGTCGATCATCTCGGTTCGTCGGTGATCGTGGTGCTCGGTCACGAGCGCTGCGGCGCGGTGGATGCGGCGATGAAAGGCGGCAAACTTCCCGGGAAAATCGGCGCCGTCGTGAAGCCGATCCTGCCAGCAGTCGAAGCGGTGAAGCGCTCGGCGACACCGACACTCGACGCCGCCGTGAGTGAGAATGCGCGTCGCGTCGCCGGCGGCCTCGCCGGTCGCAGCCACATCCTCGAAGAACGCGTGAAGGCCGGCACCCTGAAGATCGTCGCCGCCCGTTACGACCTCGATTCGGGCCGGGTGACGCTGGTCAAATAAGGGCGGCGTTCTCGACTTGCCGCTTGCTCGGCGAGTTTGGCGACGGCGCCGCGGCCCCGCAATTCGCCGAGTTGATCCAACTCCACGACGAATCGACCCGCGTGGGCCTCGACCTGCCGCTCGCCTGAGGCGCGGCGTTATTCCGCCTTTTTTACCTGCACCTTCGCCTCGTATTGGCTGAGGAATTGCATCGAAATCGTCGCCGCTTGTTCACCCGTCTTTTCGGCAGACACGGTGATGGGAAACTCCTGTTTGGCGAGTTCCCGCTTTTCGATCGGCACGCGCACGATGGATTCTTTTCCACGGGCAAAGAGGACGAGTTCGAGCGCGCCCTTGTCGTTTTTGGCCACGCCGAGGAGATAGACGATCACTTCGACGTTCTTATCGCCGCTGGTGATCGATAGCACCCGCTGAACGTCGTTCGGAGTCGCCTTGCCGTCCGCGCTGAGCACGATTTTGCGCATCCACAGTTCGCCGACCGGCACCACCGCAGAGGTCGCCGCTCCAAACGTCTCCGCCGTGAGATTCTTTTGCGGGATCACGATCAGCCCTGTCTCGTTCGCCTTGAGCCCCTGCGGTTTGTCGCCATCCACATCGAGCACCAATGGCGCGTCCGCCGGTTTGCCTAATGTCTCGATCAGCTTTTGCGCGATGTTCTGGGCTTCTTCGAGGCCGATGTTTTCCTGCGCGTGGAGAGGGAGGGCGAGTGCGGCGAGGCCGAGGAGGAATGTTGGGAACTTCATAGGGGCAATGACGATATCAAACGTTGAAAGGTTACGGAAGTTTCCGACGGATCACGCGGCAGTGGCGAAGACGCCGCGGACCACTATCGTCGCGCCCATGGAACCCAACATCGCCGCCGGCTTCGCAAAGGCCGGAGTGTCCACCGCCGAAAGGCATCTGTTCATCTGCATCGGGCCCGATTGCTGCGCCTCGGCGGATGGCGAGCGCGTGTGGGAATATATCAAGGGCCGCGTGCGCGAGACGGGGCTGAAGGCGATGCGGACCAAGGCCGCGTGTTTCCGCATCTGCGCCGGCGGACCGTGGCTGTGCGTGTATCCCGAGGGCGTTTGGTATGGGCAGATGAATGCGGAGCGTTTCGAGCGCATCCTGCAGGAGCACCTGCTCGGGGGCGAGCCGGTGCGCGAGTGGGTGGTGAAGGCGAACGCGCTAAATCAGCGCTGCGCGTAGGTCGGCGATGCGCCGGGCGAGTTCGGCACGGGAAAGATACGTCGTACGCACCGACCACCAAAGCCGCGCGATGCCCCGGGGAACGACGAGGCGATTCTTGAGGAGCGAAATGATTTCGGGACGGCCGTAAGCATCGATAAAAGCGCGCGCGTCCGGCAGCCAGCGATCGGCAGGAAGCCGCCCAACGAGATCCTGGAGAAACACGAGCAGGTCGTCGGCGTGGCGTTCGTCGGCGGAGAGCGAAGCGTGGTGCATCACCTCGAAGTCGATGAGCCGGGCTCGTCCGCTTTCGGCGTCGAAAACGAAATTTCCGGAGTGCGGGTCTCCGTGCGACCAGGCGCCGCCGAAGGCTTCGCACGACCACGAGTGCGCCCGGCGCAATTCGCGGGCCGCCGCTGCGAGCATCACCGAAGTGAGCGAGCCGGCATCGAGATGCACGGACAGGCTGGCGCCCGGCAGTTCGTCGACGCCGATGGTCCGCTCGCCATCCGCGAAAGCGCGGAAGCTGTCGCCGTGGAGGTGGTGGAAACAGCCGATCTCCCAACTCCGCCACTCGGCCACCCGGCTGAGGGTCTGGACCGGATTGCCCACCAGACGGAAGAAGCCGTTCGCGAGAGCCATGACGGGGCCGGCGGTCGCACGTCGGCGTTTGAGCCAGACGGCCCGGTCGCCACGAATTTCGCGGGTAAGGGCGTTGATCTTGATTCGATCGATCAGAGTCCCGGCGGCGGAGAAAAAACGGGGCATTGAGCGGGACGTTAGACGGACCCGCCGCCGGGCGCAAAGCCAGTTACGCGGCAACTCAAACGGAGAGATTGCCAGGCCTCGGTCCCTTTGGGTAGCGTCCCGCCGTTTTCATGCGCGCCCGACTCCTCCCCATGCTCTTCGCCGCCGCATCCCCGGCGTTTTCCGAGGACCTTCCTCCGGTGCCGCGCAGCGCGTTTCGCACGGACGTCGCGCTCCGTTCTTCGCCGGAGGTCGATGCGCGGATTCGCTCGATCCAGCGGACGCTTTTCAAAAAGCCCGACTTCGACCTCGCCGAACCGCAGGTGCTGCCCGCGACCGCACCCGTCCTCTCCCTCGCGACGATCCCGACGATGCCCGTGCAAGTCACGCCGTCCACGCCGCTCCCTCCCATCGCTCCGCCGCCGATGCCTGAGTCGCCGAATCTTTCTGGCGCCGTGCGCGAGCTTTCGGCCCAACCGACGAGCTTCACGCCGTACGATCGTTACCTCGGCAACGTCCGGAGCGTCATCGCGGGCATCGAAAATCGCGGTGCATCGATGGGGCTCACGTGCAGCTTGATGAGGCAGGCGCACGCGTTCAGCTACACCGCCGGCGATCCGTATCGGGCGGCCGAACCGTCGCTGACCACCGCGACCCGGCAGGGCGATTGCAAGGCAAAGTCGCTCTGGCTTTACGACCAACTGGGGGACGCTTCGGCCCTCTACGTGATCGGAAAGGCGGTCGCCGGCGCCAAGAACAACCACGCGTGGGTTTACTGGCGCAGCGGCGGACGCTGGTGGATCCTCGATCCGACGAATCGATCGGTGCCCATTGCGGCCGACAGCGTTTCCCCGAGCCGCTACGTGGCCTACTATTCATTTGGAAAAGCGGGCGCCTACCGCCACAAGGCCACCCGTATCTTTATGGCGCAGGATGCGCCCGGCATCACCGTGGTCGCCGACCGCCGCTAGCCCGTCGTCCGCAGGCCGCTGGCGATCGCATTGATCGATACCAGCAACTCCGGCAGCATCGCATCGGCACCCGCATCATCGCCCGCGGCACGCAATCCCCGCCAGCGACGCAGCAGCGCGATCTCCTGCCGATGCAGGACGCGCAACGCATCCGCACGCACGTTCAAAGTCTTGATCATGCGCGGTCTCCGGTCGGCCATCGCGCTGCCGCGGACCTGCACCAGCATCGCGTGGGTCAGTTCCCATTCGCGAAAGATGAGGCCAAAGACTCGCTCTCTCACGAGCGGATCCTCGACGAGTTCGGCGTAGGCCTTCATGAGGTCGAGATCGGTGCTCGCCAGACTCGATTCGATGTTCGTGAACAAATAGTGGAGGAAGGGCCACGACCGAACATTTTCACCCAACTGGCCGCGTTCCCCTGCGGAGAGCTCCGCGAGCGCCGACCCGGCACCGAACCAGCCGGGCACGTAATAGCGCGACTGCGTCCAGCTAAACACCCACGGGATCGCGCGGAGATCGGCGAGGCTCGGCGCGCCGGTGCGCCGCGATGGGCGCGATCCGATGCGGCTATGCTCGAGCGCGTCGATCGGCGTGGCCTGCCGGTAAAAGGATAGGAAACCGTCCGCCTCCAGCAACTCGCGATAAGCGCGCTGGCTGGCGTTGGCGACCTTCTCGATGATCGGCGCGAGCGCGGGCAGCGTCGTCCCGCACTTCGCGTGGCGCGTCGTCGTCGCGGCCACGCCGGCCACGAGCAGTTCGAGGTTGTAGGTCGCCGTGGCGAAGTTGCCGAATTTTTGCGCGATCGTCTCGCCCTGCTCCGTGAGGCGAATATCGCCGCCGAGCGATCCGCTGGGAAGCGCGTCGAGAAAACGGTGCGTCGGTCCGGCACCGCGGCTGATCGTCCCGCCGCGACCGTGGAAGAATCGGATCTCGACGCCGCTATCGCGCCCGAGTTGCGCGAGCTTCGACTGCGCTTTCTGGAGCGACCAATTGCTCGCGATGATGCCGGAGTCCTTGTTGCTGTCGCTGTAGCCGACCATCACCTGCTGCGTGAGTGGCTGCGGCTTGCGGCCCCAGTTCCACGCGAGAAAATCGAGGCTCCTCCGCGTCATCGGTTGCTCGATGAAGGCCTGAAGAATATCCGGCGCGGCTTCGAGATCGGCGATCGTTTCGAAAAGCGGAACGACGGGAAGCACACAGGCGAGGCCCTCCGGCAGCATCCTGGTGAGCCCAGCTTCCCTCGCGAGCAGGTAAACAACGAGCAGATCCGAAAGGCGGCGCGTCATGCTGACGATGAGCGCGCCGACGCCATCGGCCCCGCAGCGGGCGATGTGGGCGGCGAGCACGCGGAAGCAATTGAGCACCGTATCCGCCTCCGCGCCGGCGGACGCGCTCGCGTGGAGAAATGGTCGCGGCGAGCGCAATTCCTTTTCCAGGAAACGCAGCCGCTCCGCCTCGCTCCACTCTTCCCACTGGCTGCCGTCGATCCCCGCTGCTGTCATCAATTGCGCCGCGGCCTTCGCGTGAAAGACGCTATTCTGCCGGATGTCCAGTTGCGCCAGATGAAAGCCGAAGACCTCGACGGTTCGCATCACGGGCCGCACATCGGCATTCGCGAGGCGTTCCGCGCCGACCGCTTGCAGCGAATCGTGGAGCACCTGAAGATCGGCGGCGACTTCCCCGGCGAACTGGTAACGATCTCCACCTTCCCGGATCTGAGCGAGCTGCTGCGGCGCGACCTCGATCGGCAGACGCGCGATCATGAGCGCGACGAACTCCCGCCACGGCTCGTGCCGGAGGGTGCCGAGGATCGGGCGGGCGCCGTCGCCGAGCTTCGCGGCGAGTGCTTCGCGCGCTGCGACGAGCGAATCTGGAGTCTCCTGCATCCACGAGGACAGGCTGAGCCGCTCGCCGAGTTGCGTCAGCGCCCGATGGAGGACGACGAGCGCATTCGCCCGCAACCGTTCGAGGGTTTCTGCGGTGACTTCCGAGGTCACGCCCGGGTGCCCGTCGCGATCGCCGCCGACCCACGTGCCGAAACGGACGCGCGGGATGTGCGCGGGATCGTCCAACGCCGCCGCCGAGAATCCCGCATCGCGCCATGCGAGCCGGAGCCGTTCGTCGAGTTCGGTGAGCACGTTTGGAAAAACGTCCCGCAGGTAATACATGACGTTCCGGCGTTCATCGGTCAGCGACGGTTTTTCGAGCAGGATTTCGCCGGTGCGCCACAGCCTCTCGAGGGCGGCTTTGGTTTGCGTGCGAAGCGAGCGTTCTTCGGAAGGCGTCATATCCGTCCCGCGACGCCGCTCGATGAGCGCGTAGAGCGAGCGGTGTTGATCGAGGACCGAGAGCCGCTTCGCCTCGGTCGGATGCGCTGTCAGCACCGGCTCGACGCGCACCTTTCCGAGCACGGTGGCGATTTCATTTTCCGCACACCCGCTCTCGCGCAGCCGGGCGAGTTGATTTCCCCAAAGGCCCCGTTCACAGGCGAGGCCTTCGCTGCATTCCCGGAGCGAGCGCATGCTGGCGGCGGCGTTTTCCTCGACCATGTTGAGGAGTTGAAAAGCGATCGAATAGACGAGCCCGAGCTGCGGTGGCAGCGCCGAGGCCTCCGCGGCGAAGACGGGTTCGGTGGCCCACGGGAGATGATCTGCGAGTTCGTCGCGACCGAGTTCTCGGAGGACTTCTCCTAGACACTCGATCAGGAAGCGGAGGTCCTGGTCGATTTGCTCGAAACCGAGCGTGACGTAATCCGGCAGCGGTTTTCCCTGAATGTTTGGCATGGTGCGCTGCGCGTCGTTTTGCCCGCCCGCACCCGCCCCGCCAAGGATTTACTTCGCCCGCTTGGTCATTTTTTCCACCGACTCGGCGCACCGGTCTGCGATCACGGCGAGTTCGTCGAGGAAAGACTCCCGGCGCGACTCCGGCAACGCGCTCAGCACCTCGCGCTGCAGATTCGTCGCGATCTTTTTTGCCTGTTCAAACACCCGCCCTCCGGCCGCCCGGAGTTTTACCCGATGGGCCCGACGATCCTTTTCATGGGGCGATCGAGAGATCAGCCCCGCGGTCTCCATGCGGGAAAGCGTGGAAGTGATCGTGTTCGGGTCGCTGGCCATGAGGTCGGTCAGGTGCCGCTGCGTGATCCCGGCCGCATCGTTTTCGCCGAGCCAGCGAAGGATGCTGAATTGGTCGGGCGTGATGCCGAGATGGGCGATGCGCTGGCGGAACGTCTGATTCAAACCATACCACGCGCGGCGCAACAGGACCGGGAGACGCTTTTGCGACGGCAAAACTATGGTGCGATGATCGGGCATCGGGCGCGCATAACACATCAGCACGCCGCGGCCCACATGTTCTTTCTACGCTAGGTCGGCGGAACGGGATCGGGCGCGGGGACACGGCGGCGACGGAGCAGACTCAAATCATCCCGCGGATAGCCGGCGGCGGGGGGAGTGGAGTCGTCGGAATTTGCCCATGAAAAAGTGCCGCCATACTCGCCATACTCGCGCTTGAAGGCGTGCAGGTTTTGAGTGGCGATGAATTCCTTTTCCTCCACGAGCACGTCGTAAGGCCCGGGGTGCGAGAATACCTTTGAAAGGATCGGCACCAGATCGAGGACGAATAGCGTGCCGAAAA
>JAYTDO010000069.1:0-16260 GCA_043735935.1 Chthoniobacteraceae bacterium
TCGCGATCGCATCTCGGATTGACCGCACCGTTCTCGTGTCATCCCCCGTCAGACCATTCCGCTCATACTCGCCGAGCATCGACTCGAGCTGCGCCACGAGTTTTTCCGCATCGGCAGAGAGTTGTTCTTGCTTCACTTCGCCCTCGCGGATGCGATCTAGGGCGAGCGGCGCCGCAAATGTTCCGGCGGTGAGTACGAGTGCGCACGCGATCTGGATTCGGGTCGTTGTCATGCGGGAGGTGCCCGACGCTACGGGTTGGCCGGCGGTTTTTCAAAGATGATCTCGCCCAGCGCTTTGTTCACCTCTTCCTGCCGCTGGCGGACGTCGTTCAGGCCCTCGATCGTATCGCTCAACCGATTCGCCAAGTCCGCGCGTTTGTCCGCCTCGCTCACGATCCGTATTTGAAAATGCTCCATCGTCGCGATCCCTGGCCCGGTCACATCGTTGGCATCCTGCGCTTCCAGCCAGTAGTCGACGGTCTGCCCCTCGCTGAGCGGTGGCTGGATCGCGCTCATCTTCCAATCAAAACGCTTTGCCAGAACGCGGTCCGATTTCGCTCCGAGATCCAGATCGATCGTCTGATGCGGCGCCCCTTCCGCCCAATCCACCGCAAAATGAAGGCGCACTTTTGCCACGCCAAAATCGTCCTTTGCCTCGAAGGCCAGCAGCATCGTGGCCCGCGCCGTCAGAAGTTCCTCGCGTCGATCCGGCCACAGAACTCGGATCGTCGGCGGAGCGTCCGGCACCAGTTCGATCCGGTATACCGCTCCGCCGCGCGACTCCACACCGTCGTCATCGGCAAGGTAAAAAGTCAGCCCCGTCACGTCTTTCGCGGGCACGGTGATCTCGCTCGAGAAAAGCGATTCGTCCTTTGGGTCCGGGCGCATCGGGGCTTCGAAAACGGGGGGAGCCCCGTCCGCGCCGAGCATCTGCATCAGCGCCGTTTTAACCATGCGGCTCGTGCGAATCTTTAGCTCCAGTTTGCTGCCTGGAAGCACCTTCAAATCTCCCACCGCGCGCCTCTGCGGCGGAAGCTGCGTGTAGGCGGGGAAAATCTGCCGGCACTCCACGCTCGCCACCGTCGGTCGCGGTTTCACCTTGATGCGGAACGTCTCGGTCTCAGCGTCTCCCAGCGCGATCCGATACTCGAAAGGCTCCTGGACGCTCTGGAGCAATCGTGAGAAATGCGCGGCGTTTTCACCCTCTCGATCCAACGGAAAATCCTGCTTCCGTCCCGATGTCGTCTGGATTTGCAGCGTCCCGCGGAGCGGCACCTGCCCGCCCGCCGTCGCTTTCAGCCGCACATCATCGCCCACGGCCACCGCCCGACTGCCAGTCACCCCGCTGATCTGCGTCTTGCGCGGAACCGGATTATTCCAGAGAAGCGCCCGGGTCACGAGCGGCACGCTATTCTTTCCCCCAAAAATCCAGAGCGCCGCCGCGCACAACACCGCCGCCGCTGCCGCCTTGACCCAGAAGGCGAGCCGCTCCGTCTTCACCACCGCACGAAAGTCCAGCGTTCCTGCCAGCGACGTCGTCTCGCGCACCAGCGCGTTCACAAGTGCCCGCGAGGCCCCCGACTCCTCCATCCGGGCAAGCTGCACGGTCGCGATCAATCTCCCGCGAAACTCCGGCAATGCCCGCTCCACCAGCAGCGCGGCGGCGTCATCCGCAATGGGCACGCGGCGCGGACGGTGGGCAAACCACCACCAAGAACCTCCGGCGCATGAGAGCCCCGCCACGGCGATGGCGAAACGCCCCAGCCACGGCAGCGCGGCGAGCCAGTCGACGATGCATTCGAGCGAAAGCCATCCGATGACAGCCACGGTCGCCATCGCCGCGCCGGTCCCGATCGCGACGAACGCGAGGCGCGCGCGCACTTCGTTCAGGCGCTCCGCCACCTCGCGCGTAACCGTCGGCAGCGGGAGGATTTTGGTCGGCATGGGATGGAGTGAAGCGAAAGGCCCCGGTCAACTCAACATCTCCATGCCTCGAAGCGGCTGCGCGCGTCCGAGTCTCGCGATGCTCGATCGTCGTCGCCTCATTTCAGTTCCCACCGCTTTCGCAGGGCCCACTCGATGCTGGCGACGAGCGCGAGCAGGAAGAAGACGAGCGGGGAGGACCAGATTTCCGCATCGACGCTGGAGGCGATGCGTTCCGCTTTCGCGGTGATGGCCTCGGGCAATTGCCAGAGCGTTTCCTCGCGGAAAAATTCGCCGCCGCTGGCTTCCGCCATCTGTTTCAAGAGCGGCTCGTTCATCGCCGTCTCGCCGATCTCAAACCGTGGTTCGTTTACGTTGAACTCAAGCGGATTTGCCGCGTCACTTTTGACGGATAAAGAATGCAGGCCCGGTGCGAGCGCCACAAAATCGCCGCGATACATGCCGGGCTGCTCCGGTACGGCGCGCAACGTCAATTCCTGCCGTGCGGCATCTGCAGCGGTGCCGATCTTGACGGTGTCGACGGCCTCGACGCTCGCGGTTTTTACCGGTGTGTAGTCCGCATTGTAGAGGCGCGCATAGACGGTGACCCGTTCGCCGGTGGTATAGCTCTGCTTGTCCACGTTGAGTTGCGTGCGCTTCGAGCCTCCGAGGAGATGATGGAGGCCGAGTTTCTGGGCGATCTGTCCCCATAGGATCGGATAATATCGTTCGGTCGCGTTGCGCCTCCAACGCCACGTGTTGTCTGTGCCGACGAAAAGCACTTCGCCCAGCCCATACTGCTGCCTCGCGACGACCGGCATTTTGCCAAAGCGCGTGATCTTCGCCGGGTCGCTGTCGGCGAGGAGCACCTCGGCCGCGGGCTTCGCGCGGCCCACCCGCGCGGTCCAGTAAAGTTTCCCAAATCGCTTCCACAACGCGGCGTTTTCTTCGTCGCTCGCCGCCAGCTTCAGCATCGCGCTGGAGCGCCCCTGCGCGGTGAGTTCGAGCGTCGTCGGGCGCTCGCTGGCGGGCGCGGGTCGTGCGCCCTCGGGCAACTCGATGGGGAGCAGTTTTTCGAGTGCGCTGTCCTTGAACGCGCCGGGGTTTGCCCGCGGCCCGGCGAGGAAGAGAAGCGAGCCTCCGAATTTCGAGACGAAATCGCTGAGGGCATCGATCTGAGCGGGGGTGAGATCCGCCGCAGCGATGTCTCCGATGATGATGAGGTCGAACTTGAAAAGCTCCTCGCGAGTCTCGGGCACCTTCGCGAGGTAGGGAGAGGCTTCGCCGTCGGCGATGGCCGGATCGCCTTCCAGCAGGACGCATTTTAGATCGAGTCGGCGATCGCGAAGAAACGCGCTCTGGAGGTAACGAAACTCCCATCGCGGCGCGCCCTCGACGAAGAGGATCTTGATCTTCGAATCGATGACGCGGAGCCGCTGGGTGGAGGCGTTGTTGTCTTTGACGGCTTCGTCTTCGCGAGGGGCGATTTCGGCGCGGAGGATGAACTCCCCGGTGGTCTTTGGCGTGAATGCGAGCGAGACGATCTGCTCATCGTCGTCGTCAAAGACGAGGTCTTTCGAGGCGACGATTTCCTCGCCGAGCTTCAGGGCGATCTTCACCGACTCGCCTCGCATTCCCTGACCGCGAACGCGGACGGTGACCGGTAGTTCGTCGTTTTGAAAAGCGACTTCCTGCGTAAAAATGCCGCCGACGAGGATGTCCCGCGGCGAGGTAATGCCGACGCCGTACACGTAGAGCGGAATGCCTTCGGCTCGGGCGAGGTTTGCGGCTTCGAGCGCGGAAGCGCCGGTGTTACTGGCGCCGTCGGTGGCGAGGAAGATGCCGGAGATCGGCTGGCCGCGTTTGCGGGTGAGCAATTCGCGAACGGCGTCGCCCAGCGCGGTTTCCTGGCTTTTCGGATCGAGCGCATCGATCCACTCCGCCGGTGCGCCGTTCATTTCCGCAAGTGTCTGGCCGAAGCTGAATGCCCCGAGATCAAAGTCCTGCGCGAGGCGCGGAAAGAGTTCTTCGCGTTTAAGCGCTGACTTGAGCACGTCGACGCGCGGGATGATTCGCAGCGGCGCGGCTTTCGCGGCATCGAGCGATTGGTCGAGTCCTTTTCGGAAGTCGAGCACCCCCGTGGCGATGCCGGCGCGCTTCAGGTCGGCCTCGTCGAATCGGGGATCTTGAATCTTCATGCTGGCGCTCGCATCGACGAGCGTGAGCAGGGTGCGGCGGATGGTGGTTTCGATGCGAAAAGTGAGGACGGGCCGCAGTATCAGGAGAAGCAGCAGCAGGATCAGCGCGATCCTCAATCCGACGAGCACACGGCGCTGGCGCGTGCTGAGAATCTCGCGCGCATCGCGCCAATGGCTCCACCAAGTGAGTGTCGCCAGGCCTGCCGCCAGCACGACGAGCCAGCCGAGCATGCCGCTATTGCGAAACGCGAACTCGGCCCCGGCTAGCCGCGCGGCGTCGTCAATCCTGACACCGCAGATCCGCAACAGCATGGAGACGGCGTTCATTTGGAGCGGGAAAAGCGATTGCCGAGCAGCGTCTCGGCGACCGCGACGGCGAGCGCGAGGAAGGCGAAGAGCATCCACATCTCGGTCCCCGTGCGCTCCCGTTGAAGGGTGTTTCGGAAGCTCAACGCCCCGGACCAGCGTGTGACTTCGACGACGGCCTCGATCGACGAGAGTTCGGTCGGCGAAAGCTCAGTCAGCCGCGACTCCGCGGCGAGGGGTTGCGTGGCGAAGCGGATCGTCGACGCGGAGTCCTCGCTCGTTTTTACTTCGTAAGCGCCTGCGGAATCCGTCTCGTCGAACTCGATCGTCGGCACACCGCCCACCATGCCGATGCGCCGGTGCGCCGGTGTTTCCCGGTTTCCCGCAGGCGTGGTCACCGTTGCATCTTTGCCCACGAGCGTTGGCTCGGCGACGATGCTGAAGGCTGCGCCGACTCGGAGATTGAGCCTTTCATCCTCGCGAGCGACCAGTGATCCGAGCACGCGATGGACGAGCGGGACGTACGCCGGGCGCGCCGCGAGATCGTTCCACGAGGAGTCGGCGGTGCTGCTAAATTGCACGACGCGCCCGAATCCCCACGTCCGTTCCAGAACCGCAGGTTGGCCGTCGTCGTATTTCAGCACGAGCGAAGGCAGGCCACCCTCGCCGCGCGCCGCCGGATCGGGCTCCAGTGGAAAGGCCCGGAAGAAATGCGCCGTGCCCAGCGTGCCGGCGGCGGGGTCTTTCCAGATCGAGACGATCGGATGCTCGTAGCGGTTTTTTTGAAGATGCCAGAATTGTTCCTGCTGCTCCGCATCGCCGCGCGCCGGACCGAATCTCGCGGGCAGGATGGCGCGCTCGGTAAAGAGTTTCTCGTTGTAAAATGCCGGGCTGATCCGTGCCCCGGGAAAAACGACGAGCCCGCCGCCAGCGCGGAGATATTTCTCGAGGGATTCAAGCGTGGTGTCCGAGAGATCCACGACGTTGGCGAGGACGATGGCTTTGTAGTCAGGCAGCCGCACACTCTCGAACTCCGATGGCGAGACGACGCGGGTCTTGATGAAATAGCGCTCTCGCTGCTCGGGTGGGACTGGGGTGAGTGCGTTGCGGAGGAAGAATACTTCGCTTTCCCGCGCCTCTGCCCCAGGTTCGCCATCGACAAGAAGAACGTCGATGGCGTCGATGGCGCGCACTGTGATCACGCGCTGATCGTCAGCGGGATTGCGATCGGCGGCGATGCGGGCCGCGGTCGTGTGAAATCCGGCGTCACGAAAGCGCGCGAAAAGCGAGACGTGTCGTGATTCGCCGACGGGAATGGTGGCGATCGTGGTTTCATCCGCGGGCGACTCCGCGTCGATGGCGAGGCTGACTGGCACCCCGCGGGCGTCGTCGACGCCAAAGTTTGAGACTTCGATTTCAAAGCGGAGGGCTTCGTTGATCGGAGCCAGTGCGCTCGCGATCCGCAGCCCGGTGACAGCGAGATTCCGCGACTCGGTGTCGCCGACGATGACCAACCGTGCCGATATGTTGGCCTTCTTCGCTTCTTCGAGCATGGCCTTCGTTTCCGCGAGTTGCTTCCAGCCTTCCGCCTGCCCGTCGGTGATGAGGTAGATACGACGTTGCTGCAAAGACTGTCGGGCGAGTACGGCGAGCGCTTGCCGGAGTGCGGGCAGCATCTCGGTCCCGCGATCCGTTCGACGCGCATTTTGGACGACTTTGCGCGCGAGCGCAAAATCGCGCGAAGGCTCGGGGATGCTGGTCCGGACGATGTCGGACGCAAGCCAGACTGCCACCGCCGAAGCGCCGGGAAGGGCGTCCAATACCTGCCCGGCGGCTTTCTGCGCCTTTTCAAATCGCGATTCGGCGCCGTCCGTCTGGGACATGCTCGCGGAATTGTCGATGATCACGATCGCGGCCTCGGCTCCGCTGGCGAAGCCGCCGGTCTTGAACGACGGTCGAGCCAGCGCGAGAGCGAGGAGAAGGAGCAGCGCGCAGCGAAGCACGAGCAGGATCAAATCCTCCAGTGTCATTCGGCGTTGATTGCGCTGAATGATCGGCGCGAGGAATCGCATCGCGGCCCAGACGACTTTCTTGATCTGCCTTTGCGAAAGCAAATGGATCACGATCGGTGGGGCGATGGCCGCGGCGCCAAAGAGGAGGAGGGGATTGAGGAAAACCATCGCTGGGATCTCAGCCGTAGCGATGCTGGCGGGTGGCGAGATAAGCGGTAAGGACGTCGGCCCACGACTGATCGGTGCTCACCTGCATGTAAGGGCAGCCGTTGCGCTCGCAACCAAGCCGGATGCGTTCGCGAAACGCGCCGAACTCTGCGAGGTAGCTGCGCCGAATTTCCGCCGGGCGGGTGACGACTTTTCCGCCACCTTCGAGACCTTGAAACTCGACGGTGCCGTGGAACGGGAAGTCGAGTTCGTATGGATCGAGGACGTGAAAGACGATGACTTCGTGTTTGCTGAAACGAAGGTGCTGGATGCCCTGGAGGATGGACTCTTCGTCGTCAAAGAAGTCGCTGATGACGATGACGATTCCTCGGCGTTTTACCTGCCGCGCGAGATCGTCGAGCACTGCGCCGATGGCCGTCTTTCCAGCGGGCGGTGTCTTTGCGAGCGAGGCGCAAATCTGGTGGATCTTCGCGAGGTTGTCCGTGCGGGGCTGATACTCGCGCACCTTGGTATCGAACACGCCGACGGCGCTGGCATCGCGCTGGAGCAGGATGAGGTAGGCGAGACAAGCCGCCATCGTACGCCCGTAATCGAGCTTGGTGATGGATTTGGAGCCGTAGGCCATGGACTCGCTGCCATCGAGGAGCAGATGGGCGACGTAATTGGTCTCCTGCTCGTATTGCTTGATGTAATAGCGATCACTGCGCCCGAGCACTTTCCAGTCGAGATGGCGGGTGTCGTCGCCCGGGACGTATTCGCGATGTTGGGCAAACTCGATGGCGAAGCCGCGGAATGGGGATTTATGCGCGCCGGCCATGTAACCTTCCACGATGGACGCCGCCTGCAGGCCGAGGTACTCGGCGCGTTGGATGGCTTCGGGGTCGAGGAGATGGTCGGACGGTGCGGGCATAAGTGCGACGGCATCATGGCATCCCATGCACGGCGCATCCGTCGAGAATTTCCTCGGGCCACGTTTTTTCGGGATGTTGCATAGCCCGCTGGCATTCCGCTCCGTCATCCCTTAGAAGCACGATTATGACGGCTTCCCTGCCATCGTGGCTCCTTGTGCACGAATCTTTCGAACTCGAACCGATCCCCGGCGCGGCCGCACCGGCGAAGGTCGTGCAGGATGGTCGTGCATGGGCGGCAAAAATGCTTCCATTGGCCACGGGTCGCGCGACGGGGTTAACCACGGCGGTGGCAAATCTCGCGGCGGATGAAACACCCGGACTGTTGCGTTATCGACCGATCGAAGCGTCGAAACAGGGAGTCTGTCTGGTGCGCGAGTGGGCCCACGGTTTTCCGTTGCTTACGGTCTTGAGAAAGCGGCGGTCGATCGAGGTAACGGACGTGCTTTTGCTCGTCGCCGGGATTCCCGCGCTGATCGATAGCGTGGTGGCTGCACCGTGGATGCTGCCGCGGAAACTGCTCGGAAAGGTCTTTGTGGTCTTTCCAGCAGAGGTCACGGCTGACCAGCTAGCGGTGCTCCCTGGTAAGCTGGTTGGGACCTGGGGACCCTTCGATTGGAAGCTCGACGGATTGAGCGTGGCGGAAGTGCTCTCCGATAACTCCGAGAGCGCTGGGCAGATGACGATGGTCGCGTCGCGAGCCCCGTCGGCAGTGCCAGACAAGCCCGTGACCCGGCTCGCGGCCCTTCTTTACGAACTCCTGGGAGGAAATCCCGAATACATCCGGCAGCGGCACTGCCCGCCTTTGGCGAGTCTTCCAGAGCGAGCGAATCGGACTTTGCGCGACGCGTTAATGGGAGGTTATTCGGGGACATGCGAGGAGTTGTGGAAAGTTTTCCTTGCCGCGTTAAAGAGCGACGGGATCGATGTTCGCGTGAAGGTCGCACCGCCGCCGCGGGCGGCACCTCCGAAGCCTGCACCTCCGAAGGCGGCTCCGATTGAGCTCAAGATGCCGCCGCGTCGCACGCTCCTGTCGGCCGCTGCCACTCCTCCTCCACCACCACCACCTCCGCCGGCGGCGGTTCCGGTTCCGGCTCGCGCTCCAGCGCCAGCCCCGGCTCCAGCGCGTGAAAAGGAGCGAACCGATCTTCCCCCGACACTCGGGACGATGGCGCGCTTCATGCCATCGGCGGGGGCTCCCATCACCCTCGTCGCGCGGCGACAGTTTCGGATCGGCCGCTCATTGGAAGAGGCGGACTTTGTTGCGCGGCATTGGCCGGACACGCCGGAGAATCGCCGACTGACCGAAAGGATCGGCCGGGTGCATGTCGTCGTGACGATTACCGCCAAAGGGCTCGTCCTGTTTGATGGAAGTGGCGGCAATCCGAGCGTGAATGGCTCCTACTTCGACGGAAACGATCTATCGCCGGACGAGCCGACGGAACTCGATCGTCGCGCGGTCGTGCATTTGGGAAGCCGTTTCGCGCTCGAGGTGATCCCCTTAAATCATCGTCTTCCGGTGGGCGCCGAGTCGCGCTTTCATGCCGCCCCGAATGTCCGGCAGCCAAGCGCCGTCCTATTCATGCCGATCGATAATGGAACACCTGTCCACGAGAGCCTTTGGCTGCTCTCGACCATCGGGTTTTCGCTCGATCCCGTCGGGCGCCCCGTGTGGAATCTCGATCCGGTCGGAGCCAGTCCCGCAGCATTTCTGTATCGCGACGGCGGATTCTGGCTGCTGAATATTTCGCTTCCTGCAGATGCGCTTGTGATCGAGGGCAAGGCGTTGGCGGCAGGGACTTGCAAGGCGCTTGTACACAAGCAGCGCATGCATATCGGGCGATGCGTCTACCAGATCGAGATCGCCTGATCGTCTCAGCGATCCTTCGGGATCTTTTCTAAAATCATCCTGGTGATGTCATCGCTGCTGATGCCTTCACTTTGCGCGGCAAAATTGGGGATGATGCGATGCCTCATGATCGCCGGCGCGACGGCGGCCACATCCTCACAGCTCACGTAGATTTGCCCGCGGACGATCGCGTGCGCCTTGGCCGCGAGGATGAGATTGAGCGACGCGCGAGGGCCGGCGCCCCAGCTCAGCCACTTCTTGCAAAAATCGAGAGCCTGCGGGCTCTTCGCGCGCGTCGCGGCCACGAGTTTTTGCGCGTAATGGAAAACGTGATCCGCCACGGGCATCCGCTTCACCACGCCCTGCAGGTAGAGGATGTGATCAAGCTCGATGATCGCGCGTGGGGTGCCGCCGCCCATTCCGGCGCCGCGTTTCATGATCTCGATCTCTTCGTCCATGCTCGGGTAGTCCACGTAGATCATGAACATGAAGCGATCGAGCTGCGCCTCCGGCAGCGGATACGTGCCTTCCTGCTCGACGGGGTTTTGCGTGGCGAGCACGAAGAACGGGTCCGGAAGCGGATGGTTGATTCCTCCGACGGTGACCTTGCGTTCCTGCATCGCCTCCAGCATGGCCGCCTGCGTCTTCGGCGGCGTCCGATTGATCTCGTCGGCGAGGACGACGTTCGCGAACAGCGGACCGTGTAGAAACTTGAACTCGCGCTCGTTGGTTTGCGGGTTTTGGTAAATGACCTCTGTCCCGGTGATATCGCTCGGCATGAGGTCCGGGGTGAATTGAATCCGCTTGAAGGAAAGATTGATCGTCTGCGCGAGCGTCGAGATCAGCAGAGTCTTCGCAAGGCCGGGCACGCCGACGAGGAGCGCATGGCTGCGCGTGAAGATCGAGATGAGCAATTCGTCGATCACTTTATCCTGCCCGACGATCACCTTCGCGAGCTGATGTTTGATCATCGCGTGAGCTTCGCGGAAATACTCGACGGCCTGAACGTCGTCTTCCTTGAATTGGGACGCGGCTTCGGCGGGCGGTTCTGTGGAGGTCATGCGCGGAGTTTGAACGCTGATTGCGAAAAGTGAATGGTGATTTGCCGCCGCGCCGCTCTTCGCGCAAACATCGGCAATTCACCGCTCACCTTTCATCTCGGCCATTCACGCACTCGCGCTTTACGTCGCCGCAGGCATCACGGCATTCGGTTGGGCTATTTGCGCTTTGGTCGGATGGGAGGCCGCTCCCTGGATGCCCCTTTGGTTTTGCGCGGGGTTACTCGTCTACAACAGCGACCGAGTCTTCGCGGACCCGGCCGACGCGATCAATCTGCCGCACCGGATTGAGTCGAGCGCGCGGCTGCGTCCCGCCTCGCTCGTGCTCATCGCTATTGCGGCGCTGGTGTTGCTCATAGTGCCGGTTTTGAGGCGCGACTGGCTCACGCTGGCGCTTGTAATTGGTGGTGGGTTTGTCTGCTTGAATTATTCTCGTCCGCTCCTCGGCTTTCGCTTCAAGGACGTGCCTTTGATTAAGACTTTCTTCGCGCCGACCGTCATCGCCGCGGCGCTCATCGGGCTGCCGTGGCTGCACCAAGGCGCACCGCCGAGCGGCGCGGGATTCATCGTCGTCCTCCTCCGGGCTTGGACGTTGTTGTTGTTTAACATGATCCTCTGCGACCTGCGCGACGTCGCTGGAGATCGTCGAACGGGAATCGTCACGTTGCCGGTCGCGCTTGGCGAAAGGCGAACGAGTCTCCTGCTGTGGCTGCTGCTCACCGCGATCGAGGCCCTCGCGCTGACCGCGCTTTGGCAAGCGCCCGGAGGCCATGTATTGGCGTGGCAGATTGCCAGCTTCCTTGTCGGACCGTATCTCGCCGCACTCATCGTCGCCGTCCGTACACCTCGCTCGGAGGCGTTTTACGAATGGGCTGTGGAAGGTGTCCTCTTCCTGCCGGCGATCGCGGCGCTGACGACGATTTGAAGGCGGCGCACCTTGGACTTTGCGCGGCGGGTCGCGCCTCACTAGCATTGGCTCACATCCATGGCCTACGAATCATTCTCCGCATTTCTCGCCGCCCTCGAATCCGCGGGTGAACTACGCCGCGTGCGTGTTCCTGTCGCCACGGAACTCGAGATCACCGAGTTTGCGGATCGTGAGATGAAGGCCGCGGCGGGCGGCAAGGCGTTGCTTTTTGAGCAGCCCACCGTCGACGGCGTGGTCTCGAAGTTTCCTCTCGCCATCAATACGCTCGGCTCGCATCGCCGCATGGCCATGTCGCTCGGCATCGAGTCGGTGAGTGAACTCGCCGACCAGATGCAGCTCATCCTGAAGGCGAAGCCGCCGACCTCGATCAAGCACGCTTGGAAGCTCGCGATGCAGGGGCTGGACTTGCTGAACGCCAAACCGAAGCGCGTCACGGACGGTCCGTGCAAAGAAGTCATCCACCGGCTCGACGGGTCGACCAACCTTTTAGACCTGCCGATATTGAAATGCTGGCCCGGCGATGGTGGACGCTTCATCACTTTTCCGTGCGTGCACACGCGTGATCCGGATACGGGAGAGCGGAATCTGGGCATGTACCGGATGCAGGTCTACGACGGACAGACGACTGGGATGCATTGGCAGGTTCACAAGGTGGGTGCGCGGCACGGCAAACGTTATTACGAACGTGGAGAGCGGATGCCTGTGGCGGTGACCCTCGGGGGCGACCCAGCGTATACTTTCGCCGCGACGGCGCCGCTTCCTGACGGGCTGGATGAGATTCTCTTCGCCGGGTTCATCCGCAAGAAACCGGTCCCGCTTATCAAATGCGAGACCGTGGACCTCGAGGTTCCGGCCGACGTGGATTTCGTCCTCGAAGGTTACGTGCAGCCCGGCGAACTCAGGGCGGAAGGGCCTTTTGGTGATCACACGGGTTACTACACGCCGGTGGACGATTATCCGGTTTTCCACATCACCGCGATCACGCACCGACGCGATCCTGTTTATCCATGCACCATCGTCGGGCGACCGCCGATGGAGGACTTTTACATGGGCACGGCGAGCGTTCGGATTTTCCTTCCCGTATTCCAAATGAACTTTCCGGAGATCGTGGACATCGCGCTGCCGGCGGAAGGGGTCTTCCACAACATGGTCTTCGTGAGTATCCGGAAGCAGTATCCTTGGCAGGCGTATAAGGTCATGCACGGCCTGTGGGGCATGGGGCAGATGATGTTTAGCAAATACATCGTCGTCGTGGATGCCGACTGCGATGTGCATGACACGAGCGAGGTGCTTTTCCGACTGTGCGCGAATACCGATCCGCAGCGGGATTCGACTTTCGTGAAAAGCCCGTGCGATGCGCTGGATCATGCCCCGACGATCCCGTGCATCGGGAGCCACATGGGCATCGACGCGACGAGGAAGCTGGCAGGGGAGGGTTACACCCGGGAGTGGCCTGAGATGCTCGTGATGGACCCGGCGATCCGCGCGAAGGTGGATGCCCTGTATGCGGCCGGGGCTTGAGGGTAAAACGAACTGCCGTCAGGGCGCGACAAGCGCTGTGATGAGCGGCTGGAGTTGGCTGAGGATCGGCTTCGGGAAGATGCCCGCAGCGAAGATACCGAACGTCAAAGCGCCGATGGTGAATTTCGTCAGTGCGCGCATCTGGATGGGAGTGTCGTCATTTGGCTCCTGCCAATACATCGCCGCAACGACGCGGATGTAATAATAGAAACCCGCGCCGACCGTGATCACACCGATGGCGACAAGCGTGAAGTGGTGCTCCTTGATGGCTGCCGCGAAGACGAGGAATTTCCCGACGAAGCCGGCGGTGAACGGAACGCCAGCCAGGGAGAGCATGGCGGTGAGCATGCCGAATGCGAGGAAGGGGCTGCGCTTGGCGAGGCCGTTAAAATGTAGGATGTCATCGCCTCTGGAGTGATTGGCGACGACGATCATGACTAGGAAGCTGAGGAGCGTCATGAGGAGGTAGCCTGCGAGATAAAACGCAATGGCGGTGGTGGCGTTGCCGAGTCCGGTGGCGGCTGCGTTAAAGCTCGCGACGGCGACAAGGAGGTAACCCGCGTGGCCAATGGAACTGTAGGCGAGCATCCGCTTCAGGTTGTCCTGCGGCATGGCGGCGAGGTTGCCATAGATGAGGCTGGCGCCGGCGAGCAGACCGAGGACGGCGAATACTTTCACGCGCACTCCGTCGTTCGCGATGAACGGTTCGAGCACGCGGAGCAGGATCAGGAAGCCCGCGGCTTTGCTGCCGACGCTAAGGAAAGCCGTGATGGGAGTGGGTGCGCCCTGATAGACGTCGGGCACCCAAAGCTGGAACGGCGCGGCGGCGATTTTGAAGCCGATGGCGACGAAAACGAGGCTGATGGCGAAGAGGAGGGGAACCTGAATTCCTTCGGCGGTGTGAAGTGTGGCGCTGATGAGTGCGAGATTGGTCTCGCCGGTGAGGCCGAAGATCCAGGTGATGCCATAGACGAGAAAGCCCGTGCTGAGCGCGCCAAGGATGAGGTATTTCACGCCTGCCTCAAGCGATGCGGTGCTCCGACGCATATAAGCGACGAGGATGTAGAAGCTGATCGTGACCAACTCGAGCGAGACGAAGATGAGCAGGAAATCGACGGCGCTCGCCATGAACATGAGACCGGCGCAGGTGAAGACCGGCAGGCAGAAGAACTCGCCGATGCCGCTGTCACCGACGGAGCCCGGGATGTATTTGCGAAGGATCGGCCGGTATTCGATCGCCATGACGAGGACGATGATCGTGGTGAGAAGTGCGATCCTTTTGAAGAAAAGGGCGATCGGGTCGGCGCTGTAAAAATTGCCGAAGCCGGGCGTGGGGACGCCGGGGGGATTGCCGGTGGTGAAGAAGCTCCAGAAGAAGACGATACCAAGAATGTAGATCGCGATGCGGGCGAGCCAACTCTTGTCCGGGTTTTTGCTAAAGCTCTCCGCGAGGACGAGGAAGAGGCCCAGGACTAGGACGACGATTTCGAGCGTGATCGGTGAAAGGACGGCGGTCATGCGTTATTTCGGCAGGAGGGCTTCGATGCTGGGCCGGATGAAGCCGAGAAAGGTCTGCGGGAAGAAACCCGCGAGCATCAGCGTGGCGATCAGGAGGAGGATGGGGAGACGTATGTTCAGCCGTGGATCAAGCGCCGCGGCATCGCCGGGTCGCGCGGGTCCGAAGAAGATCGCGCGGTAGGCGCGGAGCATGTAGACGGCGGAAATGACGACGCCCCAGAGCGCGAATCCGGTGGCGATGCGGAAGGACGTGGTGGCGGCTTCCGGAGCGGCGGGTTTGAACGCGCCGAAGAAGACCATGACTTCGCTGGCGAAATTCGCGAAGCCGGGCAGGCCGATGGAGGCGAAGGCGGCGAGGCCGAAAGCGACGCTCAGGAAGGGCAGGGGAGTGGCTAGACCGCCGAGTTGTGTGAAGTCGAGATTGCCGCTGCGCTCGCGCAACTGACCGGTGAGGGCGAACAGTGCGGCAATGCTGAGGCCGTGCGCAAACATGAGGAGCGATGCGCCGCTGAGGCTGACGACATTCGCGGCGCTGATGCCGAGGAAGATGTAGCCCATGTGCATGACGCTGGAGTAGCCGAGCATGAGGTCGAGCTTGCGCTGCGCGATCGTGACGAGGCCGATGTAGATGATGTTCCCGACAAGGAGCGTGAGCAGGAGCCACGTCCAATGTTGCGCCCCGGAAGGAAGAAGCGGGATCGCGATGCGGATGAGTCCGTAAAGGCCGAACTTTTTCAACACACCGGCATGCAGCATCGCGGCGGGCGTCGGAGCGGAAGCGTAGGCGCTCGGCGCCCAGCTATGGAACGGGAAGAGGGAGATGAGGGTGCCAAACCCGACGAGAAGGAGCAGGTAGGGGCGGATCTGCGCGTCGGCGGGAATCAGGTCCTTCGCGGCGGAGAGGAGTCGCATGTCGAACGTCCGGGACCCTTCCGGGATGGCAAAATAAAGGTCGGTGAGGCCGATCAGGAGGACGATGCTGCCGAGCGCCAAATAGATCGTGATCTTCCACGCAGCGGTCTGCCGTTCGCCATTTCCCCAGATTCCGATGAGGAGGAACGTCGGGATCAGGGCGAGTTCGTGGAATGCGTAGAAGAAGAAAAGATCCTGCGACGCGAACGCACCCGCGCATCCCGCGGAGATGAGGAGGACGCTGGCATAAAAGAGGTTCGGACGTTTTTCGACAGGCGGGGTGCAGAGCACCGCGGCGAGTGTGACGATGCCAGTGAGAAAGAGCATCACGACGCTGAGACCGTCGGCGGCGACGAGATACTTCAAGTCCCACTCGGGGATGATCGCGGAGATGGAGGTGAATTGAAATCCGCCCGCGGTCCGGTCGTAGGCGAGAAGGGTGACCAGCGAGAGGCCAAACTGTGCTCCAGCGGCGGCGAGCGCGGTGCGGCGAGCGGGTGCGCCGAATACGATGGCGATGGCCGCGAGGATCGGGATGAAGATGAGCAGGCTGAGCATCGCGGTTTAGGAAAAGAGGACGAAGGCGATCAGCCCGACGACGCCGGCGGCGAAGAGGAAGGCGTAACCTTGGAGATTGCCGAACTGGAAAAAGCGCAGGACGAAGCCGCCGGCCCAGGTGGCGCCGCTGAGGCCGCGGACGAAGACGCCGTCGATCACCCATTTGTCGATGTAACCGAAGAGACCGGCCAGGAGGTCCTGAGTGCCAGCGACGAGTGCGGCGTAGAGTTCGTCGAGGTAGAACTTGTTCTTGAAGAGCGGAATGAGGATCGGGTCGCGATCCTTGCCGGAGTATAAAACCAATCCGGCACCAAGGCCGCCGACAAAGGCGAGGATGGCGAGCGTGGGCACCCACCAGACGTGGTGGACGGCTTTGATGGTGGCGATGGCGGCGGGAATCT
>JAYTDO010000070.1:0-8239 GCA_043735935.1 Chthoniobacteraceae bacterium
AGCTTCGCCAGCACCTCGCGCCCGGTCCTTTTCGTCTCCGGGTCGTCCTTCTCCGTCTCCGCCATGCCGAGTCCTTTCGTGATGAATTTCCGCGCATCCTCCGCGCGCCCCATCCGCGCGTAAGTGCGGCCCAATTCGACGTAGTGCATCAGCCGGTTCGGATTCAGCGCTATCGCCTTCTCGAAGCAGCGCACGGCGTCCTCATTGGTGGCCGACGGCAGCTTTCCATAAACGACCTGCGCGAGCGCGCGCTTCACCGCGCCGACTTCCGCCATGTTCAAATACCAGCGACCGAGCACGTGCCAGCCGAGATCGTTGCGCGGGTCGAGGTTGATCACTCTTTCCGCCGCCGCCTTGATCACGCGCGAACTTTCGATGCTCTCCGCGTTTCCCTGGAGTGGCAGCACCTTGCCGTAACTGATCGCGATCGAAAGCTGCGCCTCGGGATCGTTCGGCGCGAGCGCGACGGCCCGGCGCGAGTAGCTCACAGCGATGCCGCCGAGCCGGAGCTTCTCCTCGCGCTTTGGCGCGTCGCTCATGAGGTGGCGGTATTGCCGCGAAATGCGCACGAGCAAACTCGCGTTGTTCGGCTCCAGCGTTTCCGCAGGCAGGTAAAACTTCAGCGCCTCGGTGGGCAGCAGGCGGGCGTAGAAGACGTCGCCTTTTTTAATGAGGTCATCCGCGGGACTCGTGGCTCCGGCCGTGCCGGCGCTGAACATCAGCGCCGCTCCAGCGGAGATGGTGACGAGGTGGAACGGGAAGCGCATCGGGTAAATTGGAGGCGAAACGAATGATCGCAAGTTGCGATCAACTTCGCGTCGCCAGCAAATGGATCGCATCCCGCCGCGCCCGCGGTCGTCACGAAGACTGGAATTATTCGCGATGCCCGCCGCGCGCTTCCACGAGGCGACCGGCGTTCAGCAGCGCCGCTTCGCTCAAGCGCGGCCCGACGAGTTGCAGGCTGGAAACCGGGACGTGTTTGTCACCGACGGGAATCGGCAACGCGAGCGCGGGGTTGCCGGCGTAGTTCACCGCGACCGTGTTTTGCGAGCCGAGCACGAGCGCCTCGAACGCCGCCGACAAGCCGAAGAGTGGAACCTTCGGCGGCAGCGTCTGGAGCGTCGGCAGCGCAATGAAATCCACCCTTTTGAAAACCGCGCGCAGCGTCGCCTGCCACTCCGCCTGCCGCTTCAGCGCGGCCGCATATCGCGTCTGCGATTCCACCAGGCCGAGCGTGATGATCGCCTTCGTCCTCGCCGTGACGCCGGGCGCGACCAGCAGTTTCTGATTCGTCAGCCACGCGCTCGCCGCCGCAATGGTGTTCCCGTCCGTCTGGGCCTGCCCCCACTTCTTTTGAAAATCCGCGCCGAGTTCCACGACCTTGAAACCGGTCCGCGTCAGCGCGGCATCCACCGCGCCATCCACCTTGTCGCTCGTGCCGCTCACGCGCAGTCGCCCGATCCGGATCATCCCCGCCGAAGGTCTCGCCGCCACCGCCGCGCGGTAGCGACCGGCGAATCCCGGCTTCAGCAAATCCATGCCTTGCGCCGTGTGCGCCACGTCCTTCGCCATCGGCCCGACCGTGTCGAGGTAGCGCGGCGAGATCGGATACACGCCATCGATCGGCACGAGCCCGAACGTCGTCTTCAATCCCACGATCCCACAGCACGCCGCCGGCACGCGGATCGAGCCCGCCGTATCCGTCCCGATCGCGATGTCCGCCGTGCCATTCGCCACCGCCACCGCCGACCCGCTCGACGACCCGCCCGGTATCCGCCTGCCCCTGTGAGTCACGGGATTCTTCGGCGTGCCGAAATAATCATTGATCCCCGAAACCCCGACTGCGAACTCCGTCAGATTGGTCTTCCCCACGATCTGCACGTTGCCGCTTCGCACCCCGCGCAAGCACGCCGCATCGCCCGCCGCCGGCTTCTTCGTCTTCGCAAAAAACTGCGAACCCGCCGTCGTCACGACCCCCTGCATATCGATGAGATCCTTCACCGCCACCCGCGTCTTCGCGCCATCCACCGGCGGCCAGTAAGCGATATACGCATGATCCTTCGACGCAGTCCTCGCGCCGCCGAGCGGCGACGCGCACCCGCTTAAAAGCAGCGTCGGTAAAAGAGCGCAGCCGGTGACCGAGAGGAGGGATTTTTTCATAAGCGGAAGCGGCATGCTAGGGACAACTTCCCGGCGATCAAAGTGTTTCAGTCGCGCGGGAAGAATCGCCTCAGCAGCAAATGCGTCGGCCACCAGACGATGAGCGGCAGTCCGAGCATCATCGTGAGCACCCAAGCCCAGGCGGGCATCCATGGCTGCGGAGTGTGATCGCTGAAACCGAAGACGTAGTTGATGTTCACCGGTTGTTTGGGATTGGCGAGCACTGCGCCGGGAGGCGGCATCCAGAAATAGGAGACGAGAATCAGCGCCCACGCGAGGCTCACCCAGACTGCGAGTCCGCGGCGATCATAGCCCAAACGCCGGACTGCGAACAAAAGCAGGAATGGCAGCCAACCGTGGAAGAGCGATATCCCGCGCGTGAACAACGGCAGTTTCACATCGAACATGTAGTCGCTCATCCCCGTGATTTTCAGACCCGCAAAATGGGCGGCGAAATCGAGCACCCAAACCAACTGCGGCAGGACGATGCCGACCGCGGCGACGCTCGCGATCAGCGCGCTCTCGGACCAAAGGGCCGCCAACGTCAGGAACGCGGCGACGTCGCAGAAGTAGAGGAAATTGGTCGGTCCGTAATCGCGCCAATAGCTCGGGATCATCACCGCAAGAAACGCGGAGTAGGCGATCTTGATCCAGAGCGGAATCCGTCGGCGTGTGTTCATGCGAGATCAGCGCTGGTGGCGTCCCTGGCCGAAGAGCGAGCCGAGTTGGAGATAGACCGCGGTGTTGCCGCCGTCCGTCACGCCCACGCCGAGATAGAGGGCGCCGAGCGTGGTATCCGCGCCGAGGAAGACGCTCCCCGCGACGACCGCGTCGCCGAGCGCGAAGTCCCGCGAATCCGTCCAGACCTCGCCAGCCTCGACCGAGAAGCCGCCGTAGAGCGCGCGGCCCAATCCGGGCGTGATCTCCAGCAATTTCCGATAGCAGACCAACTCCGCGAACGCGGCGTTTTCGCCGAAGAGACTGCCGTTCGAGAGTCCGGAGAGATTCAGGAAACCGCCGAGCGGCGCTTGGTCGTAGATCGGCACGCGACCGCCGCCGAGTTTCAGCGCCGCGCTGACTCGCGGGACCAGCGTGTATTTTCCGAAAGTGACCGGCTGATAGAGCTGGCCTTCGAGCCGCGTGTAGTTGTCGGACGCGCCGAGTTCCTCACGCGACGCGACGAGCGACACCCGGCCATACGTGCCCTGCGTGGCGAAGCTCGGTGCGTCGAGCGTATCGAGCGTCAGGTCCGCATGCACCCAGCCGCGGTCCACGGTCGTCGGAACGTCGTCAGAAAAGCCTAGGCGGCGGCTGACTCGCGTGAAACCGCGCGCGTAGCCGACGCGCAGTTCGCCCGACTGCCCGAGCCGCGCCCCGAGATCGAGCCCGGCGGACAAGTCCTGCTGCCGAAAGCGCAGCGGGTCGCCATCGGCTCCGCGGCCATTGATGAAATCGCTGCCGAAGAGACCCTGCCCGGCGAGAAAAAAGCGGCGCTGCCAATCGACCGGCTGATACCACTCGGTCAGCACGCGGGTCGTATTTCCGAGGCGCACGAACGTCCCCCACTCGGCGCCGAGCGAGTTCAGCTCCGTCATGCGATACGACAGCAGCAGGCTAAAATCGCTCTCGTCGGCGGTGCTGTAGCCGAAGCTGAAACCGAAGCTCAGCTCGGTCGGCCCCGTCCGCTTCTTGCGCGCATTCACGAGCAACCCGTAGCCGCCCTCCTTGCCGATCACCTCGTAATCGCTCACGTCGAACTTCTGCAACTCGCCCAGCCCGCCGAGCAGGCTTTGGAGCCGGACGAAAGGCGCGTGCTTCACCTGAAACTCGACCGGTTCCGGCAACGCGTGCTCGAATTCCCCTTCCGGCGTCCGCACTTTCAAATACGACACCCGCACGACCTCGCCGCGCGCCACGCGATGCCCGGCGAGGTATTCCCGGAATCGTTCCGGCTCCGCCGAAAGCCGCGCCAGCGCCGTCCGCGCCTGCATGGCCTGCTGGTATCCTGCGTCGATCCCTTTCGCCGCCTTCACGAAATCGGAAGCCGACATGTCCTCCTGCTTCACGCGCACCAAGACATCGCCCGGCCCGAGCCGCGCGATTTCCGGGCGCGTCTGCTTTTGGACGAAAATGGTCAGCACCTGATTCGCCATCGCTCCCGCCGTATCGAGTTCGGATTCCTTCTTGAGCTGATCGCTCGCGTCGATGGCGATCACCACATCGGCCCCCATCTCCTGCACGACGCTGATCGGCAGATTGTTCGACATCCCGCCATCGCCCAGCAGCCTCCCATCGATCCGCTGCGGTGTGAAGACCCCAGGGATCGACATGCTGGCGCGAATGGCTTCGACAAAATCACCGCGCCGCAGCTTCACCAGATCGCCCGTCTCGATATCCGTCGCGATCGCGCGAAACGGAATCGGCAGCCGGTCGAAATCGCGGACATCGCGCACCGGCACCGTGAGCTGGCGCAGACTCGCCATCACATTGCGGCCCGAGACCAGCCCCGCCGGCAGCTTCGTCGCCTTGCGCGAAACGCTGAAAGCGATGCCTTGGTTGATGTCGAACTGTCGCTGCTTATTCCGCACCGATTCGCTCTCCCGCGGCAGCGCATCGGAAAGCAGGAAGTGCCAGTCGGCATGGCGAAACCAATCGTCGATCTCATCCGGCGACATCCCGCTCGCATACAGCCCGCCCACCACCGCGCCCATGCTGGTGCCGGCGATGTAATCGATCGGGATATGCAGCTCCTCCAGCGCCTTCAGCACGCCGACGTGTGCAATGCCAAACGCACCGCCGCCGCTGAGCACTAGCCCGATCCTTGGCCGCCTCTGGCTTCGCTCGCCCACCTGCGCCTCCACCGGATGGCCCTGGCTGAAAAACACGATCAGAAGAACGGACGCCATCCGGCTTCCAAAGGAATTGGAGTGTTGCATAAAAAGTGGCGGCCAGCATCGCCGACAACGCTTCGGATACAATGGTGGATGAACCGCGCGGCCACGCCGAGTGTGAACGTAAGGAACGCCAGCGGTGTCGGCGATTTTCGACCGGATTCATGATCCGCCGTTAATGATCCTCCGCCTGCGGCTGACCACGTTCAGACTAAACGTCCCAGCTCCAGTGCCAGTCGATGATCGCAAACGACACATGATGGGCAAGCTCAAGAGTCTCGGCGCTTGCCCGTGCAGCCGATCTGGTTTGCCAACGCTACGTCACTCGCAGATGCGGACGGTTTCGCTTCGATGCACCGTTCAATATGGGAGCAGGGGCACCTCGCAGAAGGTCAGCGCCGCGATGCCGTTCGCGCCGAGCAGCAGCGTGTCCTGGCTCCATTGCGCCTCTTTCAAATAAGTGATCGTCTTCCCAGAGGACGGCTCCTTCAGTTTCAGCGTCAGCACGTTCCCCGAGACGCTCCCGGACGCCACCCTGCCCTTTTCGCCGTCGAGATAGAACTGCCCGGCGAGTTTATCGTCCCACGCGACGGGCTGATCAAACTCCAGCGCGATCGTGTCTTTTGCGCCGCCGCTATACGAAGCGCCCCGCAGGTTGGGCGGCGTGATGGAGGCGGCAGGCACTTTGCCGTAAAAATCCCGCTCGATCAGCGGCTGGATGAGCCGCGCGAATTCCGCCCAGCCAGCGAGCGGGAAATGGCAGCCGCCGGGCGGGCGCACGCCGAGTGTGGACATGATGCTCATGTGCGAAAAAAGCTGCGGCAGCGTGCGCTGTTTCTCGCGCAGCCGGTCGCCCGAGCCGTCGCGCGCCATGCTGCACGAGTTCGGCCAGATTTGGAAAACATAGAGCTGCTGCACGTTCGGGAAGTCCTGTTTCCACGCGCCCGCCATCTCGACGAAGAGCGGCTGGTAAGCCTCCCAGCCGAAGCCGCCCGTCGGCCCGTCCGAGCCCTGGTCGTTTTCGCCCTGGTGCCACAGGATGCCGCGGATGCCGTGCGTGAGCTTCGCCTGCTGAACGCGCCACAGCATCCGCCCATAGATCGTCGCGAGGTCAGCGCTGCGTTTGTGCTGGTCTATGCGCGTCCCGCCGACTGCGGCGTTGATGATGAAGATGGGCACCTTCTGGCTTTCGAGCAGCCGCTTCGCCAGCTCCATGCCCCACCAGCCCAGCTCCGCCTTCTCGCCTTTCTGGGCTTTCCAGACCGGCAGGCACCACAGATTGCCCGGCGCGCCATTCGCCTTCTCAGGCGGGCGTCCATAGCTGCGAATCCACTCGCTCGTTTCCGGCGGCGACTGCTCCCGCGTGTCCGTCGCCAGCGCGTTCGATTGCCCCTCGATGATGTAGGCGTCGCCGCACACCAGATCGCTCACGGTGTTCAGCACTTTGCCGTCCGCTCCAAACTCCACTTTGTATTTGATCAGCCCCGGCTTGAGCTTCGCCGAAAGCGCGTAGGACTTGTCCGCAGCGGGCTTCGCGTTCTCCGTCTTCACGAGTTTTTCGTCCGCGTAGAGCTTGAGGAAAACCTCGCTGGCGGCGGTGTCGAGCGTGCCGTTGTAAAAGAGCGTGCCCTCGCCCTTGTCGTCGCGCGCATAGAATTGCCCGTCCTCCGGCCTCTCATCCTTCGCCGGCGTGCGCGCGACCCACGCATCGCTCTTCGGCTCCGTCACCGCGATTTCCACCGAGTGCGAAGTCGGCTTGCCGCCGTTGCTGATCGTCGCCGTGACCGTCAGCTTCCCGCTGTTCTGCGCGCGCTTGAGCAGGAGCTTGCCGGCCCCCGCTTCGGCCTTTGCAGGCGCGATTTCTTTGATCACCGCAAACGGCCTCGCACTCCATTCCGTCTTCAAATCCCCCGTGCCCTTCGTCATCACCGGCACCACCTCGATGGTCGCGCGCCCGTCCCACGTCGCCGGCGCGCGCAGCGAGAAATCCGGCTCCGCCACCGCCTCCTTGATCGCGATCGGGATGTCCTTCGTCTTCACACCGTCCGCCGTCACCGCCTTCAGCCGCAGCACCGCCACCGCATCGCCAGTCACGCGCCCCGCATCGAAAGTGAACGCAAATCGATCCACCGCCACGGCCGTTTCAACGCCGTCGCGCACGAGCGACCACACGAGCTTCTGCGCCCCGCCCGCCTGCGCGGAAAAAGTCACGCGATTCCCCTCCGAGACGACCGCCTGCGCGGGCGTCACCGCAAACGCGGCACCGGCCTGCACGATCGGCCCCACCAGCGTTTGCAGCGGTTTCTGATTCTCGTATTCCAGCCGAACCCAGTCCGCCGAACGCGCCACGCGCGACACGCGCACCTCGTCGAGGTCGCCGACGAAATCGTAGTTGTTATACCAGCCGCCGAGCCACAGCCGCGCGGGAATTTTGATGTCCAGCTTCGTCGCCGCCTCGCCGTCCACCTGGCCATTGATGTAAATGCGCCGCGGCCCGTCGCCGTAGGTATGCGCGACGTGAATCCACTCGCCGAGCGGCAGCCGGCTCCCGCCTTTGATGTCCGAAAAATCGCTGTCCACATTCACATGCGGCGGACTGCGAAACTGCATCCGCACCTTGCTCCCGCGCCCACCGCCCTCATTGCCCCAGCCGATGAATGTCCCATTCACCTGCTCCGCGCGCAGCCACACCGACGTCGTATGCGCCGCTTCCCCCGCCGGATAGTCCGCGATTTTATCTCCGCAAAAAATGCCCTGCTTCCCCGCAAAATGCCGCGCCTTCCCGACCATCCCCACTGCCTCCGTCGTCCCCACATCCTTCGACTCCAGAGTGCCCACCACATCGCGCACCTCGCCGAGATGCCACACGCTGAGGTAGCCATTCGCCTCGCCGAAAACCGCCGCGCCGTTTGACTCACTCACCGCATCCGCCTTCCCCCAAGACACACGAATCGCCTGCCGTGAATTCCCCTCAATGCGCGGCATCCGCACCCACACACTCGCCGCGCCCTTCGCCGCATCCCACTCCTCGATTTCATACGCCAGCGGCGCTCCCTCCTTCGTGGAAAAACGCAGATCCTCCCCGCCCGCCTTCGCCTGCTTGAAATCGAACCAGTCCCCGCTCAACCGCACCAGTACCGGAAACCCCTCCAGCACCGCCCCCGCCCGCAGATCCGCCCCCTCCGGGG
>JAYTDO010000071.1:0-3229 GCA_043735935.1 Chthoniobacteraceae bacterium
GGATGCCGATGAAAATTCTCAACCTCTCGAGCGTGCCGGCGCTCGACTTCGATGCGCTCGCCGGACTGCCGCTGGAGACGTTTTGTGCGCAGACCATCCGCATCCGTGACCTCGGTGTCTTGAAAGGAATGCCGCTCAAGGTCATCTCGCTTTGGGGCAGCGAGGAGGCGCGCAATTACGCCGCGCTCTCCAAAATCAAGACGCTCGAAGCGGTGCTGCTGCCGCCAACTTACCGCCAGTTGCCCGCAGAGGAAATCGCCGCGATTGCTGCGCTGCGGCAGCATCCCACGCTTAAACAAATCGCCGCTGACGTAATGCATGGGATTTCGGATTTCGCGTCTCTCGGGCCAAAGGAGGTTTTTTGGCGGCAATGGGATTCCGAGGAGGCGCTCGCCCGACCGCTGCGCGCCGCGGGAGTGCAATTTACCATCGCCCGGCAGCCGGACGATACAATCAAACTGACTATCTCCGACCGGAGGTTCCGCGATCTCACTGTTCTGCAAGGCGCACCCATCAGCCGCCTTTTCCTATCCCGAACCAGCGTTTCTGATCTAAGGCCGTTGGCGACCATGCCGCTCAATTACTTAGACGTCCAAGATACGCCGGTCACTGATCTCTCGCCCCTTATTGGACGCCCGTTGGAATGGGTCAACCTGATGAACACGCAAGTTCGCGACATCACCGCACTACAGGGGGCCAAACTGCAATGGCTCTACCTCGACCACACATCTGTCAGCGTTCTAAGTCCGCTCGCTGCGTGCCATGCTCTGACTGGTCTTTCCATAACCACTTCGCAGAAAATCGATCTGGCTCCGCTGCTTGGTCTGCCGCTGACGTACCTCGGGTTGGAGAACACTATGACAAGCGATCTCCGCGGTTTGCGTGAAATGAAAACGCTGGAAAAGCTGGTGCTTCCCAATACGCCTGCAGATTTTGATTTTTTGCGCGAGTTGCCCCGCCTCACTGAGGTCGGCTACGAGGATGGAGGTTGCGTCTCGCCGGCGGTCTTCTTCGTGCAACACGACTTCTTTGCGGCCATCGCCCGCCTGCGAAAGACCGGGATCGCCTCCACCGTCACCGTGCTCCCCGACGGCACCTTGAGCGTAAGTTTCCAAGGTCAAAAACTCAGCGACCTCGCGCCCTTGCACGGTGCTAAAATCAGCACCCTCAACCTCAATGACACCAAGATCACGAACCTCACCGCGCTGGCGGAGCTGCCGCTCCGCGAACTCCGGCTGTCGAACCTGGCGATCTCCAACCTCGATCCCCTCAGTAAACTGCCGCTCACCTTGCTCCACCTCTCCGGCACCGATATCGCGGATTTGCGCCCGTTGCGTGAGTTGCCCCTGCGCGAGTTGCGGCTGCGCAATTGCCGCCTCCTCGCCGATCTTTCCCCGCTGGCCGGGATGAAATCTTTGCAGTCCATCGCAGCTTCCGGCACGATCATCAAGGATGTTGCTCCACTGCTCGAAATCCCGGCACTGGAACAGGCCATCCTTCCGGGCATGGCGGAAAATACCGAGGTTCTGCGCCGCCATGTCGGGCTGAAGAGATTAGCCTTCGGACAGGATTCAAAAACCAGCAGCCCCGAATACTCAGTGAAAGAGTTTTGGGAAGCGTGGGACGACGGCGAACGAGCTGATCTGGAGAGCTTGTGCCGCGCCGGCAAATTCGTGGGTGCCGCGCGACAACAGCATGCGCGCCTGGCGAAGCCGCGACCAGGAGACGATGAAAGCCTGAGGCGCATGAATCTTTGCGCCATCCTCCTGGCCGCAGGAGACCGCAATGGTTATCGCCGGGAGTGCTCGGCAATGCTGGAGCGCTTTCAAAGCAATCCGACAATGTATGAAGCCGAACGCACCGCCAAGGCGTGCCTGCTGGGCTCTGACTCCGGTGTCACGCCTGAAACCATTGCGGGCTTGCTCGTGATCGCCGCCCCCATGGAAAACAAGTATCTGCAACCTTGGCTGCTCCTGACCCGAGGCATGGCCGCTTATCGTGCCGCCCGTTGGGACGAAGCCGAAACGAATTTTCGCTCGCTGTTTGATCTCAAAGTCACGCTTGCGCAAACCGACTCCGCCGCCCGTGCGGTGCTGGCGATGACGGAACAACGTCGCGGACGCACCGATGAGGCCCGCGCCACGCTCACCGTCGTCCGCACTTCGGTCGCCGCCAACTGGCCGAAAGCGAACTCCGGTTACTGGTCCGATTGGTTCATCGCACAGGTGCTCCTGCAAGAAGCGGAAGCGACGATCGATCCGAAAAAATGAGAGTCGGCTGGCTTTGCCGACGCCCGAGATCAATATAGTCTTGAAGCCGTGAAACTGCTCCTCGAAAATCTCCCGCCGAGCCTCGCGCCGCAGCGCGAGACGCTTGCGCGCTGCCTTGAGGCTATGAATCGCGCGCTGCCGCTGCGCGAGGTGTGGCTCTTCGGTTCGCACGCCCGCGGCGACGCGCGGCCCGACAGCGACGTGGACTTGTGCCTCGTGGCGGAAGGCGCGGAGCGGCAGCTCGTGGCGGCGCAGCAATTCCGATTGGCGATGCGTCCGGTGATGGGCAAGCCGTCGTTCACGCTGATCCCGATCGCTCCCGAGCGGCTGGAAGAGAAGAAGGCCATTGGGGATCACTTTTTTGCGACGATCCTAACGGAGGGCCGACTCCTTGCCGCGCAAGACTGACTCCCACATCCCGGCCGACTGGCTGTGGATCGCGGCGATCGATGTGGGCGCGATTCAGCACCTGATGAAGGATGAGGTCGGGTTCATCGTCTGCCGAAGTAAGCTCGCCGAGGCGCTCGAAAAGATCATGAAGGCGGAACTCCTGCGCCTCGGCTGGACGCTCGAAAATACGCACGATCTGGAGCGCCTGCTGCAAGCCTTGCTCGCTCGCACCTCCGATCTCGCTGAAGCGGCGGCTCCGTTGTGCGCCGCACTTGCCGAAGCCTACTTTACGGATCGCTATCCCGGCTTCGATCTCGACGATCCAGACTGGCACGCGCTGCGCGCGCAGGTGGAGCAAGTCGTCGCGCTCCTCGCTGCGGTGCAGGCCAGCATCGCCGCGCCGTAGCGTCGATGAAGGACATCAACCATCTCCTCGACACTCTCCAGGAAGGCGACCCCGTGGCCGCCGACCAATTGCTCGTGCTCGTCTATTCCGAACTGCGCCGGCTCGCCGCCGCGAAGATGTCGCGCGAAGCGCCCGGCCAGACCTTGCAGCCGACCGCGCTCGT
>JAYTDO010000072.1:0-2456 GCA_043735935.1 Chthoniobacteraceae bacterium
AGTCGGCTCGGGAGAGGAGCAGGAGGTCTTCGGAAATCGCGGTGAGGCGACGGGTTTCCTCGATGAGGTCGTGGAGGGTTTCTTCGGTGGCCGGTTCGAGGTTTGGCAGACGCAAGAGGTCTTCGAGGCCGGAGCGCATGATGGTGAGCGGGGTTCGCAGTTCGTGGGAAGCATCGGCGGAAAAGCGCACGGTCTGGCGAAAGCTGGCGTCGAGCCGGTCGAACATCTGGTTGAGGACGGTGCTGAGCGCGGCGATTTCATCGCGGGTGGGCGGCACTTCGAGGCGTTGGTCGAGCCGTTCGGCGGTGATGCGCTCGGCGGCGCGGGTCACGGCGCGGATCGGAGCGAGGGCGTGAAGGGCGATCCAGCGGCAGCCAAATCCGACGACGGCGACGACTAGCGGTAGTCCGACCAGGAAAGCGATGGTGAGTTTATGGATCAGATCGTTGATTTCGGCGAGATCGCCTCCGAGGTGGAGTTTGAGGTCGCCGCGGGAATACGAGCCTGTGCGGACGCTTCGATCGCCCATGGCGATCGTCAGGGGGTCCCTGCGGCTGCCGGTTAGCGTGGTTCCGGCGAGGTTTTTGGAGGCGAAAAGGAGGCGTCCGCCCTGGTCGTGGATTTCGAGCCAGCGACCGTTGAGGGCTGGCGGGATCATATCTTCGGTGATCGCGGAAAGGTTGTGGATGTCCCCGTTGCCGAACTTTTTCAGGTCGAAGAAAAGCTCTTCGGACTCGGCGGCGAGTTCGGTGTCCAGCTCTTCGATTTCATCGTGATACGTGAACCAAATGACGCCGGTCATGCACAGCATGAGAGCGACTCCGACGACCAGGGCGGACCAGAGCGTGAGCTTCCGCGCGAGGGGCCAGTGCTTCATTCCGGGCCTTTCACACAATAGCCGACGCCGCGGACGGTATGGAGAAGTTTCACCTCATGGCCGTCGTCGATCTTTCGCCTGAGCCGCTGGATGTAGACGTCGACGACGTTGGTCCCCGAGTCGAAACGCCAGTTCCAGACCTGTTCGCAGATCTGGGTTCGGGTGACGACACGGCCCGGCGAGCGCGCGAGGTAGTCCAGGAGGGCGAATTCGCGGACAGTAAGGTCGATCTTTTGGTCGGCGCGATGCACTTCGCGGGTGAGTAGATTGACGGTGAGGTCTTCGAGCTTCAGCAGGGTGAGCCGATCCGGGCCGATCCGGCGGGACAGGGCATTGATCCGCGCGAGGAGTTCGTCCATTGCGAAGGGCTTCGTCATGTAGTCGTCGGCGCCAAGATTGAGCCCCTCGACGCGCTCGGCGACGTCGCCGCGGGCGGTCAGAAGCAGGACAGGGGTCGGATTCCGGAGGCTGCGCAGTTTTTTGAGAATGCTGAGGCCGTCCCGGCCGGGGAGCATGATATCGAGCACGATCACGTCGTAGGGATTCGCCAGCGCCTGCGGGAGCGCGTCGTCGCCGTGGTGGCATTGGTCGACGACATGGCCGGCAGCGGCGAGCGCCTTTTGGATGAATCTCGCGATTTTCTTTTCGTCTTCGATGATGAGTACGCGCATAAGGAGGTGGCCCACGCTGCCCGCCGAGGACAGAAACTTCCATCCCGTAAGGCATGCGCTGGCTGCGTCGCACTCAAACGTGTCCAAACGACGGGGTCGATAGACCTTAAATGACGGTATTGTAAGGTGATACTGGATGCGCGAAGGTCACATCCGGAGGAATTGTTTCCCTCCCGCCCCCGTTTACCGAAATCCCCCGATGATGATTAAAAGAATTCTTCTCACCTCGTTGTTCAGTGTCGTTTGCGCCGTGGCGCGAGCGGAAGTGTTGATCAACGAGATCATGTATCACCCGGCGTCCGAAAAGGTGACCGAGGAATACATCGAACTTTACAATTCCGGTGGGACGGCGGTGGACCTGTTCGGGTGGCAATTTACGAATGGCGTGCAGTTTACGTTTACCGCGCACACGATGATCCCGGCCGGGGGTTATGTGGTCGTGGCCGCCGACCAGGCGGCGTTCGTCGCGAAATATCCCGGGGTGTCTAATTACGTCGCCGGCTGGACGGGGCAGTTGAGCAACAGTTCAAACCGGATCACGCTGGTCGATTCCTTCGCGGTCAAAGTGGACGACGTGACGTATGCCGACGATGGCGACTGGGGGCAGCGTGAACGGGATAATCCGGCGGACTTCGGCCACCGGGGGTGGGGATGGAACAGTGATGCCGACGGCCTCGGAAAATCGCTCGAATTGGTGAATGCCCTTTTTGACAATAGCGAAGGTCAAAACTGGAAGCCGAGCACGACGGCTGAGGGGACTCCCGGAGTGGTCAATTCCGTGGTGGCTTCGGACATCGCGCCGATCATCACCAAAGCCGAGCACTTTCCTCTGATCCCAACGCACAACGATCCAGTGGCGGTCTTCGCGAAGATGACCGACGACCAGGCGAGTGCGATCACGGCGACGT
>JAYTDO010000073.1:0-3785 GCA_043735935.1 Chthoniobacteraceae bacterium
GGTACGCGTCGGCATTTCGCTCGGCGATTCACTGGCGGCAATGTACGGCGCGATGGGTGCCTTGATGGCGCTGCATCATCGCCACAAAACCGGCAAAGGGCAAATGGTCGATGTGGCGTTATACGAGGCGGTATTTTCGCTGATGGAATCGATGCTGCCTGAATTTGGCATGGGCACGGGCAAGTTTGTCGTCGGCGGGCCTCAGGGCGACACCGGCCTGACCGGGCGCAAGATCATCGTCGATACCTACGGCGGCATGGGCCGTCACGGCGGAGGCGCCTTTAGCGGAAAGGATCCCTCGAAAGTCGATCGCAGCGCCGCCTACATGGGCCGCTGGATCGCGAAGAATGTCGTCGCCGCGGGCCTCGCGGCGCGTTGTGAGATTCAGTTCGCCTATGCGATCGGTCATCCGCAACCGGTCAGCGTCCACATCGATACCTTCGGCACCGGCAGAGTGTCCGACGCGTCGATCCTGGCCGCGGTGCTGAAGACCTTCAGCTTCAAGCCCGCCGACATCGTCTCGCAGCTCAACTTGCTCCGCCCGATCTACTCGAAGACGACCAACTACGGACACTTCGGCAAGGACGACAAAGACCTGACGTGGGAATCCACGGACAAGGCGGCGGCGCTCAAGAAGCTGGCGAAGTAACGCCGCCGAAGCGCCAGCAGCCGCCTACTCGGCGAGTGGCCGGTTAAGTTCCGTGCGCCAAGTCGCTGGGTCGGGGTTCGATTCGGGGCCGGTCAGGTAGCATTCCCACAGGTCTTGCGCCTGCGCATGGCCTGCTGCCGCGATCCATTCCATAAACTCGCCCCACGCGTCGCCCAGACCTTCGTAGGGTCCGTGGTAAACGGTTCGCGCCACCTTCATCGCGGGCCACTCGCCCGGCTGCACGCGCCCGGCAGGAGTGACGGGTGCCGAAACCGGAACGCTGATTTCAAAATCAAACGTGTCCGTCGGCCTCCTCCGATGATGGGTGAAAATGGGACCGGCGGGCGTGACGCCTTGTGCGGCGATCGCGGCCATGAGTTCCTGGATTCCGGGCCCCATGACGTTTTTTATTTCGTCCCACGATACGATGACGTGGATGAAGGCCGTGAGTTTGGCGGTGGTCTGGATGATTTGAGGTGCGTCGATCATCAAACTTCAACCGCCGGCCATTGCGCCGACGATCATGAACGGTTCCTCGCCGTCGATCACTGCCGCGGGTAGCGGTGTCTCCGGCGGATCGAGCGAGAGGTCTTCCTTGCAGGCGAAGAAGCGGATGAACGGGCGGCGCTGGAGCGTGTCGTGGTCGCGGATCGTGCCGCTGAGCGTGGGGAAGCGCGCTTCGAGCGCATCGAGCACTGCGCCGATGGTGATCGGGGCGGGGACTTCGAGTAGCACTTCATCGTTCACGCGCGCGAGCGTCCGGAGATGAAAGGGCAGCACCACACGGATCATGGCAGGGTTTGGACTTCGACGGAATAAACGGCGGGCAGGTCGCGCACGATGGCTTTCCAAGTATCGCCGCCGTCCGGCGAGCAATAAACCTGGCCGCCGGTCGTGCCGAAATAAACGCCGCAGGAATCGAGGGAATCGACGGCCATGGCGTCGCGCAGCACATTGACGTAGCAATCCTGCTGCGGCAGGCCTGTCGTCAGCGCCTCCCATTCGTTCCCGCCGGTGCGGCTGCGATAGACGCGCAGTTTCCCCTCGGGCGGGTAATGCTCGGAGTCGCTTTTGATCGGGACGACGTAGATCGTCTCCGGCTCGTGCGCGTGGACGTCGATAGGAAAACCAAAGTCGCTCGGCAGGTTTCCGCTGACCTCGGTCCAAAGCTCGCCGGCATTGTCGCTGCGCAGCACGTCCCAATGTTTCTGCATGAAGAGCACGTCCGGACGCGACCGGTGCATCGCGATGCGGTGAACGCAGTGGCCGACCTCCGCATCGGGATCGGGCAACTCGTAGGGCGACTTGAGGCCGCGGTTGATCGGGCGCCAAGTCGCGCCCCCATCGTCCGTGCGAAACGCGCCCGCCGCCGAGATGGCGACATACATCCGGTTTGCGTCTCGCGGATCGAGAAGGATCGTGTGCAGGCACATGCCGCCCGCGCCGGGCTGCCAGAGCGCCCCTTTCGCGCCGCGCAGTCCGGGCAATTCCTCCCATGTGGCGCCTGCGTCGGTGGACTTAAAAAGCGCCGCATCTTCCGCTCCCGCGTAGACCGTGTCGGGATCGGTTAGCGACGGTTCCATGTGCCAGATGCGCTTGAATTCCCAAGGGTGCTGCGTGCCGTCGTAGAATTTGTGCGTGCCGACTTCGCCCTTGTAGAGGAAGCGATTGCTGCGGCCGCCGGGAGGTGTCTCGGGGCCGGGAGCGGGCACGCCGTCGGGTGGCGCCCACGTCTTTCCGCCGTCGTCCGAACGCTGGACGACCTGCCCGAACCAAGCGCTCGTTTGCGATGCAAAGATGCGGTTTGGTTCCACCGGGGAACCTTTGAGATGATACATTTCCCAGCCCGCGAAATGCGGGCCGTTGACTTCCCAATTCTGGCGTTTGCCATCGGCGGTCAAAATGAACGCGCCTTTTTTTGTGCCGACGAGGACCCGGACTTTGCTCACAGGAGGGATGGTTGGTTTGTGGTTTCTAGTTGGTTTGCGGATGGGTTCTGGAGCCTTCGACGACGGACTTGAGGCTGGCGAGCCCCTGCTCAAATTGCCCGCCGACCATCTTTTCGCAATCGATGACCAAGCCGACGGCCTTTCCCATGAAGCCGTTTTTTCCCGACATGGTCCAAGTCACCATCGTCTGCGCGCCTTCGGGCTTGAAGGTAAACTCGACGTCATTCGTGCCGGCAAATGGCCGCACGAATTCGAGCTTGATGCGGATGAGTTCGGGCGGACGGCTCTCGACGATGGTGGAGCGGCCTTCGCCGACCTCGTTATTGCCCGACCACGAGTAGTTGGCGCCGACCCCATTTGGCGCGCCGTCGTAGGTCATCTTCGCCGCCGGATCGAGCTTCGCCCACGGCGACCACGCCTCCCACTTGTGGAGGTCGTTTACGTTTGCAAAAACCGCCTCGGGCGGGGCTGAGATGGTCGCTGAGCGCGTGTAACGGAAATCCGCGGGTCGCAGGGCGATGACGATGACCAGCACAAGGATAATGACGATGAGCGCGACGAGGATTTTCTTTAGCATGACGATTCGCGGGAGCGGTTCTCGATTGGCGGATTCAGATTCTGCGACGAACGGGCGGGCCATTTAACGGCATCGCTCGCGTCAGTGGTTTCATAGCCGCTCCGTCGGCATTCAAGCAACCGCTTTGATCGCGCGGAAAAGCCACGCGCGGGCGTAGGCCCAGTCGCGTTTCGCGATCGGCGCGGAGATGCCGAGCACCTCGGCGGCTTCGTCGAACGTCAGGCCGGCGAAGTAGCGCAGCTTCACCAGTTCCGCCTTGCGCGCGTCGTGAGTGGCGAACTGGTCGAGGGCTTCGTGGATGGCGAGCAATTCGGCGTCGTCTTTCGCGGGCGCGGCGATTTCGATTTCATCCACATCGACATGCTCGGCGCGTGCGCCGTGGCGCGCGGCGAGTTTGCGCCGGGCGCGGTCGATGAGAATGCGGCGCATCGCCTCCGCCGCCGCTCCGAAAAAGTGCGCCCGGTTTTCCCAGCGCTGCCCGTCGCCGCCGAGCCGCAGCCAGGCTTCATGCACGAGCGCGGTCGGCTGCAAGGTCTGGCCGGGCGCTTCGCGCGACATCTTCGCGGCGGCGAGCCGGCGCAGTTCGGAATAGACGAGCACGAGCAATTGG
>JAYTDO010000074.1:0-6579 GCA_043735935.1 Chthoniobacteraceae bacterium
GCGGATCGAATCTGGAAAACCCGGCGGCGAATTATTACGTGACCGAGACCGATCCGCTGAAGCTCGCGGAAGACACGGCGCAGGCGTTCTTCGGCATCCGCGTCCAATGTGCGCAGTGCCACAATCATCCTTTTGACCGCTGGACGATGGAGGACTATCGCGGGTTCGTTGCATTCTTCACGCAGATCGGTCGGAAGCAGGGTGAAGATCCCCGGGAGCGCATCATTTTCAACAGCGGCGGCGGCGAATCGAAGCATCCTGTGGGCGACCGGGTAATCCCGCCAAAATTCCTCGGCGGAGACGCGCCCGAGGCCAAAGGCAAGGATCGGCGCGAACTTCTCGCCGAGTGGATCGCCTCGCCGGAAAACCCGTATTTTCCCCGGCACATCGCGAACCTCATCTGGGCACAGTACATCGGCCGTGGCATCGTCGAGCCGGTGGATGACGTGCGGATTTCGAACCCCGCGTCGAACCCTGAGTTGATCGAGGCGTTGAGCAAGAAGATCGTCGAATACAAGTATGACTTGAAAAGGATCGTCCGCGACATCTGCAACTCGCGCAGCTACCAGACGACGACGCGCGCCAACGAATCCAACGCGCTGGACGATCGGAATTTCGCCAAAGGCACGATCCGTCGTATGCGCTCCGAGGTCCTGCTGGACTGCATCAGCGAAGTCACCGAGACGAAGGACAAATACAAGGGCCTCCCCACCGGCGCCCGTGCGGTGGAAGTCGCCGATGGAAAGACGACGAATTACTTTCTCACCACGTTCGGTCGCAAGGACCGCGAAGGCATCTGTAGCCGCGAGGAAGTCGGCCCCACGCTCTCGCAGGCCCTGCATCTGCTCAACGGCGATACGATCGAGAACAAGATTCAACAGGGGGGCGTCGTGACACGGCTGATGAATGCGAACAAAACGCCGCGCGAGATCGTGCAGGACTTGTTCCTCCGGAGTTTTGGACGGAATCCGAGCGAGGACGAACTGGTGAAACTCGAACCGCACTGGGGCGTGACCGAGGAGCAGCCGAAAGTGTTCACGGACATCTTCTGGGCGTTGCTCAACGCCAAGGAGTTTATGTTCAACCACTGACGAGGGCTCGCCGCCGGACCTGCCCGGCCTACTGGCGCTGCGCGATGATCGTGCTGGAATCGTAGATGAGCGTCGACCCGAGGGCCGACGCGTAACCTGTGACGCTGACGAAAAGCGCATCCCCACTTTGGACCATGTCGATCGAGGTTTGGAAGGCGGTTCCAAACCGGGCGTCGTAGAAATTGAACAGGGAGTTGAACGTTCCCAGATCGGGACGACCGGGGACCAGCACGGCTAGACCATCGACCGTCTGTAAATTGATGCCGAGCGTCGAACCGCTATTGGTCAATTTTCCCGTGAGGCCGTTGGGGGTATTCTTGAGCCGCCAAAAACGAACGAGAAACTCGTCGGCGGTACTCGCGAACGGAACCGCTGCCGACCGAAGCAACAAGTCGCCGGGAGCCTGACCGTTTCCGGATGGAGAGATGAGCACGCTGACGGGGTTCTTTTCCACCAGCCGCGTGTGCGGTCCGACCAGCGGTTTGCGGATTCGCACCGTCACGGGCCGGGAGTAGTTTTGCATCGCATACGGCAGTCCGGTCGCCGCGTTGTAATAGGTGTGAGTGGTCAGCACCGTGCCGACGTAAGTTCCCCGGGCCACATCGCCGAGCGCGGCGAGCGGCGCGAGTGCCACAGCGAGGACAGTGAGGATTTTGGGCAGGGCGATTGTTTTCATCATTTTGCGAGGGTTTAGGTTCGAAATATGAATGGGCAGCGCGACGTTGCGCTTTGTTGCGACAAAGCAGAAAGCCGTGCGCACCACAGGGTTTACCAGGGGAAAATTAGGCGATTCTTCGATCGAGTTCCACTCAAAATGCGGCGTGCGTTTGCGCCTCTCCACCCGTAGTTAGGCCCCCGCAGATTTAAGTTTTCGCCCCGCGCCGGATTCTCCTCTCAGTCTCATGCCACCAGCCCACGCCCACCGCGGTCATCCGGTCCTCGTCGCCGCACTGGCGCTGGCGGCCGCGCATTCGGATGCGTCCACCATCCCGGCCACGGCGCCCGATTTTTTTGAGCAAAAGATCCGACCGGTGCTCGTGGCCGAGTGCTACGAATGCCACAACGCGAAAAAGCAAAAGGGCGGATTGCGGCTCGACTACCGTGAGGGCTGGAAAAAAGGCGGAGACTCCGGCGAGGTGATCGTGCCGGGCGACGCTGCGAAGAGTCTTTTCATCAAGGCGATCCGGCACGACGACCCGGACCTGAAGATGCCGAGCAAGTCGCCCAAGCTCGACGACGCGGTGATCGCCGATTTCGAGCAGTGGGTGAACGCCGGAGCGCCCGATCCGCGCGATTCGCCGCCCGCTGAAGCCGCCGCCGCGCCGACTTGGGCCGATGCGCTCGCGGTGCGAAAATCCTGGTGGTCGTTGCAGCCGGTGCAGCCGCAGGTGCCACCCGAGGTGAAAGACCCCGCGTGGTCATCGCATCCGGTGGATCGCTTTCTTTTGGCGAAGATGGAGCAGCACGACCTCGCTCCGTCGACGCCCGCCGATCCGCGCACCTTCATCCGCCGCCTCACATTCTCGCTCCACGGTCTGCCGCCGACGGCCGAGGAGGTGGAGGCTTTTGTGCAGGAATCCTCACGCGACGGGCAGGCGGCCGTGAGCCGCGCGGCGGAACGGTTGCTCGCGTCGCCCCGCTTTGGCGAACACTTCGCCCGGCACTGGATGGACCTCGTGCGGTACGCCGAGACGCATGGCAGTGAGAGTGATCCGGACATCCCGCAAGCGTGGCGCTATCGGGACTACCTCGTCCGCGCGTTTAATGCGGACGTGCCTCTCGATCAGCTCATCTGCGAACATCTTGCCGGCGACCTGCTCGCAAATCCGCGAATGAGCGCGGACGGGATCAACGAATCGATCCTCGGCACGGCGCACCTGCGCCTCGGCGAGCACGGCTTCCAGCCGATCGATACGCTCGACGATCAGGTGAAGACCGTGGACAGCCAGATCGACGTGGTGAGCAAGGCGTTCCAAGCGCTCACGATTTCCTGCGCCCGCTGCCACGATCACAAATTCGATGCCGTGAGCCAGCGCGACTATTACGCGCTTTACGGCGTCTTCGCGAGTTGCCGCCCGGCCCAGGTCGTCGTCGACACCCCATCGGTTCAGGAGAAAAATCGCGCCGCTTTGGAAGCCTTACACGGGCAGATCCGCGCGGGGCTTGCGGATGCGTGGACGGGCGCGGCGGGAAAAATGAGCACGACTTTGCGGGCGGCTGCGAAGGCGAGCGCCGAGTGCCGCGTCCGCGAGTTGGAGGAGAAAATCTCGAACATCGAATGGAACGCCCGGCGGAAACTAACCGGCTCGCCAGCGCCAGCGCACGGTTCGCCCGCGCCGATCGCCGCGTGGAGTTTCGCCGTCGATGCGCGCGACGAGGTCGGACAGTTAAACGGCCATCTCGAAGGCGGCGCGGAGATCCGAAATGGCCGCCTCATCCTCGACGGCACCGGCGCATTTCTCCGCACGGACCCGGTTGCGGCGCCAGTTTCCGAAAAGACGCTCGAAGCGTGGGTCGCGCCCGCGAATGTCGCGCAACGCGGCGGCGGTGTGATGGCCATCGAGACGACGCGCGTTCACGGATTTGACGGCATCGTGTATGGCGAGCAGGAGACCGGGCAGTGGACCTCCGGCAGTAATAATTTCACGCGTACTCAGAGCGTCCGTGGGCCGTCGGAGGATGCGAAACCGGACCAGTTCGTCCATCTCGCGATCGTTTACCGGGCGGACCGCAGCATCGCGATTTACCGCAACGGCGCGCCTTACGGCAGTCCGTACACGAAGGGCGAATTGCGGACGTATGAGCCGGGCCAGGCGCAGATCCTCCTCGGGCTCCGGCATACGAATGCGGGCAACGGATTCTTCGCGGGCGAGATCGAGGAGGCGCGGCTTTACGATCGCGCGCTCTCGCCGGAGGAAGTCGCCGCTTCATTCCGGGCTGGCACACCGCCGTTGATCGCACCCGACGAACTCACCCGGGCGCTGACGCAGGCGGAACGGGAACAGCGGGCGCAATGGCGCGGGGAAATTGATCGCCTTCGAGGGGCCGCAGCCCGCGAAAGGGTCTGGTCCGCGGCATTGCGGGACGCGGCCGCGAACCCGGCGAATCCCCTGCATCTGTGGGCAAAACTCGGGGCGCTGCCCGATTCGGAATTCTCAGCTGCGTGGCACACGCTTGCCGAAGCGCTGCCCGCGACGGCGTCGGCGGCGCGTCGTTTCAACAGCGAGCACTTCCGCATCGCTTGGAATCTCGCGGGCGCGGATGACGCCAAATGGTTTTCCCACGGAACGGGTGCGGGCGCGGCGACGGCGGGGGAATTTGCCATCGAGCGCGGGGGCGCGCGGATCATCACCGGCCTTGCACCGGCGGGCGTGCTCACGAACCGGCTCACCGACAAATCGGACGCCCTCGTCACGTCGCCGCGTTTCAAGATCGAGTCCGACAGCATCAGCGTCCGCGCGTTTGGCGGCGGAGGAGCGATGGTGCGGTTGATCGTGGATAATTATCCCCTCGGCACCAATCCCATCTTTCCCAAAGCAGTGCTGGAGAAAGCCGAACCCGGCTGGATCTACCTCGACACCGCCTACCGCAAGGGGAACTACGCGTATCTGGAATTTGCGACACGCGATGACCTCACACGACCGCTCGCGGACGCGAAGCCTGGCGCCGAGGGGCGTTCGTTTTTCGGCGTGAGCAGCGTCGTTTTTCACGATGGGAAAGAAACGCCGCGCGAGGAAACGAGCGGGCTGCTCTTGCTCGAAGGCCCGCCACCCCAGTCGGCGCTTGAACTCGCGCAACGATACGAGGCGACCATCGGCCTGGCGGTTTTGGCTTGGCGTGAACAGCGGGCGACCGAACCGCAACGGGCGTTGCTCGATGGGCTGGTGCGCCACGGTCTGCTTCCGGCGACGCTCGGCGACCTGGAGCCGCTGCGCCCGCTCGTGATGGAGTATCGCCGGCTCGAAGCCGAGATCGCCATTCCACGACGCGCTCCCGGGGTGATCGAGACCCGCGGCTTCGACGCGCCGCTGCTGCCGCGCGGCGACCATCTCAAGCCGGGCGAACTGGTCCCGCGCGCCTACCTTGGCGTGTTTGGCGGGCAGCCGTTCGACACGCCGCAGAGCGGCCGGCTGCAACTCGCCGGGGCCATCACCAGCCCCGACAATCCGCTCGCGAAACGCGTCCTCGCCAACCGCGTCTGGCACTGGCTCTTCGGGCGCGGGATCGTCGCGACCGTGGACAATTTCGGACGGCTCGGCGACAAGCCGACGCACCCCGAGCTCCTCGATTTTCTCGCGGCGCATCTCGGCGAGCACGGCTGGTCGGTGAAGGAGATGGTCCGCTTCCTCGTCACCACCCGCACGTTCCAGATGAGCAGCGAAGCCTCGGCGCGGGCGCGCGAAGCCGATCCGGCGAACGAGTGGCTCTCGCACTTTCGCGTGCGGCGGATCGAGGCGGAGGCGGTGCGTGATTCCCTGCTGGCGGTGGCTGGAAAATGGGACTCCACGATGGCGGGACCGGGCGCGGACGCGGGGGCCTTGCGCCGCAGTGTTTATCTCGCGGTGCGGCGCACCAATCTGAACCCCTTCCTCGAAGTCTTCGACGCGCCGAAACCCTTCGGCACGCTTGGCCGACGCGACGTCACGACAGTCCCCGCGCAGTCGCTCGCGTTGCTGAATTCCCCATTCGTCGCGGCTCGCGCGCAGGTCTGGGCGCAGCGCGTGTGCGCCGTCGCGCCGGACACCGCCGAGGGGCGCGTGCGGCGCATGTTTGTCGAGGCGTTCGCGCGGCTGCCGGACGACGCGGAGCTGCGCTCCAGCCTCGCGTATCTCGATCAATTGCGCGCCGCCCCCGGCGTGCCGCCCGACCGGCTTTTGACCGCCGAGCCCGTCTGGCAGGGCTTCGCGCACGCGCTCTTTAACTCCAAGGAATTCATCTACCTCCGCTGACCCATGCACCCGAACCACTCCCGCCCCTTCGACTGCTCGCGACGCGCGATGTTGCGCCGGTGTTCGCTCGGCTTCGGCGCGCTTGCTCTGCGCGGGCTGCTTTCCGATAGCGCGTCCGCCGCGCCCGCACTCAAGGCGAGGGCCAAGCGCGTGATCTTTTGCTACATGTCCGGCGGCGTGTCACACGTCGATTCGTTCGACCCGAAGCCGGAGCTCGCGCGACGGGCGGGTCAGCCGATGCCCGTGCCTGTGAAGCCGACGATGTTCAACGAGAACGGCAACATCATGGGCTCGCAGTGGGAGTTCAAAAAGCGCGGCCAGAGCGGGCTCGAGATCAGCGAGATGTTCCCGCGCATCGCCGAATGTGCGGACGACCTCGCGGTGATCCGCTCGATGACGACGAAGGTCAACGAGCACGCGCAGGGCAACTACGTTTTCCACACCGGCTTTCCCTTCATGGGGCACCCGAGCGCGGGCGCGTGGATGAGCTACGGGCTCGGCGTGGAAAACAAGGATCTGCCGGGCTTCGTCGTGCTCCA
>JAYTDO010000075.1:0-4087 GCA_043735935.1 Chthoniobacteraceae bacterium
GCGCCATCGCTGACCGAGGAGATGACGCCCGCGCCGATCCCCGCGGACGAGGAAGAACGCCTCGCCTCGCTCGCGGAATTGCACCTTCTGGACACCGAAGCCGAACCGGTTTTCGACCGTATCACGGCGAAGCTCGCCCGCGTGTTCGAGGTGCCCATCGCCCTCATCACGCTGATCGATCGCGACCGGCAGTTTTTCAAATCGCAGACCGGCCTGCCCGAAGCTCTCGCAAAGGCGCGGCAAACGGCGCGCAATGTTTCCGTCTGCGGCCACGTCGTCGCGAAGAACCAGGTGATGGTCATCGAAGACCTCGCCCGCGACCGCCGTTTTGCGAACAACCCGCTGCTCAAAGAACACGGCATCCGCTTCTACGCCGGCATCCCTCTCCTCGCGCCTAATGGCCAGCCCATCGGCTCGCTCTGCCTCATGGACATGAAGCCGCGCCAGCTCACCGACCGCGAAAAACGCCTGCTCCAGGAATACGCCAGCGAAGTCATGGAAGAGATCGCCAAACGCGCGCCACAGATCGCGAAAGGCGACGCACCCATCGCCGCGCTCGGCACGCCGGCTTAACCACAGATCCATGCACGTCGCCCTTTTCGACATCGACTGGCACTCCGCCTTCGTCCCCACCGTCTCCATCGCCGAAATCATCCTGCGCGGGACGATCATGTATCTGGGCATCTTCACGATCCTGCGCTGCGTGCTCAAACGCGAAGCGGGCACTGTCGGTATGGGCGATCTCCTGATGATGGTCCTCCTCGCCGACGCCGCGCAAAACGCCATGGCCAGCGAATACAAGTCGGTCCCGGAAGGAATCATCCTCGTCTCGACGATCATCTTCTGGAACTTCGCGCTCGATTGGCTCGGCTACCGATTTCCCTTCTTCCAGCGCTTCGTGCATCCGCCGGCTATCGCGCTGGTGAAAGATGGGCGAATGCTCCGGCGCAACATGCAGAAGGAGATGATCACCGCTGACGAACTGCTAAGCCAGGCGCGCGAGCAAGGAGTGGAAACGATCGAGCAAATCAAGACGGCGCATCTGGAAGGCGATGGCCGGATCAGCGTCATCCCACGCGAGGAAAAATCCGGCGGCGGCGGAGGCCAAAAAAAGGGGGTAATCTAAACGGGATTACTTTTCGCGCGGAAGCTCGGCTGCCGGCGGCACACTGGGGGGCGTTGAGGCCGCGTCAATGGTGGCGGAAGTCAGCCCCAATCTCGCCCGCAGCAAGTCATCGAGCAGGACAGCGCGGCTGTTCGGCACGATCCCGGAACCGAACTTGCGCGCGTAACCTTTCGTAATCTCCGCGCCGAAGAAGAGGATGCAGGCGGAGTAGTAAATCCAGGCGAGCACGATCACGACCGACCCGGCTGCGCCGAAGCTGGAAGCGATGCTGCTGGTCGCGAGGTAGTATCCGATGACGAACTTGCCGAGCGTGAAAAGCAGGGAAGTCGTCACCGCGCCCAGCCAGACATCGCGCCAGCGCAGCCGCACGTTGGGCAGCAGCTTGAAGATCATCGCAAAGAGTCCGGTGACGACCGCGAGCGAGATGACAAAATCCCACGCCTGCCAGACCGCGGGCGGGAGTTGGAAGCGGCCGCTCATGTAGAGTCCCAGCGCGGCAAGCAGGACGCTGATGATCAGCGAGACGAGGAGGAGAAAGCCGATGGCCAGCACGATCGAGAATGAGAAGAAGCGGTCATGGAGGAGGGTGAAAAACGGACGGCCCGGTTTTACGACGACGCGCCAGATCGTGTTCAGCGCGTCCTTCAACTCGGCAAAGACCGTCGAAGCGCCGAAGAGCAGTAGCGCCGTGCTGATGACCGTGGCCAGCACGCCGGTCGCTTTCTGCGCCGCGCTCGATTGCACCGCCGACTGGATGGCCTCGCCCGCACCCTTGCCGGCCAGGTGCGCAATTTCCTGCGACAGTTGCCCGCGCGCGGCATCCTCGCCGAACACCAGCCCGGCCATCGAGATCACGATGACGAGCAGGGGCGCGAGCGAGAAGATCGCGTAATACGCGAGTGAAGAACTAAGCCGCATCGCGCCGTCGTCCACCCAATCGGAGGCGGCGTCTTTCAGCAGTGAGAGCAGGTGACGTGGATGCATAGTCGATCAATCCCGTTCGGGGCCTAGCTCGCCGGATGTTCCTCGGCGTCGATTTGGGCGTGTTTAGTCACCGTGTCCGCTTCGAGGTGCCGCCGCAGCCAGATTCGCTCGATGATCGGGTAGGACGCGACCATCGGCAAAATAACAAGGGCACCGACCACACCCGCGACCAATCCGGCCGCCATGCAGGAAACCAGGACAGTCAACGTGGAGAGTCGCAAGCGATTGCCGTAAACTTTCGGCACGATGAAGTAGTTTTCGACGAGGTGATAGACCCCGTAGAGGAGCAGCACCAAGCCGGCAGCGGTCGGTGAAACGGAGGCGGCGATGATCAATGCGGGGATGATCGAGAGAAAGAATCCGATGAGCGGCAGAATATCGAAGACTGCGGCAATTACGGCGAGGAGCGCGGCGCTCGGAACATGCAAAACGGTGAGAACCGTGAAGACGAAAACACCGCAGAGGATCGAAGTGATTAACTGGCCGAGCATATAGCTGCTGACCACGGTGCCGATTTCGACCGTCGCTTCGCCCACCTTCTTCCGATGCGACTCGGGCAGAAAAGCCAGCAACCAGCGATACACGCGCTCCCCATCCGCGACGAAATAGACGGCGAGCACCAGGACGAGCAAAAACTCCCCGAGGCTCTGCACGGCCACCGTTCCCCAAGAGAGGAACTGCTTCAACAACGGCTCGGGATTGGAAAAGGAGGCCGACTCGAAAAGCTTGTTCGTCGCGTCGCGGAGCGGTGCCGGCAGCCGGGGGATGACGTCCTGTTGAAAGGACGGAAGCTTCTTGATCATCTCGGTGCCTTCGTTCCCGATGGTCGGAATCACAAATCCGGCAAACAGGCCGATGGAGACAAAGAGGAGCAAACTGATCAGCAGCAGGCCGCACCAATCCGGCAAGCCATGCCGTCGTATCCAGAGGAGGATGGGAAAAAGGGTGATGCCGATCAGAATGGCGAGCAACAGCAGCGACAACAGCGGCCAGAGGGTGATCGCGAGGTAGGTCAACAAACCCGCCACCAATACCTTCAAAAGTGTCACCCACGAGACGGTGACCTCGATCTTGCGGCGTGGTATTGGCTGTTCGGTCATACGCGGGATCGCGAGGCGTCAACGCACCCGCGCACCGAAGTGCGCGGGGTTGAACGAATGATATTAACGAAGGACGATGCCCGTGCTGCGTGCTCCTGAATGAGGTCGTTCAGTGACGAATGAGCAGTCCTGCGACGAAGCCGGCGGCTAGCGCAGTCATGAGGGCTTGGCGGGGCTTTTCGCGCACGTATTCCTCAGCGTCCTCGTGCAACGTCCGAGCTTTCTGCCGGGCCTGATCGTAAGCTTCTCCCGCCTGTCCTTTGAATTCTTCCGCCTTGGCCGAGGCCGCGTGCTTCAGGTCGTCCACCACCTCAGTGGCCCTGCCCTTGAATTCATCGGCGAACCGACTGGCGGTCGCTTTCATGGACCCGACCGTAGCGCGGCCATTCTCGTTAGCTTCGGAAAGCTCGCCTTTGAGCTTGTGGAGCAAGGCATCAACCTCATCCGCACCCAACTCGAGTTTTGTCTGAAGGCGTCCGAGCAGTTCATCACCCTTCCCCTCCACAAAGAGAACGTCGTCGTCGGTGAGTTGGCCGAACTGCTGCCGCAGCTTGCCTTTGATTTGATTCCATGAGCCGTCGATTGCGAATTTAGTCATGCATGTTTATCGGGCGCCGAACCGTCTGCGGCTGCAAGAATTCACGACTAAATCTTTTCTCCCCTTCTCAACAAAGTATTCCCACTCAAGAACACATCGCGGGTCGATTGTTGGCGGCAAGGCTTGAAACTATGACGCAATCCATTCCACCGCCCCATTCCCGATCGGGCACATTCGCGCATTTGGCGGGAATGTTAAACGTCGGGGCGCAGTATCTAACGGCGAGAATGCGACTCATGGGAATGGAGGCGAAGGAGGCCGGTGAGCACTATGGCGTGG
>JAYTDO010000076.1:0-7219 GCA_043735935.1 Chthoniobacteraceae bacterium
CAGAATGTCCGTGTGTGAACCGTCGGCACTGACGCGCAGCAGCGTCCCGTGTTGCGGCACGATGGAGTCGAGCGCGTGGCGACCGGACTTCGCGTAGTAAAAATTACCCGCCGCATCCGTCTGCAGCCCCATCGCGAATTCGTGAAAGTGCTCGGTGACTTGTGCGTCGTTGTTAAAGCATTCGATGAAATCGATTTCACCGTCGCCATTGAGATCGCGTAGCCGCGCGAGTTGGTCGCGGCAGGTGATGAAAAGGTCTTCCCCGCGAAACTTCACCCCGAGCGGCTGGAAGAGGCCGCTCGCGATGCGCCGCCACTTTAGGGGGGAGGGCGCGGCCGCCATGATCCCGTCCACGCGCCACACGTCGCCATTCCACATCGCGACAATCGCGCCTTTCCCATCCGGTGTGAAATCAAACCCACCGGGCCGCATCCAACTCTGCCAGGGATTCTCGAGCGGAAGCGGAAACGTGTCGGCGGCGAAAGCACCGTCAATCTTTCCTGCCTCGGATGTAGTCACGGTTTCCTGTGGCCACTGAGCGGGCCCGCCTTTGGTCAGGGGCGAGAGGTCGAGCGGCGCGGTAAAAGTTTTCGCGAGTGCTTCGAGGGACGCGGCATCCGCTCGCGAGATGAAGAGGCGGGTCTTTGCGTTTCCGGTGAGTTCCGCGATCCAGAATCCGCCTTCCTTTCGCAGTTTTCCGTCGCCGGTAATGGCGACGCTCACCGTATCGGGTGCGACTCGCAGCCACAGTGGTCGTTTCGTTTCCGCGACGTTTAGCGTGCGGGTGAAAACGGGGGTCGCGCCGTAATCGAGCCAGCCCGGCGACTCGAGCACGCGCGTGCCGACCACGCGCGCGGCGATCACGGCTTTGCCCGAGCAAAGGTAAAGTCCTTCGTAGTCCGCCCAGCCGTGCGGGATCGGGCCATAGCGCAACCCGTCCTTGCCGAGGACGCGGGTGTTATCCTCCCAGCCGTAGGAGGGCGACGCCCATCCCGGACCGACGGGATTCACGAATTGCCGCTCGCCAGTGAGCCCCGTGTGCGTGCCGTGGCTGCCGTCAAAGGCGATGCCTTTCCAGTCCACAAAATCCCCGGTCGTCGCCGCCGCCACGCGCATCGTGTCGTGATCGTAGACCATCCATGCGCGGCCTTTGCTCACTCCGCCGGGACCGTCGTCGAGCCGGATCGCGATGCCTTTTTGCGCGATGTTGCCAGGCGCGATTTCATACGTCCAAAACAGCGCCGGCCCGAGTTCCATGCGTTTGTAGGTCGGTAGCGTGCGGTCCTCCTTCTCGGTCTCGGCGTGGGCAAGCCCCTTTGGTAGCGACGCCACATACGCAGGAGTGATTTCGCTGAGCTGTGTCTTGTTATGCGGCCGCAGGAACGTCTCCCGGATGTATTGGATCACCGCGTATTTCTGTTCGGTCGTGTATTGCGGCTGCGCGACCATCTGGCCGAAGCCTTTGGTGAGTGTGACGAACATCGAATACGGGTCCGCGCCATTTTTGAACGCTCCCTCCGCAAAGCGCAGCGCCGTCGGCAGCGAGCCCGGCTGTTCCTTCGTGCCATGACAGACGACACATAGCGCCGCGTAAATTTGCGCGCCTTCCGCGAGTGTCTTGTCATCCCAGCCGTTCACGATTTCCGCGTGGTCGCTGCGCTCCAAAGGCTGCACCCAAGAGGCGAGGACCGTCACACCCTTTTCCGGTTCGATGATCGGTCGATCGCCTCCGATTGTCGGTTGGTATGTGAAGTCCGGTGTGTTGGCGCCGCGGCCCTCGCCTTTGAAAAGCAGCGCAAGTTCGGGATCGGGCAGCGCGCGCTTCCACACCCGCACGTTTGCGATTTTCCCATTCGTAAGATCGCCTGCAAAATCCGGCGCGGCGCGGCCGATTTTGAAAATATGCCCGCTGACATCCGGCTTCACGAAGCCCGACTTCTCCGCGATCAGCCTCCCATCAAGAAAAAGCTGCGCGGCGCCATTTCGCAGCGCAAGCACCGCTGTATGTGGCTTGCCATCGTCGACTTTGGGTCCGCCGTTCATCGAGCCGAGCCAGCCGATATCGTATACGAGCCGCCCACCGCGAATGATTAGCGCTTTCGAATCGGGCGCCCACTTCCCGGCCGCTGCACACTTTGAGAAAAGCGTACCATCGCCGCCCGCCTCGAAAGTCACCAGTGCCGTGAAATTCTCTCCGAGATTGAGTTTCGAGTCCGGGAAATCCTGCGCGCCGCTTTGCGGAAGCCCCGCCATTTCCTCCGGCCCGCGCACGAGTTTCCCGTCGGACCACACGCGCAGTATTGGCGCACCCTTCGCCGGATGTTCCCACGCGACATCGTGCTGGCGGGCATTCGCGAGAGGAACTATGAGCGCCTTTCCAAGGCGCACGCTCCCACCCTCCGGCCCCGAAAACTCGATGTGCAGGCGAAAATCGCGAGGCAGCTCCGAGGCACCGAGCGGCGCTGCATCCCGCGGCGGCACAGCGGCGAGTCGCTGGAAGGCGAGTGCGACAAGCGCAAAGAGGAGTTTGTAGCGCATTTCGGTGGGATCTGGGGAAAGTGTCAGGGAGGCGTTTAAAAATGAGGCCCCCAATCTGGCCGTTTGGGTGGGTATGCCAATACGTAATGAGCGGTCTGTTTAGGTTTACACGCGAGCGTGGCTATATGTGGGCGACGGTGCGAATATAGCTGTTGAGCCATGCGCAACCCATTCGTCCCAATCGCACTTGTCGCCTTCCTGGCTCGGCAATTCGCGTTCGCGGTGACGTTCGAACAGGACATTCGTCCGATCTTCGACGCGAAGTGCGCAAGATGTCACGGACCTGAAAAACAGAAGGGGGGCTACCGGTTGGATGTGAAGAAGGTCGCGTTGAGCGGCGGGGATGAACACGCCCCAAACATCGTGCCCGGCAAGGCGGCGCAGAGCCCGCTGGTCAAGTTTGTATCGGGCGATGATCCGGAGTTGAAGATGCCGCCGAAGGGCGAGCCGCTTTCTCTCGAGGACATCGCAAAGGTGCGGGCTTGGATCGACGCCGGGGCGGACTGGCCAGACTCGGCGAGCGCGAAGATGGCGGACAAAAAGGACTGGTGGTCGCTCAAGCCGGTGGCAAAGCCGCCGGTGCCGGCGGGCGCGGCGAATCCGATTGATGCGTTCCTTTCGGTGAAGCTCGCGGAGAAAGGGCTGGTGATGGCGCCGGAGGCGGACGCGCGGACGCTGGGGCGCCGGCTGTTCTTCGACCTGACGGGGCTGCCGCCGACCCCGGAGGAAATGGACGCATTTCTCGCGGAGACATCCGCGGGCGCCTACGAACGACTCGCCGACCGTCTGCTGGCCTCGCCGCGCTACGGCGAGCGCTGGGCGCGGCACTGGCTGGACGTGGTGCATTTCGGAGAGACACATGGCTACGATAAGGATCAGCCGCGGCCGAACGCGTGGCCTTACCGCGACTACGTGATCCGTGCGTTCAACGAAGACCGGCCGTATGCGCGCTTTGTGAAGGAGCAACTCGCGGGGGACGCGCTTTTTCCAGGAACTGAGGACGGCGTCACTGCGCTCGGATTTATTTCCGCAGGACCTTGGGATCTGATCGGACATGCGGAGGTACCGGAGGAAAAAACGGATGGAAAGATCGCGCGCCATCTCGACCGCGACGACATGGTGGCGAATACGATCAACACATTTTGTTCGATGACGGTGCACTGCGCGCAGTGCCACGATCACAAGTTCGACCCGATCTCGGCGGAGGATTACTACAGCCTGCAATCGGTCTTCGCCGCGGTGGATCGCGCGGACCGGACGTACGACGAGAATCCGGCGGTGGCAGCGAAGCGGACGGCGCTCACGGCGCGAAAGGCGGCGGTGTCGGTGCGGGCGGTGGCGCTCGGAAAACAGGCTGCGGACAAGGCGGGCGACGTGCTGACGGCGCTGGACCGTCAGCTCGCGGATCTGAAAAAGCCAGCGGGGGATCTGAGCGTGCGATTCGGCTGGCACTCGGCGATCTCGCAAAGGCAGGACGATGCGAAGTGGGTGCAGGTGGACCTCGGAAAGGCGGCGGCACTCAGCCAGGTCGTCCTGCATCCGTGCAGCGATGATTTCAACGGGATCGGAGACGGGTTCGGGTTTCCCGTGCGCTTCAGGGTGGAGGCGTCCGAGGACGCGACGTTTGCAGTGGGAGTGACGTTGCTGGTGGACGAGACTGCGAAGGATTTTGCCAACCCGAAGATCCGCGCGGTGAACTACGGCGTCGGGGGCAGCGCGCGCTACGTGCGCGTGACGGCGACGCGGCTCGCGCCACGGAAGGACGATTTCATCTTCGCGCTCGGGGAACTCGAAGTCTTGGATGCGGCGGGCCGCGATCTCGCAACGCGGGCGGTCGTCAGCTCGCTCGATAGCATCGAGGCGCCGGTGCGTTGGACGAGGGACAATCTTACCGACGGCTGGTATGCCGGCGCGGACCCAGCGGGGGCTGCGGTGGGGGCGTCGGACACGACGAAGCTGGAGGCGGCGCGCCGACTGATCATCGAGTCAGCGCTTGGGGAACGTGCGAGCGCGGAACTCGACGCGGCGGAGAGAGAGACGGCGGAAATCGACGGGCAACTCGGCGCGCTGCCGGCGCCGCGGTTGGTATACGCCGCGACGGTGTACTCAGGCAGCGGTGCGTTCAAAGGCACCGGCGCAAGGGGAGGCAAGCCGCGGCCGATTTTCATCCTGCCTCGCGGCGACGTGAAGCGCCCCGGCCGCGAAGTGGGACCCGGCGCGATCACCGGCGTCGAGGCTTTGCCTGCCCGCTTCGACATCGCGAAGGACGCGCCGGAGGCCGAACGCCGCGCGGCGCTGGCGCGCTGGATCACGGACGACAAAAACCCGCTCACCTGGCGGACGATGGTGAATCGCGTGTGGCAATACCACTTTGGGCGCGGGCTGGTGGAAACGCCGAACGATTTCGGCCGGATGGGGGCGCTTCCCTCGCATCCCGAACTGCTCGACTGGCTCGCGGTCACCTTCCGCGATGATATGGGAGGCTCGGTGAAAATGCTCCACCGGCTGATCGTGACGAGCGCTGCTTATCGGCAGTCTTCAAGTGCGACCAACGCGAAGGCGTCGGAGATCGATTCCGGGAATACGCTGCTTTGGCACCAAAACCGTCGCAAGCTTGAGGCCGAGGCGGTCCGCGACAGCGTGCTGACCGTCGCCGGAAAGCTCGATCTCAAGATGGGCGGCCCGAGTTTCCAGGATTTTGTCGTCACGCATCCGGAGCATTCGCCGCACTATGAATACCAGCTGGCGGACCCTGAGAATCCCGTGCTGCACCGGCGCTCGATCTATCGCTTCCTGGTGCGCAGCCAGCAGCAGCCGTGGATGGCTGCGCTCGATTGCGCCGACCCGTCGATGCTGGTTGAAAAGCGGAACCAAACCATCACGCCGCTCCAGGCGCTGGCCCAGCTCAACAACCAGCTCATGGTCACGATGGCAAAATTCTTCGCCCTTCGCGTGGAGAAGGCGGGTGCTGACCTGCCTGCGCAAATCACTGAAGCGATGCGCCTCGCCGTGCAGCGTCCTCCAACCGCCGACGAACTGGCGACGCTGACCGCCTACGCCACCCGATATGGCCTCACGAACACGTGCCGCATGATCGTGAACCTGAACGAGTTTGCATTCGTCGATTGATCGCAAAAATGAACAACTCTCCCTTTCATCAAGCCGGGCAAGGTTCACCGCTCACGCGTCGCGACTTTCTCTGGCAGAGCGGTGGCGGCCTCGGCGGGATCGCGCTCGCAGCCTTGCTCGGCACGGAGAAGGCGCTCGCCGGAACTGCACCCGGCGTGCTCGGCGGTACGCTGCACTATCCGGCGAAAGCGAAACGCGTGGTGCAGCTTTTTATGGCGGGCGCGGCGAGCCACATCGATCTATTTGATTACAAACCCGAACTGGTCAAGCAGAACGGCCAGCCGAGCGATTTCGGTGAGCCGGTGGAGGCCTTTCAAGATGGCCTCGGCCCGTGGCTCAGGCCCGTGTGGGACTTCAAGCCGTACGGACAATCCGGCAAGATGCTTGGCGAGGTGGTTTCGGACCTCGGTGGCGTCGTGGATGAGATCGCATGGGTTCACAATTTAGTCGGCAAGACCGGCGTCCACTCGCAGGGAACACTCCTGCAAACGACGGGCTTCAACCGCCCGGGATTCCCCGGAATGGGTTGCTGGGTGAGCTACGGACTCGGTTCGATGAACGACAACCTGCCGACCTTTGTGGTGCTGCCGGATCATCGCGGGCTCGCTTCGAATGGAACGAAAAATTGGGACGCGTCCTTTTTGCCCGCGCAGCACCAGGGCACCATCATTTATCCCGGCACGGAAAATCCGATCACCGACCTGTTTCCGGACAAGCGCGGCGACTTCATCACCTCCGCGAGTGAGCGCGCTGGCGGTGAATTACTCACGCGTCTCAACCGGGCTCACGCGGTCACACGCGCAAGCGACGAGCGGCTTGATGCGCGTATTCGCAGCTACGAACTCGCCGCGAAGATGCAGCTCGCCGCGCCCGAGGCGCTCGACATCTCGAAGGAATCTCCGAAGACGCTCGAGATGTACGGGATTCGCAATGACGTGAAGGAGTGGCCGAAGGAGATCAATGCCGCCGAGGAGATCGACTATTTTGGCCGCAAATGTCTCGCCGCACGGCGGCTGCTCGAACGCGGAGTGCGTTTCGTGCAGGTTTGGAGCGGAAACGATAATGGCTTCCCGCGCCGGAACTGGGATTCGCACGAAGACGTCGAGCGCGATCACGGCCCGCTCGCGCGCGGCTTTGCGCGTGGTGCGGCCGCGTTGATTCGGGATCTGAAACAGCGCGGCCTGCTCGATGATACGATCGTTTTGTGGACCACCGAGTTTGGACGAATGCCTTCGGGGCAGGGTGGAAAAGGGCGCGACCACAATCCGTACGTCTTCACCAACTGGCTGTGCGGCGGAGGGATCAAAGGCGGCGTCGTCGCTGGCGAGAGCGACCAGTGGGGCTACAAGCCGCTGGACCGCGCCGCGCCGACGGAGGTTTACGACATTCACGCGACGGTGCTGCGTTTACTCGGCGTCGACCACACGAAGCTCACCTTCCGCAACAACGGCATCGACCGCCGTCTCACGGACGTGCACGGGCACGTGATCAATGAACTGATTGCGTGAAAGCCTCGGGATTTTCGCCCATTGGGTTCGTTGAGATGCAGCCG